>JBCDLR010000010.1:0-25983 GCA_038745205.1 Verrucomicrobiota bacterium
CTGGTTTTGGTGAAGGTGACGGCGATGTGGGGCTTGCCGTTGTCCTCGAGAAGAGTCGGCCCGATGAAGGGCGCACCGGCGGGTTTGAAGGCGAAAGGGTCGATTGTTACCTCGTTGGTCGTGCTATTGATGGAGACCCCGTCCACTCCGGTAGAGAATGTTCCCGCAACCGTCGAGCTGAGCGTTCCTACGGTGGTGGGAGCAAAAGGCTGGAGTTTGGTCGGCTGATTGAGCGACACGGAATTCGCCGAGAGAGTTGAATTCGCCAGCAGCGCCGACAGCACGAGAGAGACAATGGTGAAGGGACGATGGATCATGACTTTCGAGGAGGGCAAATCCGGTTTTTTGAGACAGAGCCGTGCCTCTTTCAACGGGATTTGATTCGGTGCGTTAACAGTAGACTGAGTTTTTGTTTACTTGTCGGGACAGGGCTAAATCATGTGCTAGAGACCACTCTACAAACTCAACGGAAGAATCTACCTGATCACTTGAATCCGATAAAACTTCCTCGTTCCAACCGTCGCATCGACAAAGTCGAGAACGTTGTCATCACCGGCTAAGGCGGGTCCGAGGTCTGTGAATCCTCCGAGGTCATCCACGGACTGGAGTTGATAAGTTCGTCCGAGCTCGGTCTTCACACTGATGATGAAGCCACCTTCCTTGCGCTTCAGCAACCGCTGTTCTTCCTCCGGGAATTATCCGGAGATGGAACGGTTCAGGCGGGTTCTTTGTCAGCTTGTTGGGAGTGACGATGGCGCACTCGTAGCGATAGTGCTCTTCGTGGCCCGTCCAGTCGTCGAACCAGATGCCGAAAAAGCGCGAACTTTCGAGCGTCGGTAGCTCCTTCTTGGCCCAGGCGAGCAGTTCCCGCCAAGGCTGGAAGCCGCCGTCCAGAGGGCCGTAGTAGCGGAGGCAGATCGCGCGGAGTTCGGGCCAATCCTTGATGCGCACGGTAGGTTGTGGAACGCTATTTTGTGCAAGTTCCAGTCCTGGACGGCTCCGCACGTAGCCCCGGAGGAAGGGAACCGTTCCCTCGGCCTTTCGAAACTCCTGTGGTGACATGCCGTAGATCTTCCGGAAACAGCGACCAAAGCTCGATTGAGTCTTGAATCCGCAAGCGAGGGCGATGTCTCCGACTTGCCACGAGGAATACTTGAGAAACGAGGCGGCTCGTTCGGCGCGGAGTCTGCCGATGTGCTGGTTGACGGTCTCCCCGACGACGGCCCGGAAGGCCCGCTGGAAGTGGAATTTCGACATTCCGGCAATGGTAGCGAGTTTCCCGACCTCCAGCGGTTCGGCGATCCGGGACTCGATCTCCCTGACCGCACGCATGACCTGGGCCCGGCGAGAGGCCTTGGTCTTTTCCCGTTTTCCGAGATCCTGGGATGAACTCACGGGAGAATACTCCCTGCAAAATGAAGTTCAGACTATCCGATTTGTGCGAAGTTCACCCCAATACTTTGGAAAGGCCCTCGGCTGGCATTGTGGCGTCAATGTCGGGTCACCGGTCCGCAGTTCTTGTTTTTCCACCTTGGAGGCTTAGCATGATGCGAAAGGACACGAAGGATATGGTCACGATTGCCAATTTCGGAACCCTTCAGGAAGCGGAGATGCTGAGGCTCAAACTGGCTTCGATGGGGATCAACGCCTTTATCCCCGACGCAGAAACGGCGGGTGTCGCACCCTACTTGTTCAACACGCCTTCGGGTGTGCGCGTGCAGGTGAGGGAAGACGATGTGGAGGAAGCGATGACGGCGCTCGATGCCAACCCGGAGGCCGGTTGATCGGCCCCGGCCCATCGAGGGGGCTGAATGTTGGGGCGAAACCAAAATCGCGTCCGACAAACTCTGATCGAGTGGTATGGTAAGGCCGCTACCAGATGAAAAAATCGATCTTTCTTTTTCTTTCGTTCGCAGGTTTCACCTTCGGTCAATCATTCAGTGAACTGGACAAGAACGGCGACGATGTCCTCTCGGTCGAAGAATTGCCCGCCGATCTGCAGCCGCATTTCGCCCTGATCGATGCCAATGCCGACGGCTCGGTGTCGATTGCGGAGAAGTTCGCGTTCATACCGCGCTACTTGCCGAAAGCCTCGGGCAAGCCCGGTGCGCCAGAAATCGCACCCGCGTCCGCACCGAAACCCAAGCCCGCGCCAACGCCGAAGCCGAAGCCCGAGGCAAAAAAGGCACCCGTGAAGGACGATCCGCTGAAGGCAGAAGAAAAGTCCACGCCTCCAGCGCCGAAAGAAGCCGAGGAACCATCCAAGCCCGCGCCGATGAAGTCAGCTATGGGGAAAAAGGATGCGCCTGTTGAAAAGCCGGAGCCGAAACCAGAGCCCAAGCCTGCGGCACCCGTGGAGACTCCCAACAAGGAAAAGAAGGAAGTGCCAGCGAAGGAGAAGCCCACGCCGGAGAAGAAGCCGGTCGCTAAGGAAAAAAAGGAGCCCGTGGAAGAGGCTGACGCCCCCGCGAAGAAGAAAAAAGCGGCGGAAAAGTCCGAGGACGCCGTGAAGGAATCAGGGAAGGCGAAAAAACCCGCGGCTGAAAAGAAGCAAGCGACAGAGAAGAAGGCAGCGGAATCGCTGACCGAGTAGATTCGACGTTCGAAATCTCGTTTCCCCTAATGGAGCTGCGCTTCCATCGGCGTCACGGTCACGCCGATTTCCAGTTGCTGGCGGCCACCGCCGTAAACGGTTCCTCGCACCGGTGAGATGTCGAGGTAGTCGCGGCCCTTTGCGATCGGAACGTGGTTGAGGCTCGGGATGACGTTGTTCGTCGCGTCGAAGTCGGTCCACCCCAGGTGCGGCACATAAATAGAAACCCAGGCGTGCGAGGCATCGGCGCCGATGAGGCGGGGTTTGCCGGGAGGGGGATCGGTTCGGAGATATCCGGAGATGTAGCGGACCGCGAGACCGAGCGAGCGCAGGCAGGCCGTCTGCAGGTGTGCGAAATCCTGGCAGACCCCGGCACGCTTTTCGAGAACCTCATGGACAGGGGTCGAAACGGTCGTGGCCTTGGGATCGAATTCAAAGTCGCGGAAAATCCGCTGCGTGAGGTCCTTCGTCGCTTCGAGAATCGGCTTCCCGGGCGCAAACGACGTCTCCGCGTAGGCGGCAAGCGCGGCCGAGACCGGGCAGAGCGGTGAAGGAAAGGTGAATTCGGCGGCTGCGAGATCGCCGGGTGCGGTCGAGTTGCGCAGGGTGTCGCGGACGAGTTCCCACGGCTGGGAGAGGTCGAGTTGCGCGGAGGCCGCCCCGTTTTCCTCGAGAGAAATCGTCGTATAGGCGTCGATGACGAGCGACTTGTGTGGTGTTGTCAGGGTGAAATAGGTGGTCGGATTCCCGAAATAGTCCCGGTAGTGGCTGATGTTGTCCGGGTTGGGGGCGATGAGGAAGCGTGACGATCCGTGGGGTGCCCGCAGCCGGGCGAGGTGGTGCGAGTAGGAGACGTTCTCCTCGTAGTTGTAGGTCGTCCGGTGGTGGATGTCGTACTTCATCGGCCGGTCGTCAGGTGTTTGTCGGGTCGGCGTGGGTGAAGAATTCCCATCCGAGCTTTTCGGTAAAGCCCGGCAACTCTTCCTCAAGGTTCTTGACGAAGGCGGCGAGCTTGTGGAGTTGCGCGGTTTCGGTTTCCGGATTGTCGGCGTCGAGCAGTTCCGTTTGGAGGTAGTGGTGCGCGCGCTGGACAAAGAGGTGCACGGTTCGTGGCAGTCCGTCGCCTTCCTCGGTGGGCAGGAGGGTGAGGTCGCGGTCCAACTCGCCGAGTTGGTAGATGAGCGAACGGGGGTTGGCCGGATCGAAGAGGATCAAGTCCAGTGCCGGCAGCGTTTGCGGCGCGCCGTGGTAGCGGAACCGGTAGGTCAGCGTGGTGTCGTTGACGGCGAGGACGGCGTCAAGGATGTCGGCAGTGAGCCGCTTGTCCCGCATCTCGAGAACCTGCGAGACAAGGCTCACGAGCCAGCTCGCGCGCTCGAGCTTGCGTCCGATATTGAGGAAGAGCCAGCCCTGGTTGCGGGTCAGGTTCTCGCGGCAGGTCCCGTTGAACGCCGATTGCAGAGTGAGGGCCTTTTGCAGGATGGGACGCATCGTGCTCAGGCCATGGGTGGGTGAACTGCGGACAACTTCATGCAGGGATTGGATGATCAGCCAAGACTCGCCGGAGAGACGGTCACGGGAGAGTGAGGCAAGGTCGCGGAGCCGGTCGAGTGTCTTTGGAATCGAGTTGAGCTGCTGCCCGTTCTCCGTCTCGGAATGCGCGAAGAAAATGGGCAGCAGTTCCCGGCGAATGGCTGCCCTCGGGTGAGCGACGCTGTCGTGGTCCTGCTCGCCCGTGAGGTAATTGAAGTGCGCAAGCGTTTCGAGCAGCGGCTTGATGGGCTGGATGGAGGCGGCGTCGTTGGCGCCTGTCAGCCGGGCGGCGATTTCGAGAATGATGCGGGTTGCGAATTCGGTCCGCTCCGAGTAGCGCCCGATCCAAAACAGGTTGTCCGCGGAGCGCGACGAGAGCGGTCCCGTGGAGCGGCGGATGGGCTGGTAGGCGGGGAGGTTCGATTGAACCTGGAGGGCATCTCCCTTCGAGGCGATGACCCAGAGGTCTTTCGATCCCGCCTCGTGGCTCAGGGAAAGCCCCGGGAGTTCGCCTGGTGAATTGGCGCAGCGCACCAAGGCCCCGGGCATGATCTGGTAGCTGATGCCATCGGAGAAGAGGAAGAATCGCAGGGCGAGGTGCCGTGATTCGAGCGCATCCTTGTTCCAGACCGGCGCGCTGGAGAACTCCATCTGCCGCTGAAGCACGAGCGATGACGGGTCGGTTTCGAGCTTCAGGCGAATGTCCGCCAGCGGTTGCCCCTGAAGATCGACGGTGGGAACCGGGGGAGAAAGGCGCCGGCCGAAGGCGTCCTTGAAGAGCGAAGTCATCCCCGGCATGGCATCCAGAAGTTGTGGATTCTGCCCGCCCCAGATGGTTTCTATGGACGGGATGAGCAGGTCCTGCCCGAGCAACCTCTGGGCAATGGCCGGAAGATAGGGCAGGAAGGCGGGGGACTCGGCGAGACCCGTGCCCGGAGGATTGATGACGGAAACGGTGCCCGCCCGAATGGCCTGCGTGATCCCCGGGACCCCGAGGCGCGAGTCGGAAGGGTTCTCGAGCGGATCGAACAGTGTCTCGTGCACGCGCCGGTAAAGGACGTGCACGCGCCGCAACCCGGAGACGGTTTTCAGGAACAGCCGGTCGTTCCGCACCGTCAATTCCTCGCCGACGGCGAGGGGGATCCCCAGATACCGTGCAAGGTAGGCGTCCTCGAAGTAAGTCCGGTCCGCGGGACCTGGGGAGAGCATGACGACTCCGGGGTCATCGACGGCGGAGTGGGCCTGCGCGAAAAGGGAGGTGCGCAGGTTTTGGAAAAATGACGCGAGCCGGACGAGCGGAACCTGGTTCGACGTTTCCGGAAAAACATGGGTGAGGATGATGCGGTTCTCCAGTGCGTAGCCCATCCCGTTCGGCGCTTCCGTACGGTCCGCGATGACCGTCCACGACCCCTCGGGGGATCGCGCGACGTCCACGGCGTAGGAGGTCAGGAACGGAGCGGTGGTATCGATCGGGGGGAGCGCCCGATTGAAGTTTTCCTGGGAAAAAAGAAGGGCGGGCGGAATGAGTCCCTCGTTCAGCAGGTTCCGGGACCCATAACAATCCTTGAGGACGGCGTCCCAAAGATGCGCGCGTTGGACGAGAGCTTGAGCGAGCGGGTTCCACTCTTCCTCAGGAAGAAGGAGTGGAATCGGATCGAGGTTCCAGGGCCGGTGGGCGTCCTCGCCTTCCCCGAGCAGGTTGTAGGAGATTCCGTTCTCGCGAAGGAGGTCGTCGCCCCGCCTCCACGCTTTTGCCAGTCCCTCCGCGCCAATCTTGTCGATACGCTGGATGAAAGGCTTGACCGGTTCGCGTGGTTGCTGCGACGCTAGAAAAAACTCGTCGTAGTGCGAGGGCGAGAATTGGTAGTGATCAAAAAGCGAACCACCGGATGATTCGGCGGTTCGCTGTGACTGACCCATTCCCGGGAGAATCTGAACTTGTTCCTTGGGCACTTCAGAGAGCGAAAAGGTGAATTCGGGAAACCTACTGCCCGGTGGGTCCAAGGTCGAGAGGCATTGTAGAACTTGTTAGCTATACCTTTGAAGATCAAGCATCAGCGGAAAGTCCGAAGGTGTTCCGTTGGAGCTGTTTTCGTCCTCACGGTGACTTCGTTGCAGCCGGCTCGGCGAGAAGTCGGCCAAAGGCTTTTGCATCGATTAGCGTTTGGGGGTCAACAAACTGGAGAGTACGGGAGGTGCTGTCTTCAGTGACGACATTGCGGGTGCCGATGCGGAAAGGGGGGGTGAAGTCGAAGCTGAGAGCGCCATGGACTTCGAGGAGGTTGTCGACCGCAGGGTCAACGGTCGCTTCGAGGGCGGCCATGGAATTCGGGGCGGTGCCGACTTCGATGACTCTCAGGTTTTGCGGGCTGTCGCTCGTAGCGGGGTCTGTACCTAGCCAAAGTTCGAATACGTTGCTGAGCCGGTCTTTGTCGGGGTCGGCATCGAATCCGACGATGGCGGGGTCGGTCTCGCCTGGGAACGCGCCACCGGCCTGGGTGAGGAGATCGTAGACACAGCTGGCGTTGGTGGCGATCGGAGCGCCTACGGTTACAGTGACAATGGTGGTATTGGAGAGAGCTCCGTCTGTCGCAGTGACGGCAATATTATAGCTGATATCAGTGGTGACAGCGCTGGCATCAGCCACGGTGATGGCTCCGGAGGAGGAGCCGATGGCAAACGGGCCGGGGCCGATGGAGTAAGTGACGGGATCGGATTCGGGATCGGTGGCTGAGACGGTGCCAACCGGAGTGCCAGCGGGAGAGTTCGTCGCGATAGTGAAGGCGTAGGGCTCTGCATCCCACTCGGGAGCAAAGAGAGGGTCTGTCAGTGTGACGGTAGATGGGATGGTGTTGTCGATGGAAACAGGACCTACGATAAAGCTCGCGAGTCCATCCGATGTGGTAAGGCGGTCGCCGCGTACGAAGTTGCTGAAGGTGAGGCCGCCCACGGTTGTAGGTCCGGTGCCTCCGCCTGCGCCTATTGTAGCGCTGCCGGTTCTCCCCAAAATGATGATGGGATCTCCATTGAATCCGCTGGATGGGCCGTGAAGTCTCAACGAAAGTTCCAGACCGCTTCCTTCCGCGTAGTAGGAACCCAAACCAATGAAGTCAATCGAGTCGTGAGAGGATTGGGAAATGAGGTCGATTTCAATGCGTGTGTTGCCCACGGCAACTCGACCTCCAGAAATAATAACTGGGTTGCTGCCGGAGGAGCCTATGATGGGTGCGCCGACGGGGCTGAAGGTGAGTTTTCCCGGGGTGCCGTCCGGGAGGCCGGGAGCCAGGATTGCGTTGGCAATGCTGAGATTTTGGTTTTCTCCCGGTTGAATTGTTCCGGTGCCGGTAATTTTCCCGCCATTGATAAACGGCGTATTTCCAGCGATGAAAGTGCTGTTGCCGTCGAAGCGGAGTTCGCCGTCTGTCTGAGTAAACGATGCTGCACCGTCAAGGGAGATCGACGCGCTTGCGGCAATCTCAATCAGACCGGTATTTTGATAAGTGCCTCCCAGGAGACTGAGAATTCCGCTGCTGGATTGGAGGGTGCCGGAGTTTGTGAAGGTGTTGCTTGGATTGATAACGAGAGCGCTGGAGGAAATGGTGCCTTCGTTGACGATGCTGAGCAGATTGGACCCGATAGAGCCACTTCCGGAGAAGCCTTCGATCGTGTGGTTGGGGCCATTGATGAGAAGTTGATTGCTGTTGGTGGCATCGAAATTCTGAGCGCCTCCATTCAAGCGGAGGGTTCCCGTTCCACCGATGGTAACGGCTTGGACGGAAGGATTTGCCACACGAAGCCGCGAGCTGGAGCTTGCGCCATTTAGATCGATGAGGGCGTTGTTGGTGACGTCGCCAACGAGTTCAAATCTCTGGGAGGTGTCGTTCGTGACGGTGAGGCCTTCTTCGAAGGTTACGTTGTCGAGCCTCATGGCGTCGACAGTGCTGATAGTGTTATTGGCGGCGTCAGCGTCTTGGTCGTCGGCAGAAAAGGTGAGATTTTGCCAAAGCCCTGAGCTACCGGTGGCACTGATGAATTCGGAGTTGTCGCTGACTTGGTAGAGCCCTTCACCGGAGTAGATGCCGGGGAAGAAAGTGAGGGTGCCGCCGCTGAAAGCCTGCACCGTGCCGGTATTCACGAAGGTGTCTACGGGATCGATTTTCAGGGTCTCTCCGCTGACGTTGGCGGAGATGGTGCCTTCATTCCGGAGATTGAGTATGTTTGCGCCGAGGCTACTTCCCAAGCTTGTTCCAGGGTTGGAGCCTTCAATGGTGTGATCTGGCCCGTTGATCAACAACTGGCCGCTTGTAGCACCATTGAAGTTTTGAGAGCCGCCAGTGAGGCGGACAATGCCGACGCCGCCGAGAGTCACGGGATCGACGTTCGGGTGAGCGACCCGAATGCGGTTATTGGCACTCGCTCCGTTTAGCTGGATGAGAGTATTGTTGGTGATGTCACCGACAAATTCGAATCGTGCGGAATTGTCGTTCGTGACAGTGAGGCCTTGTTCGAAGGTGACATTGTCGAGCCTCATGGCGTCGATAGCACGGATGATGTTGTTGGCGGCGTCGGCGTCCTGATCATCCGCGGTGAAAGTGATGTTCTGCCAAAGACCGGAGGAGCCAGTGTCGATCGTGAACTCGGAGTTGTCGGCGATTTGGTATAGGCCGCTACCGGAGTATGTTGCGGGGAAGAATGTCAGGAGGCCGCCGTTGATGGCTTGCACGGTGCCGTTATTCACGAAGGTGTCGGCAGGACTGAGGATCAGGATTTCTCCGCTCACATTGGCGGAGACTGTGCCATCATTCTGAAAGTTCAGGACATTGGATCCGAGGCTGGAGGTGGGGTTGAAACCTTCGATAGAGTGGCTTGGACCATTGATGAGGAGTTGACCGCCGCCGCCGGAGAAGTTTTGTGAGCCCCCGGTCAAGCGGACGATCCCGGAGCCGCCGAGGGTGACGGGATCGCCGTCTGAGTGATCGAAGAGAATGCGGGTTGCTCCGCTGGCGCCATTGAGCTGAATGAGTCCGTTGTTGGTGCTTAGATCATCAACAAAAATGAGGGTCCTGCCGTTATTGAAGTTCAGGGTTGCCCCGGCCGCGACGGTCAGGGAGTTGATGTCCAGCGAGGTATCTAGAATGACGTCGTTTGTGAGCGAGGAGGGAAGGATCACGTCGTAGACAAAGCTGGCATTGTTGTCGGGGGAGTCAGCTGGGTTCCAGTTGTCATTCGAAGACCAATTGCTGTCGGCAACGTCGCCGTCGGTGAAGGTGGAGGTCACAGGTGTTTGGGCTTGGCCTAGGCATGCCATGACCAATAAGAGGGATGGAATTCTCATAGGTTGAGGTATTGAGCTAGCGCGAGAAGAGCGTAATCCGTAAGTCCGAAAATGCCGGAAGTATTGGAATCAAATACGATTCAGGTGTCCTAACTAAACTAAAATCGTTGCAAATCAAGCGTCAGCGGAAAGTCCGCGGTCTTCTCCGGTGATGGCGGATCATGCGAGCCGGGCGTCTTGCCCATGTCGAAGAAGCGAGAACGACGGCGCGATTCGGCGACGAAGGCGTTGAGTGGAAAGTCGTCGTAGGAGCGTCCTCCCGGATGCACCACATGGTATTGGCAGGCGGCGAGCGACCGCTGGTTCCACGTGTCGATGAGGTCGAAGGTGAGCGGCGAATTGATGGGCTTCGTCGGATGCAGCGCGGAGAATGGCGCCCAGGCGCGGAAGCGCACGCCCGCGACAAACTCGCCGCGCCGCCCGGTCGGGTGCAACGGGACGGGCACGCCATTGCAGGTCAGGACATGACGGGTCTCGGTCAGGTTCGACAACTTGACCTGCACGCGTTCGACGGAGGAGTCGACGTAGCGCGCGGTTCCGCCGGAAGTGGATTCTTCCCCGAGGACATTCCATGGTTCGATGGCCTGGCGTACTTCGAGATGGATGTTGCGATGGTCGAGTTCGCCGATGAGAGGCATGCGGAACTCGAGGTGCGGACCGAACCAGGCCGGATCGAATTCCAAACCGTGGGCATTCAGGTCCTCGACCACCTCCTGCATGTCGTCCTCGAGAAAGTGGGGAAGCATCCACCGGTCGTGGAGCGAGGTTCCCCAACGTTCGAGTTTGGCCGTGTAGGGGCGGTCCCAGAAGCGGGAAAGAAGCCCGCGCACGAGGACTTGCTGAGCCAGCGACATGTCGGGGTGCGGCGGCATCTCGAACCCGCGCATCTCCACCAGTCCGAGCCGTCCGGTCGTCGAGTCCGGCGAGAAGAGCTTGTCGATGCAGAGTTCCGCACGGTGCGTGTTGCCTGTCATGTCGACGAGGTGGTTGCGCAGGACGCGATCGACGAGCCATTGGCAGTTGTCCTGGATCGTGTTCGTCTCTGGCAACGCGGAGAAGGCCGTTTCCAATTCGTAGATGTTCTCCAGTCGCGCTTCGTCGAGGCGCGGGGCCTGCGAAGTGGGGCCGATAAACATGCCCGAGAAGAGATAGGAGAGTGACGGGTGATTGTTGAAGTAGGTGATGAGCGAACGCAGCAGATCGGGGCGGCGCAAGAACGGCGAATCAAGCGGTGTGCCGCCGCCGACGACGATGTGATTGCCGCCGCCGGTGCCGGAGTGGCGACCGTCCTGCAGGTACTTCTCCGTTCCGAGGCCGCAGTTTCGCGCTTCCTCGTAGAGTGTCTGTGTCTTGCTCACGATTTCCTTCCAGTCGGTGGACGGGTGGATGTTCACTTCGATGACTCCCGGGTCGGGTGTCACGGAGAAGGAGGCGAGGCGCGGGTCTGATGGCGGCGTGTAGCCTTCGATGCGGACCGGGGTCCCGAGGGATTTCGCCGTTTCCTCGATGGCTGCGACGAGTTCAAGATAGTCCTTTGCCTGCACGAGAGGCGGGAAGAAGACGTTCAGGCGTCCATCGCGTGGCTCGACGCAGAGCCCGGTGCGGACCTGCCCGGCCGCCGACTGGCCGATACCGGGCGGATTCGCCGCGGCAAGACGCTGGCGTTCGCGGAGTTCCTCGATGAGTTCGTCGCGCTTCTTTCGTCGCTCTTCCGCTTCGCCACTGAGTCTTGCCTCGCGTTCCTCGGGCGACTCGCGGTCATCGCCGGGCGACTGCATGAGGACCTGGCTCCCCCGGAGCGGCGGCGGCAGCAGGCGTTCGGGCGGAAACGGCTGACGGGGGATCGCGGGATCGTAGGGCTCAAGGAAGGGATGATCAGTGCGGGACGCCCACGGAAGGCCGTCGACCGGAAGTCGGTAGCCCATGGGGTGATTCCCCGGATGCAGGAACATTTCCTCGCTTCCGAGGAACCATGGACCGGTCATCCATTCATCGGGAAAGGCCCCGCGTGCGAGGGGAAGGAGGTGCCCGACGGGAGAGCCGAGGCCCTGGTCGAAGACCTCGGAAATTTTCTTGCGCTCCAGTTCATCTTCCAGCCGCGGATCATCCACCGTGACGTTCATGGGAAGCCGTCGTTCCTTCCAAAGGTAGTAGTAGAGGTCCTCGAACCCGGCCCGGATGTAGTCGGGTGGCAACCCGAGGTTCTCCGCGAGCAAGGTCGTGAAGGCCTGCGATTCCTTGTTTGTGAATCCGTAGTTCACTTCTCCTTTTGCGAACAACTCCGGGTCCGTCCAGATGGCCTGCCCGTCGGGTCGCCAGTATGCCGTGTAGCTCCATCGCGGCAATGGCTCCCCGGGGTACCATTTTCCCTGCCCGTGGTGCAGGAATCCTCCCGGCGCCCATTGCTTGTAGAGTCGGCGGAGCAATTGGTCCGCGTAGCGCTCCTTCGTCGGCCCCAACGCGTCGGTATTCCATTCGTCGGCCTCCATCTCGGTGGCGGAGACAAAGGTTGGCTCGCCTCCCATCGTGAGGCGGATGTCCTGCCCCTTCAGTCGCTTGTCGAGCCGGTGTCCGAGGGCCTTGATGGCCTTCGATTGCTCGGAGGTGTAGGGCAAGGTCGTGCGCGGTGTTTCCTTGATCCGCGTTACCTTCATGTCGAACTCGAAGTCCGTCTCCACCTCGCCGCCTTCGAGCAAGGCGCCCGTCAACGGGGCCGCGTTGACGAAGTCCGCCGCGCTGCAGAGCGGAATATGTCCTTCGCCGGCGAGTAGCCCGGAGGTCGGGTCCAGTCCCACCCAGCCCGCCCCGGGCAGGTAGATTTCCGCCCACGCGTGAAGGTCGGTGAAGTCTTCCACGGGACCTTCGGGACCGCCGTCGACGGGCTTTTGATCCGCCTTCAGTTGGATGAGGTAGCCGGAACAGAAGCGGGCGGCGATGCCCAGTTGCCGCATCACATGTACCATCAACCAGGCCGAGTCCCGGCAGGAGCCGTTTCCTTTCTCAAGCGTCTCCGATGGGTGCTGCACGCCCGGTTCCATGCGAATCGTGTAGTCGACGGCGTCGCTGACCGCCTGGTTGACGGCCATCATGAAATCGTTCATCAACATCCCCTTCTCAATCGGCAGCGACTTGACGAAGTCGGAGAATTCATAGCCGCGGTAGCGTCGCGCGAAATAAGGGCGAAGGTCGCTCTCCACTTCCTTCGAGTATTCGAATGGAAACTTCGTGGCCGATTCCTCGAGGAAGAAATCGAAGGGGTTGATCGGGGAGAGGTCGGCCACGAGATCGACTTCAATCGTCAGTTCGCGGACGAGTTCGGGAAAGACGAGGCGGGCAAGGTAGTTTCCCTGCGGGTCCTGTTGCCAGTTCAGGAAGTGCTTCTCCGGCAGGATTTTCAGGGAATAAGCAGGAACCGGCGTTCGCGAGTGCGCCGCGGGCCGCAGGCGGACGACCTGAGGTCCAAGGAGAACGGGACGCTCATACTTGTAGGTCGTGCGATGGTGGAGAGAGCAATGGATGGACATGGCCTGATATTTGCTGCGGACGTCTGTTGTTAGCGAAATCGAGGCCAAATCCGCAAGAACTTTGGCCCCTTGACGCATTGCATCGTGTAAGGATCAGATAAACCCTCTTTATGGATTTCGACCATTATCAGCCCCGGGACGTCTTTGATGAAGCGTTCACGGAGGGCGGTCTCGAGCGCGACCACTACAAGAGCGTGGTCGCGCGCCTCAGCGACATCTCGGTGGGTGAGTTCAAGACCATCCAGAAAACGCTGAGTCTCGCCTTCCTCAAGCAGGGCGTGACCTTCACCGTTTACGGCGACGACGAGGGGACGGAGCGCATCTTTCCGTTCGACCCTGTGCCGCGTGTCATTCCGAGAAAGGAGTGGGAACAGCTGGAGAAAGGTCTCGTGCAGCGGATTGAGGCCCTGAACAATTTTCTGAAGGATGTCTATTTCGAGCAAAAGATTCTCAAGGACAAAGTGATCCCCGAGGAAGTGGTGCTTTCGGCGAAACACTACCGCCCCGAATTTCGCGAAGTCGAAGTGCCGAACGATACCTATGTTCACATCTGCGGGACGGATTTGATTCGTGACAAAGACGGCACATATCTCGTCCTCGAGGACAACTGCCGCTCGCCCTCCGGGGTCAGCTACCTCCTGGAGAACCGGGCGGCGATGAAGAAAGTCTATCCCTCGCTCTTCCAGCGGTCCGGCGTGCGACCGGTCGATGCCTACCCCGACTGGCTCCTCGAGACTCTCGAGTACCTTCAGACTCCCGTCGACCGCGATCCCGTTTGCGTCTTGCTCACGCCCGGGGTCTTCAACAGCGCCTACTTCGAGCATTCGTTCCTCGCCACACGGATGGGGATTCAGATCGTCGAAGGGCGGGATCTCGTCGTCATCGATGACCACGTTTTCATGAAGACGACGCGTGGTCTTCAGCCGGTCGACGTCATCTACCGTCGGGTCGACGACGATTTTATCGACCCGGAGGTTTTTCGCGAGGATTCGCTTCTTGGGGTGCCGGGGATCATGCGCGCCTACCGCGCCGGCAACGTCGCCCTCGCCAACGCCATCGGGACGGGCGTCGCGGATGACAAGGTCACCTACAAGTTCGTTCCCGACATGATCCGTTACTATCTCGACGAGGAGCCCATCCTTCCCAACGTCGAGACATTTCTCGCCAGCGACGAGAAGGAACTCGGCTACATTCTCGACAACCTGGAGAACCTCGTCGTCAAGGCCGCGAACGAGTCCGGTGGCTACGGCATGCTCGTCGGGCCGAAGGCGACGAAGGCGGAAATTGAAGAGTTCCGCGGTCTCGTGAAGAAGGAGCCGCGGAATTACATCGCCCAGCCGATGATTTCCCTCTCGACGCACCCGACTTTCTGCGACGGGGAAATCGGGCCGCGCCACATTGATCTCCGACCCTATATCCTTCGCGGTGAGAAGACACGGGTCATCCCGGGCGGTCTCACGCGTGTCGCCATGCGCGAAGGCTCCATCGTCGTTAATTCTTCCCAAGGGGGAGGCAGCAAGGATACCTGGGTGCTTTATTAGTTCACGAGAAGAATGCTTTCACGAGTCGCAGAATCATTGTTGTGGATGGGGAGATACCTCGAACGTTCGGAGGGCCTGGCCCGGCAGGTCGAGGTGACCGAGCAACTCGCCCTCGACGTGCGCCATCCGAAGTTGAGCGATGGCGACGCCTTCTTTCTTCCCATCGTGAAAGCTTACGGGATGGAGGAAGACCTGCACAACTCGACCAGTTACGTCCTCGATCTCGTCTATTTTCTTCTCCTGGAGAGGTCCAACCCGGGGTCCGTCTTCCGCAGCCTTCAAAGCGCCCGTGACAATGCGCGCATGGTTCGCGACCAGTTGGGCAGCGAATTGTGGGAGGTCCTGAACGAGGCATTTATCTGGAGTCGCGAGCAGGCCTATCTCGGGGCGACAAAGGTCAACGCGACGCAAGTCGCCAGCCGGATCAGCGGGGCGTGCCTGCACTTCCGCGGGCTCGTGGACGAGATCCTCGAAAGAGAGGAAGCGTGGTGTTTCCTGAAACTCGGGATGAAACTGGAACGGGCAGACCTGACCTCCCGGGTCATTGACTTGAAGTCCTTCATGCCGACGGGTGGAGACGACGCGAGCAAAGCATTCGAGCCCTATGTCTGGCTCACGATCATGCGCGGCTGTGGTGCCGGCTCCCAGCGTGGATTCGGAAGCGCCGAGGCAGACTGGAATCGCCTCGTCGAGACTCTCGTCTTCAGCGCGACTTTCCCCCGATCCATACGGCATTGCGTCCGCCGCATCAACGAGGTGCTTCACACGCTTTCCGGCACCCAGCTCGGGGTCTACCAGAATGAAGCGGAGCGTGTCTGCGGAAAACTCCTCGCCGAGCTCGATTCGCTGGCCTTTGCCGGGAAAATTACCGGCAGCCTCCACGACTTCGTCGACAAGGTTCAGAAAAGCCTCAACGAAATTGGAACCGAGATCCAGGGAGCTTATTCCTACACGGGCGGAAAAGGCGAAAACGTGATGGTTCGGGGGCAATTTCAGTCCCAGAGCTAGCGGGTGTCGGGAAACACTGCCAAAACCGGAGTAAAACCGGGCGATGGAAGCCGCATGAGTTCTCCTTCCGGATTTTCTCGTTAACCGTTTTCGATATCTGCACATATTCTGGCAGAAATCCGGATTTCCGGAATATCCTTGCAGCGAGAACGACGCGCCCGTTCCGCAACCCCTATCCATCATGAAAACCCGCCGTGATTTTATCAAGACCACTGCTCTCTCGTCCCTTGCCGGAACGGCGCTGGTCGAAGCGAACACTCCCGAAAAAACCGAGGACTCGATTTTCATCGAAGCCGCGCAGTTTGTGAATCAAGGCGGCTGGAAGCTCGATACGCAGTTCCACAACACGCATGGTTTCAGCTATCTTCTCGCCCATGGCATGGGTGATCCGGTCGCGAACGCGATCACGGATGTGCACTTTGCGAAGCCCGGCACGTATCACGTGTGGGTGCACACGATGGACTGGTGTCCTGGTGACTGGAAGTCGCCGGGGCGATTCAATGTGCTCGTCGAAATGCAATCAGTGGGCACGGAATTCGGGACGGAAGAAGGCTGGGGCTGGCAGTACGGCGGGACCATTGAAGTGACCGAGAAGACACTCGACAGTTTTGCCGAGCTTCAGGACCTGACCGGCTTCGAAGGCCGGTGTTCCGGCATCTATTTCACGCCGAAGGAAGATGACAAGCCACCTGCGGAGAAAGACGCACTCATTCACTGGCGGCGCGCCCAGCTGGGGCTCCCGATGGGACCCAGCGAGGAATTGGAATTTGATTTTGTCGTCGTCGGCGGTGGCATGACCGGTTGCGGGGCGGCCCTGGCGGCGGAAGAACGCGGACTCAAGGTCGCCGTCCTCCACAACCGTCCCGTCCTTGGTGGCAACGCGAGCGGTGAGATCCGCGTGCACACCGAAGGGATCTACGGGAACGAAATCTCCACGCGCATCCTCGAGCGAATCGACCGCAGCGCAAAGGGCAACGGGCACGCCATCGCCTTGCTCGGAGACCGCAAGCGGCACGATGCGATCAAGGAAGCAAAAGGGATCACGACCTACCTCATGTCGCCGGTCATTTCCCTTGAGAAGGAGGGGAAGAGGATCGTCTCCGTGGACGCCCTGGAGATTCCAGGTGGAAAGATCCGTCGCTTCAAGGCTCCTGTCTTCCTCGACAGTACCGGAGACGGCTGGATTGGAGCGATGTCCGGTTGCGAGTACCGCTACGGGCGTGAGTCCAAGCACGAGTTCGATGAAGGCTGGGACAAGCACGGTGACTTGTGGAGCCCCGAGGATGAAGACAACCGTGTAATGGGAACGAGTGTCATGTGGAACAGCAAGATGACCGACCAGCCGTCGCGTTTTCCCGAAGTGCCGTGGGCAAAGCCGGTGGCGAGGAATTGTGTGGAGACGGAAGGAAAATGGCAATGGGAATACAGCCACAACGACCTTCACCAGATCGACGATGCCGAAGCGATTCGTGACCATATGTTTCGCGCGGTCTACGGGACGTTCGCCAACGCGAAACGCCTGCCGCAGAACGCGAATCTCGAACTTCACTGGGTCGCCTTCGTGGGAGGCAAACGGGAGTCACGTCGCATTGTCGGCGATCATCTGTTCACCGGTCGCGACGCCGCGGACTCGGTCGAGTTCGAGGACACGGTCGTGACCGAAAAGCGTCACATCGATTCCCATTACCAGGAGAAACTGACGGGCAGCCCGCTGGACTTCATTTCCAAGGCGCTCTTCCTCGCTCCGGTAAACAAGTATTACCACATTCCTTACCGCAGCCTATATGCGCGCGATGTGGACAATCTCTTTATCGCCGGACGTTGCTTCAGCTGCACGCATATCGGTCTTGCCGGCCCCCGCGTCATGCTGACATGCGGGCAAATGGGCATCGCCACCGGCTATGCGGCGTTCCTTTGCAAGGAGCACGACACGACCCCTCGCGGGATTTATCAAAGTCACCTCCAGGCATTGAAGAAGCTCTGCGGATACGCGTAGGTCATGCGGCCCCCGTCGCATGCGTCACTACGTTAACTTCTCGCTCCTTTTCTTTTTCCTGTCGCTCGTCGTCACGGGTTTCCTGCGTTTTGCGCGTCCGTTCGACTTGCTGACGACGAAACTGCACATCGTCTCTGGCTTTGGCCTCGCCTTTCTCGTTGCGCTGCACCTTTTCGCGAGGCCGGACTACTTTCGGCGCATCCTCAAGAGGAAGCCTCCGGGGGCGAGGACACCGCGACCCTGGAAACTGATCGCCTTCACCGTGGGGTCGTGGGTATTGATCATCCTCGCGACGATTTTCTCGTGGCCGCCGATTCCGCAGCTCATCGGACAAAGCTATGAATCGCAGAACCGTGCCGTCATCTTCCGCGCCGAGCCCGAAAGCGCGGTGAAAGTCATCGACGACCGGTTGAAGACTCGCCGGTTGGGGGAGGCGGGAGCGAGCATCAGCGTCGAGATTGAATGGGGTCCGGCTTACCAATCGGCGGGTGAGTTTCCCGAACTCTTCAGGAATGCCGGCCCGCAGCTCGCGATCTGGGCCGACGGTTCCAGTGGGGATCTCGTTGAGACGTTCTTTGTCTCCGAGATGAGCGCGTTTTCCGAGAGCGTGAAGTGGGAGGGGAATTTCCTCAAGCGGGTCAATATCCTTCCCCTCTGGCGGCATCGCTTCACCCTGATGAGCGGTGTCGAGCCGGATGGCAGTGTTGACGCCTATTCCTCGGCCACGCCCGAACACAGCTTCCGCGTCGATGACTATCTGGCCAACGGAGGAAAGGAGTTCTATCTCAATGTGGAAGTCAACCTGCCGGATGACGCGAATGGTTACTACCATCCCGATCAAGATGAGAAAGCAGCAGGCTACAGCCTCCCTGGCGTGGGCCAACCTTCGGTCCTTTACAGCGGATTCATCAATCCCGCCGACAACAGAAAATACTACCTCCTCGACCTGATTGCCCACGGCGGGAGCAGCCGGGAACAGGATGGCAAGTCGCAATACAATCTGGATAAGTTGACGACTGCAAAGCAGATCATCGAAAAGGTTCTCGTCCGCGTGGATTTTGGAGACGGCGGGAAGGAAGGGGAATGACCCGGTTGTGGTTCATCGTCGGTCTCTGCCTTGCGACCGTCTCATGTTCCCGCCAGGAGATTCCCAAGGTCGTCCAGGGAAACACGATGGGAACAACATACGTCGTGCAGTATTATGGGCACAAGGACGAGGAGGATGTAGAGCGGCAGGTGGTGAAAGTGCTGGCGGAGATCGACCGGAGTTTTTCGAATTGGAATCAACGGAGCTGGGTGAGTGTCTTGAACAACGGATCAGCGCGAGCCGAGTTTTCCGTCCCAAACGATGCTTTTCCAGTGGTGTCGTTGTCGCTTGAACTTGCCGAGCGAACGGGTGGACGGTTCGACCCCACGCTTTCCCCATTGATCGATTTGTGGGGTTTTGGCCCGGAAGGGAAGCGGACCACTCTTCCGTCCCGTGAGGAAATCGAAGAGGCAAGCCGACACTGTGGGTGGCGGAAACTCCTGTTCGATGCCGAGAAGCGATTGATGGCGAAAGAGGTAGGTGAGGTGCAGGTCAATTTCTCTGCAACGGCCAAGGGATACGCGGTGGATCGGGTCGCGAAGGGCCTCGATGCGATGGGCGTTTCCAGCTACTTGATCAACATCGGCGGGGAACTACGGGCGGGAGATGTCACGCCATCAGGAGATCGGTGGAGAATCGGGGTCGCTCCGCCGAGGGGAGCTTCAGCATTGGAAAAGACCGAGTTTGTCGAGTTGGTCCGCAACGCGGTGGCCACAAGCGGGACCAATTACCGGAAGTTTTCCGCAGGGGACACGGAATACTCCCACATCATCGACGGGCTCGCCGGTCGACCGGTCGAACACGATTGGATCGCTGTCACCGTCACGGCGGATTCTTGCATGTTGGCCGATGGGCTGGCGACGGCGTGCCTCATTCTCGGAAAAGAAGAGGGAGAGAAGCTGGTCGCGGAATATTCCGGCGTGAAGGCACGATTTTTTCGAGCAGGGCCGTGATTATTCGTCGGCCGACTTGCGCAGCATTCCCGAAAGCTTGTCCAGGCTGGAGCCGAGGACGGTTCGCTTCGTAATGAGAGTTGACTCGATCTCATCACCTTGCCAGGTCGTTTCCACATACCGGGAGTCCCGGATGGAAACCGACTTGGTGGAAAATCGTGGGATCTTCACTTTCCCCGCGACGGTCGTTCGATTGTGCATGGTCTGGGAGGAGGTTTCAATGACGACGCCGGCCATGGGTAGCGTGTGGCCGTCGTCGGCAATGAAAGTGATCTCGCGTTCCATGATCGCGGGCATGGCAAAGATCCAGAAGAGCACTCCGGCGAACGTGGCCACGGTTATCCAGGACGAGATTTGACACTTCTTCGAGATCTCCCGCTTCGTTTCGATGCGACCCAGTTTGAAGCCTGAGAGAAACAAGCCGATCAGGGATTCGATCAAGAAGAGGAAGAAGTTGAGAATCGTTGCACCGATCAACGCAATGCCGGCGCCGAGCTGTAAAATGCTTGCGAACAAGGCCGCGATGGCGGCTATGAGATCGTCGAGAATCATCGAGAGTTGCGAAAGCAGTCTGGCTCAAAGCGATGAGCCGCTCAATCCCTAAACTCCCGTCGCTTCCGCCCTGGCCAACAACCAGAGAATGTCGGAAATCCGATTGAGGAAATTGGCGATATTCCGGTTCTGGATCTCCTCCGACTCAATCAACGCCCACACTTCCCGCTCCGCCCGGCGGCAGATGACGCGCGCGAGGTCGAACTGGGCAGCAAGGGGGCCGTCGTCGCCGGGGATGGCCCAGCCCGAAAAGGTCAGGTCGTTGTCCTCCTCAAGCCGCTTTGAAATCTCTGTTAGCGTCTCCACCATGGCGTCGTCGACGAGACGGTGCCCATCCTTTTCGTAGCGCGCGGCGTCCTCGGGCATCAAAGCGAGCTCGCCCATGACGACGATGAGCTGGCGCTGGATGTCGGTGACCATCTTCTCCGGCTTGCCCTCCAGGCCTGCGCAACGCGCTACTCCAAGAGCGGACGTCAATTCATCAATGGCGCCGTAGGCGGTTATTCGCTGGTGTGTCTTCGGCACACGCTTGCCGTACATGAGATCGGTCTCGCCGTTGTCGCCGCGTTTGGTGGTAATGGGCATCTGGTCTGGTGGGTGGGAGTGAAGCGAACGATTCGAAGAATTCCCAAGAAGGGACTCAACTCTTCACTCAATCTTGCTCAAGCCTCCACCTCAAAACTCCATCGCCGCCATCGACTCCGCACCCTGGGCACAGCCGCGGCGGAGATTTCCAATGAGTTCATTCACGAGATCCTCGATTTGCGGAAGGGCTACGTCGTGCGTTTCGACGTCGAGATCGTGCACCGCCCAGTAGCTGATGCGGGCCGCCCAATCCGGGAAATCACTCAACATCATGGGAAGGTGCTCGGACTGCTTGAGCGCGATGACGAGGGACGCGCTGACGAGGTCCGGTTCGTGCAGGGCACGCGGCTCCACGGCGGTGCAAGCGCGGGGAATGTCTCGCTCGATCAGCGCTTGTTCGGTGAAAGGCGAGATCTCGTCCGGCGCGAGATGGATGCGAAGCCCCCGGGAAAATGCGGACCACTCCAGCCCCTGCTTATCCGCCTCGTGATTGAACATCGCCTCGGCAAATCGGCTCCGATAGTAATTGCCGGTGCAGATGAAAAGGACGCGTTGATGAGAAGCACTCACACATGGACCCATACCGGCGAGGACCAGAGAAAACCATTTAATAAATGTTAAAGAAACGACACTGGCTATTTCCGCCGTATTTCGCAATTTTGAGAATCAACGCCGCGATAAAATCGCAGATCTAAGCACTTTTTAATTGATAAATACCATAACTTCAATTAACTGACAAAAGTTTAATCGCTCTTCATACTCAAACGAGTCCTCGCTTTGACTGCCTCAAATCCATTCTCCGATGACACGGCGCCCTTGACCACAGGGGTGGAGGAGTGGAACCAGACACTTGCCGCGATCGATGTGGAGAGCGTGCATGCGGCGGAGGGTCAAATCCTGACAAATGCTCTCAACAGGACGGGAGCGAAGAGGGAAGAGGACACGCCTGCTCCTGTCTCCGAGCTTTTCCTCCTCCGCTCTCCGCGGGCGGGCTTCGGCAAGACCCATCTCCTGTCGCGGGTTTTCTCCCGAGCGCCGAGAAACACTTCGGTTTTTCCCACTTCCCTCAACTCCACTGTGGTCGGATGGCCCACCGTATTGCGTGGATTGGTCAATCACCTCACTGAAGTGGATGACGGACGCCATGGCGCCTTGGTTTCTCGTCGATTAATTGGTAACTTGTTAGGAAATCTCATCGACCGCGGTGAGATTCAGGCTGCGCACGGAAAGTCCGCGGTCCCGGCGTTGCGCGAGCACGCGGAAACGGTCTTCTCCCGCGAGAACGAGAACAATCCGGTCATCCGCTGGTTCGTTTCGAACTTCAGTGCGCTCCGCCCGATCCTCGTTCGGGAACTGGGCCGCGTCTGCCATCTCACCGAGGTGCGCGCGGAATTCTGGCTTGATGTTCTCCGTGGATTCGATCTCCCTGATTCCGGATCCCGCACCGCCGCCCGACTGCGCGCGATGTTCCTCCCTGAAAATGAAGCGACCCTCGTCGCCGCACGGGAGCGTGTCATGGAACTGTGCGAAATCAGTCGCCTCCTGGGACCGGTCGCCGTGGTTTTCGACCCCATGGATGGCCTTTACGGCGAACCCGAGGCCGCCCGAAAGGTGGCAACCATCGCGGAAGAACTCCGTGAACTTTCCAAGGGCCTTCTTGTCGTCATGAGCATGAACCAGGATGTCTGGGAAACCGCCTTTGATGGTCGACTGTCTTCGGCGAATGCCGACCGGTTGACGTCCTCGATGATCGATCTCAAACCCGTCTCCCGCGAGTCCCTCGAAATTCTTCTGCGCCGACGTAGCCTCGCTGCGGGCTCGAACGAAGAAGAGACGAAGGATCTCTTGGATCGTGCGGAAGCCACGATTCTCATCTCCGATTCCCCGCGCACCGCCTTGCGCCACGCGAAACACTGGTGGGATCAGCCATCATCCCCGACAGACGATGACGACGACGGTGGGGCCGAGTCTTTCCTCGTCAGCCCGGTCAACGGAAACGGAAACGGCCGCCCGCACGGTGGTGGATTCGGTGCCTTCCTCGATGCCGAGGTCGTCAAGGAAAGCGCGCCCGGTTCCGACGATCCCGCGGTTTCTCCCTTTCAGACCCTCCGCGATCCGGACGAAACGGAAAACATCGCGAAAGAAACGTTCTCCCCCTTCGCGAACAAGGCGGTGTTCAATTTGGAGACGAACCCGGCAGAGATCCCTCCGGCTCTCAGGCGATTCCGCGAGATCCAGAGGGAAGTCTCTCTCCGGAACGAGAACATTGCCGTCGATGGAAAGTCGCTTCGCCAGATCGTCTGGCTCACGGGCCAGACGTCTCCGCTCGTCGAAGTCAGCGAGATGAACTTGAACGGCTCCACTCATCCACGCACCGCCGATGCGGTTACCCGTTGGAAGTTTCCCGATACCGAAATCGTCTTCAGCTTTCGTTCCCTCGACGAGGATCCGGGTGAAAACGGCACGTGGTCGCGTCTCGCGCAGTTCGTCGAATCCCGCAACGGCGACGCGCCAAGCAAGGTCGTGGTTTTTGAAGAAGACGGAGGCTCGCGAAGTGTCCCCGACTTCCCGTGGCTCGACGTCGTCAACATCGACAGCGCCTCCCGCGCCACCCTTGTCGCGACCGCGACCGTTCTCGCCGAGTCCGCTTCCTCGAATGAAGCCATGGACGAATCCTTCCGCCAGATCGCTCCGGAACTCGACGGCTTCTGGCGACGGCTGACACGTCCGTTGGAGGAAAAGGCCCAGGGCAAATAGAAGGGTAGTTGCTCGGGACTTCCTTCCCGCGGAAATGGAATGATGCGGCGCGCTGTTCCGAGGGGATGTCGATGCGCCGGCTTTTGCCTTCCATGAGGTGTAGGAATCCGGATCTCCTAATCCCCTTCGATCTTCATTCCCATCTCCCGGTAAATCGAATAGACGGTCATTGAATGGAGGATGGCGATGACAACATTGCTGATCACCACCGGGTTGGCGAGCGTCCCGACGATGACCGGAGTGAGCAGCTTGTAAATGATTTGGAGAGACAACAGGCAAAGCACCAGTTTCGGATCCCGTTGAAAGAGAAAGAAGACCGAGGCTATTAGAATGGTGAGATAGATCGCCAGCAGGATCCTGCTCCCCGCCGTCACTTCGCCATAACTGGCAACCACCCAGGAAGCGTTGGCAAGCATTCCGAGACAAACCGGAAGGAGGACGAGAATGTTGACGGTCAACGAAAGGAGGATCATGGTGCCGGTACGGAAGTGTATCAATGCCAAGACGTTACGACTGCAGGATTGCGTGGGGTCGAGACTGTTCGCGGGTGGAAACTCCAGTAGTTCGATCAGCGACAAGTAAAGGGTTTTCGAAGCTGCAACACCTTCGATTTTCCCTAGGTTGAATGCATGAGCAGTTTCGGATCGAGGAATTTTCACGCTCTCCCGGTATGGTCCGCCTGCCTCGGACTTCCGGTTTTTCTTTTCGCCCAATCGACTCCAGAAGCCCTTCTCGCGGAAGGCTTTGATGGAGACCTTTCCTCAGGGCTTGCCTCTAGAGTGCTCGCGAGCGACTACGTAAATCTTGCGGAAGATGCGGGACCCGATGGATCAAATGCGGTCAAGGTCGATTACGTCGGTTACGAAAGAGGCAGCAAGCGTGTCACCGTCCGGCAGAAACTCGCAGCGGTGGTCGAGTCGGCCACGCTTACCTTCGACGTGAAATTTTCTGACGATTTCCAATGGGTGCTCGGCGGAAAGCTCCATGGACTCGCGCCAAAGACACCGATCACCGGCGGAAACAAACGCCGCCCCGAAGGCTGGAGCGCGCGAGTCATGTTCAAGTCCGAGGGCCGCTGTGCCACGTACCTCTACGATCAGGACGAAACCAAGAAATGGGGGGCCGGGAAATCCACGGAGAAGCCTGTCTTTACTGCCGGTCAGTGGCATCGCGTCGTCCTTCAGGTTCGCTTGAACGACCCCGGAAAGTCTAACGGCTTCGCCCGCATCCTCGTCGATGAAAAGGAAGTGATGCGTACCAACGAAGTCAGTTATCGTGGCACTGGCGGAAAGAACACGGGCATTCAGCGCTTCCTCTTCAACACCTTTCACGGCGGCCAAAGCCCAAAACATGCCCCCGTCGACGAAAGTGGGAAGCCCACTACGGTGCATGCGTGGTTTGATAACTTTCTAGTGGAAGAAGGCGTGTAATCCGGAGTTCTGCATGAGGCCGTCTATTTCACGATTTACGTCCCAAACTCCAACCGCAGTCGGACCTCGCTGATGGCATCTGATCAATTCTTGTGTTTGCCCGCTCGCTAGAGTTCACCCTCGTCGACGACCACGTAGTAAGCTTGATCAAAGTTTGAGGTAGCCTGTTCGTCCACGACTTCAACTATCTCCCCGTTGCCGACGATTCCCGAAGCGACGGTCGCGAAAGAATCGAAATCCGATGTTCGACGCACTCCCAACCGCTTGCCGGGTATAGTGGTCACTTGAATCACGGCGTTGCTGCCGACAAGAGTGAATATGGGAAGCGGTTCCTGACTTTCGATGAGAAGTAGAGCGGAAGATGACACGTTGTTTTCATTCCGGAACGTTCCCAAGAACACGAACTGTCCTTGGCCATTGTGTGTATCCCTGTCAAAGGACGAGTCGATGGCCCTGAAACTTGTCAGATTCTGGCGCTCGCCGTCGATCATGAACCAGTCTCCCTCTCGCAGTAGGAGTCTAGCCTCCACGCTGCCGACAGGAATCTGATACAGAAGGTCCGTCGCCGAAGGCAGGTTTGCGACGGCCTTGATGATGAGGTCCCCGCGAGGGTTGCAGGAAAACTCCGGCGCTCCTGAGGTTGAGAGGTTCCTGCCAGGAAATCCAGGAGCTTCGCTTCCTTCGATGAGCAGGGTTTCCAGGGATCCTGCGCGCCACCGAAATACTCCATCTCGCCCACCGATTGTCCGGGCCGCAAAAACGACACTTCCGTCGCTCGCAATGGCGGGAGGGCGTTGCTGGGAGCGAAAGTCGATGGTGTCCGTTCCGCCATTGACTGGAACGCTGGTATGTCCATCGACGACCACCACCTGACGGTCAGAGGAGGTTACAAAACAAAGGCCACTGTAAGAGTTGCCAACGCTGTCTTCCAATTCAACATCGATGACCAATCGGCAATTGGTCGTCACTTCATAATTGTTCAGCCTGTCGACGCTGAGCGGGCCCAAACCGGGGGCTGTTACTTCCGTAGAGTGCGAATCGATCAAAGCCTGGCTGAAGGTTCCGTCCAGTTTCATGAGTCCTTCTCCC
>JBCDLR010000011.1:0-25830 GCA_038745205.1 Verrucomicrobiota bacterium
CCTACGCAAAATCCATGAAACTTTCGGTCGAGACCGCAGCGAGGGATTTGAGGCACGGATTCTTCAGCGTGAAGGCCAAGAATCTTCGCTGCTATCAAATCCTGATCGCCCATCATGCGGACGACCAGATCGAAACGGTCTTAATGAACCTTTGCCGCGGGAGCGGCACCACAGGCTTAGGTGGAATGAAACGGGAAGCGAAGATGGGAAAGCTCACTATCATTCGCCCGCTGCTGAACGTCTGGCGATCTGAAATCGATGCCTATATTGAAGAGCGCGGATTGAAGTTCCGGGAAGACGCGAGCAACGCGACCAGCGAGCATGTCCGGAATCGTGTGCGCAATGATTTGGTCCCGAACCTTCCCGAAGTCTTCGGGCGCGACCCACGGGAGGCCATTCTGCGTGCAGCACAGCTCTGCCGGGAAGACGCCGAGTTTCTCGGCATGGTCGTGGACAATCTTTATCGGATGACGGTTACCAAGAGCGGCGCGCTTCGGTTTGCGAAGGTAGAAAGCGTCGAGCCGATTAGCTTGAAACGGCGTTTAATTCAGCGTTGGCTCAATGAAAACGAGGTCCCAGACTGCGGATTTGCCGAGGCCGAGCGGGTGCTTTCCCTCATGGACATCGAGAATGGCCCGGCGAAGGTCAACCTGCCCGGCGACTGGCATGCTCGCCGACGTGCGGGGTCTCTTTTCCTCGAAGCGCCGAAGGGATCGTGACCCCGCCACGGCGCGTAGACTCCGGGCACGATGGATTCTGGCATTGCCGAAGGCAAACTAGTCTTTGCGGTGAATCACGAAAGGACGCGAAGTTGCAGGATAAGTTGTGACAATTATTCAGGAAATCCGGAGCGCGGAATCTCATGGGTTCGGTTATTGGCTTGCTCGCTTCACTCGTTAGTTTCAGCATCGCACTCGGAGAGCACGATCCACCTTGGCTGTATCAGAAATCGGATGGGTTGAGCCCCTGCGGCATGGTCAAAAACTAGCATTTTTCCGAATCATGCACATAGTCGGCGGCCATGAAGTCCCTTTGCGTTTACTGCGGATCCAGTTCTGGCCACAATCCTGTTTTTCGTGAGCTGGCAATCGGAGTCGGCCGGTTGATCGCGCAGAAGGAACTCCGGCTCGTTTACGGGGGCGGTCATGTCGGCCTCATGGGGGCGGTCGCGGACGGCTGCCTTGAAGCTGGCGGTGAAGTCATCGGCGTGATTCCCGGGCATCTCATGGACCGCGAACTCGGGCACACGGGAGTGACCGATCTCCGCATCGTGAAGGACATGCATGAACGCAAGGCCATGATGGCGGAGCTCTCGGATGCATTCCTGGCGCTTCCAGGATCGGTGGGGACGCTGGAGGAGATTGTGGAAATCGTCACTTGGGTCGTGCTGGGATTGCATGGCAAACCTTGCGGTGTCTTGAACTTCCAAGGCTACTACGACCACTTCGCCGCCTTGCTCCAGAAGATGACGGACGAGGGCTTCCTGAAAGAAAAGTACCAGCAGATCTTCCGCTTTGGCGACGATCCGGAGGCGCTTATCGACGAATTGGCGAACGCGGATGAAGACGTTTCCTGCAAGTGGGATTGAGTCGCTCCGCGCGGTGGCCGTCAATCACCGGTCCACTCTCGCCCCGCCGCCACCGACGATCTTTTCCACCTCGGCCAAGGTTGCCATCGTCGTGTCACCGGGCGTGGTCATGGCGAGGGCACCGTGGGCCGCACCGTACTCGACGGCCTTCTGCGCGTCGTTGAAGGTGAGGAAACCGTAAATCAACCCACTGGCGAAACTGTCCCCGCCACCGACACGGTCAAGGATCTCGAGTTTCGGTCGATGTGTCGCCTCATGAAATTCGCCATCGTGCCAGCAGATCGCGCCCCAGTCATTGACCGTCGCGGTGTGGACTTCGCGCAAAGTCGTGGCCGTCGCCTTGAAATTCGGAAACTCGGAAACAGCCTTTTCGATCATCGCCTTGAAGTTCGCAATCTCGATGCCCTGCAAGTTCTCATCGACGCCTTCGACTTCGAACCCGAGACATGCCGTGAAGTCCTCCTCGTTGCCGATCATGACATCGACATACTTTGCGATCTCACGGTTCACTTCCTGCGCCTTGGAGTGACCCCCAAAGCTCTTCCAGAGGCTCGGGCGATAGTTGAGGTCGTAGCTGACGATTGTTCCGTGCTTCTTCGCGGCCTTGCAGGCTTCGATCGTCACGTCAGCCGCCGACTCGCTGAGGGCGGCAAAGATGCCTCCGGTGTGAAACCAGCGGCTCCCGTGATTCCCGAAGATGTCGTCCCAGTCGATGTCCCCGGGCTTGAGTTGGCTTGCGGCCGTATTGCCGCGATCAGGCACACCCTTGGCACCGCGAATGCCGTAACCGCGTTCGGTAAAGTTCAGACCATTGCGCACCGTGCGACCCAATCCGTCAAAATCGCGCCAGACGACGAACCGCGTATCGACGCCTCCCTGAAGGATGAAGTCCTCGACGAGATGTCCGACCTCGTTGTCGGCGAAGGCGGTCACGGTTGCCGTGCGCAATCCGAAG
Organism: Verrucomicrobiota bacterium; assembly: GCA_038745205.1. Classification (GTDB taxonomy): domain Bacteria; phylum Verrucomicrobiota; class Verrucomicrobiia; order Verrucomicrobiales; family DEV007; genus JBCCWV01. Next base: position 2,544 of record JBCDLR010000011.1, read on the forward strand.
CATTTCCGGAGTCCGCGGGTGACGTTGTACTCGCCGCCCCCTTCCCAGGCATTGAACTGGCGGGCGACGCGGACACGGCCTTCTCCCGGGTCGAGGCGAAGCATGATTTCGCCGAGAGAAACGCAGTCGTAGTGGCAATCGGAGGCGGAGCGAATGTCGATCATGGGATAGCGAGCGCCATTGTCCCAAAGATTCCCGGAAGGTCAAACCGCGCCTGCAGGCCCCTTTCACCTTGAAATGGGTCCTGTCTCTTGCTTGAATCCGGTCCGCCCGAGTCTCTCCTGCAGTGAGAAGTCCTCCCTCAGCCACTGATGTACCCCATCCTCATCTTCAGCATTCTCCTGCTCAACTGGCTCGTTTTTTCGGGCCTCTTCGACGTGTTTCACGTCTCCCTCGGCGTGATTTGCTGTGCATTTGTCACTTGGCTCTCGTCGGACCTGCTCTTCACGGAGCGATCAACGCCCCTTTCGCACCGCTTTAGGGAATTTGCTAGGGCACCCGGTTACATCGTGTGGCTCATCGGCGAGGTCTTCAAGTCCAACATCCATGTCCTCAAACTGGCCCTGGCGCCCAACACGAAATCCCTCGTCAAGCCCAGGCTCGTCCGCGTCAAGACTCCGCTGAAGTCACAGTTCAGTCGCTACGTCCTCGCGAACTCCATCACTCTGACCCCGGGCACGGTCACGGTGAACATGCACGACGACGAGTTGCTCATCCACTGCATCGACAAGGCATCCGCTGACGGGCTCGACGGCTCGATGGACCAGCGCATCGCGAATGTCTACGAGCCGGAGATCCTCCACACGTTCGATCCGAAACCCAAGCACATCCCCTCCCGACGTGACTAGCTTTTTCATCATCGCGGGAATCCTCATTTTCCTCCTCATGATTCCCTACTTCGTGAGGATGATCACGGGGCCCACGGCGATTGACCGGATCATGGCCGTCAATGCCGTCGGGACCAAGACTTCCATTCTCCTCGTCCTCATGGGAAGTATCTTCCACCGGGTGGAGATGTTCGTCGATTTCGCCCTTGCCTACGCCCTGCTCAATTTCATCGGTTCGCTCGCCGCCGCGCGCTACATCCACCAGAAGAGTATTGATGGCGACTCCAACGCCCACAAGAGTCAACCCGCCACCACCGAAGCATGATAGTCGTTCACCTTCTCAGCGGAGCCATGATCCTCACCGGGCTCGTTTTTTCCTTTGGCGCTTCCATCGGTTTCCTGCGATTCCCCGACTTCTATTCACGCGTCCACGCTGCGGGCAAAGGGGACACCCTTTCCGTGCTCCTCATCCTCGGGGGCCTGTCCCTGGAGGCCCTTTTCTACCACGGGCCATCCCTCGCCACGGTCCTCGTGGCGATCAAGATCATGGCCGTCGCGGGATTCATCTTCCTGACCAGCCCCACGAGTTCGCACGCGCTCATCCAGGCCGGGTACGACGACGGATGCGAGCCGGTGATCGAAGAAACACCCACGGAAGACAACACCGAAGGAAAATGATTCTCGAATTCGACCTTATTCTCCTCGTTTTCCTCGTCCTCACTGCGATCATTGCGTTGCAGGTGAAAGACCTCCTTGCGGCGTCGATGATCCTCGGGGTTTACAGCCTACTCATCTGCCTTCTTTGGGCGGAGATGGGGGCGGTCGATGTAGCCTTTACGGAAGCGGCGGTCGGCGCCGGCGTGAGCACCGTTGTCATGATTGCCACCGTCTTTCAAACCCGCCGACGATCCAAGGACTGACCGACCGATGCAAAGCATGAAGATCATCGGCGGCCTCGCCGTCATCGTGACCGGAGCCCTCCTGCTCCGCGCCTCCCACGACTTCCCGGACTGGGGCGACCCCCTCTCGCCCGCGAATGATTCCCAGACATCGAACTACTTTCTGGAAAACGCCTACGTCGACGCAAAAACGCCGAACGTCGTCACGGTGGTCCTCGGTGATTACCGGGCTTTCGACACCATGTTCGAGACGGTCGTCATCCTCACCGCCGGGCTTGCCATCTTTGCCGTTCTCGGCTGGACCCAAAGGGAGGACATCAAGGACGCTGCCGTTCTCAAAGCCGTCGAAGAGAACCCGATCATCGGCGTTACCTGCCGCCTGCTCGTTCCCGTCATCCAGGTTTTCGCCCTCTACGTCCTCGCCCACGGCCACTATAGTCCGGGCGGCGGATTCCAGGGAGGCGTCATGTTCGGAGCGAGTTTCATCATCCTCGCCCTCGGAACCGGTTTGGGGTCCGCCCTGAAACGGTTCCGCGACACACGGGCCCTCGTCGTCGGCGCCATCGGCGTCCTCGTCTACGCGGGAATCGGGTTCCTCCCCATGTTCCTCGGGGATGACCCCGGTCGCAACTTCCTCGACTACGGCGCGCTGAAGGAGATCCTGCCCGTCGAAAAGGAAAGCATGGCGCGTTCGCATGCGATTCTCGGCATCGAGACGGGTGTCTTCATCACGGTGAGTGCCGTCATGTTCGCCGTTTATTTCCTCCTCGCCTCGCACGGACGCACGAAGGATTCTCTCTAACATGTCTCCCGCAGTTTTCCAGCTCGCCTCCATTTCGGCGAAATTCAACTACTGGATCTACATCATCCTCATGATGATCGGTCTCTTTGCGATGATCGCGAAGAATAACCTGATCAAGAAGCTCATCGGGATGACCATCTTCCAGACGGCGATCATCCTCTTCTACGTCTCGATCGGCGTAAAGGAGGGCGCGACGATCCCGATCATCGAATACGAAACGCTCAAGGAATACAACAGCCAGAAAACCGGCTACGGTGCGAAGCCGGACATTGAGCCGCAGGACTACGACAACCCCCTCCCCCATGTCCTCATGCTCACCGCCATCGTCGTCGGCGTGAGCACGCTCGGCCTCGCGCTCGCAATCGCGCAAAGGGTTTTCGACCAGTTCGGATCGCTGGAAGAAGACGAGATTCTCGAGGAATTGACCCACCCCAAACCCGCGAAGGAACCGGCGAATGGCTGAGCACGCCCCTGTTCTCATCGTCCTTTCCCCCCTTCTCGGGGCGATATTGGTCATGCTCACCGTGCGTTTGGGCTCGGTTGCCGCCTGGGTCATCGCCCTCGTTGCGACCGCCACGTCGGCCTCGGCAGCCATCGCCACTCTCGGGAGGGTCCTGCAGGCCCCGGAAGGCGTCATCCGCTACCAACTCGGCGGCTGGGCGCCACCCATGGGCATTGAGTATCGCGTCGACGCCATCAACAGTCTCGTCACGATCGCCATCGCCATCGTGGGGTTTCTTTCGATTCTATACACGCGTTCGTGCGCAACGATCGAGACACCCAGCAAGCAACCGCAGTTCTACGCCCTGCTCCTCCTTCTCATGGCCGGACTGTCCGGGGTCACCCTGACCAACGACGCCTTCAACCTCTACGTCCTCATTGAGATCTGCTCGCTAACCAGCTACGGCCTCATTGCCATGGGCACGCGACGAGCCGTTCTCGCCAGTTTCAACTACGTGATTATCGGCACGATCGGGGCTTCCTTTTATCTCCTCGGCGTCGGCTATCTCTACATCAAGACAGGCTCGCTCAACATGGAGGACATCCGCGGGATGATTGCCGCCAACGAAACACTCGCCGCATCAGCAACGATCGAAGTGGCCTTCGTCCTCATGATGCTCGGCGTTTGGATGAAGATGGCGCTCTTCCCGCTGCACGGCTGGTTGCCCAACGCCTATGCCTACTCACCCACGGGGACTTCCGCCTTCATGGCGCCCATGGTGACGAAAGTGATGGTCTACGTCATGGTCCGGGTCATGCTTGGCGTCTTCGGAGTCGACTACGTTTTCGGATCGAACTGGGCCAACGTCGCCAGTGTCCTTGCAACCATTGCCATCGTTGCGGGCTCGGTCTTCGCGCTCTCCCGGCGGGACATTCGCCGCATGCTCGGATACCTCATCGTCGCGGAAGTCGGCTACATGGTGGGTGGCGCATGGACCGCGACACAGGCCGGGATGACAGGCGCGATTTACCACATCCTGAGTGACGCGGCGATGACCTTCTGCCTGTTCCTCGCTGTTGGAATCATCATCCATCGCACGGGCAGGCACCGCCTCGACGCCTTTGACGGTCTGTTCCAGAAAATGCCGTTGACGATGACGCTCTTCGTCATCGGCGGCCTCTCGATGATCGGGCTACCCCCGACCTGCGGGTTTATTTCGAAGTGGTATCTCGTGCAGGGCGGGATCGAGGCCGGTCAATGGCACTTTGTGGTCGCCCTCCTCATCTCTTCTCTCGTCAATGCCATCCTGTTTTTCCGCATCTTCGAACGCGCCTTTTTCCGGGACATCGAGTTTGAGTCGCTCGAAACCCATCACGATCCCGAAAAGGCGGCGACCGTTCTCAAAAAGGTACCGCTCTCGATGTTCATCGCGGCCGCCATCGCCGCCGCTTCCCTCTTTGTCATCGGCATTTTCAATCACAACCTCACCACCTGGATCCGGGCGGCGCTCGTGAACTTGAACCTTTAGATGGAATCGCTCGAATCCACGCTGCCGCTTCTCGCGTGCCTTGTTCCCCTCCTCGCGGTGCCCGCAATCGCGGCCATCGGGGAGCGCAGCCCCAACGTGCGCGAGGGCGTGACCGTGCTGGCCGGCATCGTTACGCTTACGCTGGTCGTGACCATGCTGAAAACCGTGATCGACGGCCACCTTCTTCGCTTCACGTTCATCGAAGTCCTGCCCGGAGTGGCCATCGAGTTCCGCGTCGACGGTCTCGGAATCCTCTTTGCCCTCGTCGCCTCCTCGCTTTGGATTCTGACATCGATCTACACGGCGGGATACATGCGCGGAACCCACGAGGCGAATCAGACGCGGTTCTTTTCGTTTTTTGCGGTCTCCATCGCCGCCACGCTGGGAGTCGCGTTTTCGGGAAACCTCTTCACGCTCTACCTTTTCTACGAAATCCTCTCCCTTTCCACCTGGCCGCTGGTGACGCATCACGGTGACAAGGAGGCCCGGGGAGGCGGAAGGACCTATCTCACCTATCTCATGGGCACATCGATCGGGTTTGCCTTGCCCGCGATGATCTATACCTACATCAAGAGCGGAGGCTCGCTCGATTTCACGGCCGCCGGCGTCCTCGGGCAATCGCTGACGGGAATGGAGGCCTCGGTCCTTCTTCTCCTCTTCGTGTTCGGATTCTCGAAGGCCGGAGTCATGCCCTTCCATTCCTGGTTGCCCGGCGCCATGGTCGCCCCCACCCCTGTTTCGGCACTGCTGCATGCCGTGGCCGTGGTCAAGGTTGGTGTCTTCTGCATTGTGCGCGTTTTCACCGGCGTCTTCGGCATCGACCTCCTCAGCGAGCTCGACGCGGCCACCGCCGTCAGTTGGGTGGCGGGAACGACGGTCATTCTCTCCTCGCTCATTGCCATGAGCCAGGACAACCTCAAGCGGAGACTTGCCTTCTCCACCATCGGGCAACTCTCCTACATCGTACTCGGCGTCTCCCTTCTGAGCGCGCACGCGGTCCAGGGCAGCATGATGCACATCGCCATGCATGCCTTCGGCAAGATCACCCTCTTCTTCTGCGCCGGGGCCATCTTCGTCGCTTCGGGGAAGAAATACGTCAGCCAGCTCGGCGGACTCGGCAAGGCAATGCCCATCACCATGGGCGCCTTTGCCATCGGCGCGATGAGCGTCACCGGGGTACCGCCCACGGGCGGACTCCTGAGCAAATTCTACCTCGTTTGGGGCGCCGCCGACGCCGGACAATTCGCGCTTTTGGCAATCTACCTGGTCAGCTCCGTTCTCAATGGCGTCTACTTTTTTCCCATCGTCTATGCGGCCTTCTTTCATCCTGCACCCGAAGGCGACCCCCCGGTCAAAGGTATCCGGGAGGCCCCGTTTGCCTGCGTTTTCCCGCTCTTCCTCACGGCCCTGGCATCCGTCCTCCTGTTTTTCTTTCCCGGCTTGTTGCTGGACCTGACGAGGCTGATTGCCGGAGCGGGATGAACCACCCCTGTTGACCCAAGATCTTCCACACTCGACCACGATGGCTTTCCCACCCAACGACACCCATGACCCGCTGAAGGAACCGGTCCACAACCCCGATGAATTGAAACATGACGCCGTGCCCGGCTACCCGAAGGCCTTCTTCATCGCCTTTACCGTCATGGGACTTTATCTCCTGATGATCCTTCTCAGCTCGCCCGGACCGGCCAAGGGGTCCCACTCTTCCAAGTACAAATCCGACCATGGATCCGAATCCAAATCCTCCCACTGACGACGGTTCGTCCGACGAAACGTCCGGCTGGTTCGACAAACCCGGGAATGTGCAAAAGGTCCTCTTCGGACTCTTCGGGGCTTGCGGATTTTTCGTGGCCGTGGACGTTGTTTTCTGGATCACCGGGTTCGACAAGCACCCCTACTTTCGTTGGGAGCAATGGCCGGGGTTCTACGCGGTTTACGGCTTCGTTGCCTGTGTCCTGCTCGTCCTTGTCTCCAAGCATGTGCTGCGTCCGCTCGTGATGCGGAGCGAGGATTACTACGACAAGGCCTCCGGCTCTCCTTCGAACTCCCACGACTCTTCCGCTGATGCCTGACGCCCTGCCGCCATTCGCCATCTATCTCGTCGGCGCCCTCGTTGTTCCGCTCCTCCGGGGCCGGCTTCGCCAGGGCTTCGCCCTGCTTGTCCCCGTGCTCGGCTTCGCGAACTTCTTTCTCATCGAGAATGGCATTCACTGGCAGGTCCCATTGCTCGATTTCGAATTGATCCTCGGCCGGGCGGACGCGTGGAGCCTGATCTTCCTGAACATTTTCACGGTCCTCTCCTTTGTCGGCATCCTCTACATCATCCGGGAGAACCTCGCCCTCGATCTGTCGGCGGGCCTGCTCTACGCCGGAAGCGCGATGGGCGTCGTCATGGCGGGAGACCTCCTCACGCTCTTCTTTTTCTGGGAAATGCTGACACTCGGGGCTGTCCTCTGTCTCCTCGCACGGCGCACGCCCGCTTCGGGGAAGGCGGCCTACCGGTATCTTCTCGTGCATGTTTTCGGCGGCGTGGTCCTGCTGGGCGGCGTGGCCATCCATCTCGGATCCGGAGGAAGCCTCGCCTTTGACAAGATCGAGTTGGCCGGCCTCGGACCCACCCTCATTTTCCTCGGCTTCGGCATCAACTGCGCGTGGCCTTTGGTCGGCGCGTGGCTGACGGACACCTATCCCGAGGCCTCGATCGGAGGCGTGGTCTTCATGGCCACTTTCACGACGAAGACGGCGGTCTACGTCCTTGCGCGGACATTTCCCGGCGAAGAAACCCTCATGTGGATCGGGATGGCCATGGCGACGATCCCCATCTTCTACGCCGTCATCGAGAACGACCTTCGCCGCGTGCTGGCCTACAGCCTCATCAATCAGGTCGGATTCATGATTGTGGGCGTCGGGCTTGGCACGTCTCTCTCGCTCAACGGCACCGCGGCTCACGCCTACTGTCACATTCTCTACAAGGCACTCCTTTTCATGTCGATCGGTTCCGTGATCTACCGTACGGGCAAATCCAAGGCGACGGAACTTGGTGGCCTTTACCGCTCGATGCCGTGGACCTGCATCTTTTGCTGCATCGGCGCCGCGAGCATCTCCGCCTTTCCGCTTTTCAGTGGTTTTGTCAGTAAATCGGTGATCATGAGCAGCGCCGCGAAAGAAGGCCAAGTGATCATCTGGCTCGCCCTCCTCTTCGCATCAGCCGGAGTCTTCCACCATGCGGGCATCAAGATTCCCTTCTTTGCCTTTTTCTCCCACGATTCCGGCCTGCGCTGCAAGGAAGCACCGGCCAACCAACTCGCAGCCATGGGCATCGTCGCCTTCCTTTGCATCTTCGTCGGCACCTTCCCGAATGTCTTTCTCTACCCGATGCTGCCGAATGCGGAGGCGAGTTACGTTCCCTACACCGTCGGTCACGTCACCGACCAACTCGCCCTCCTCCTCTTCAGTGCCCTCGCCTTCACCCTCCTCATGCGGGCCGGGCTCTATCCAGCGGAAATCCGCTCCACCAATCTGGACGCCGACTGGCTTTACCGGCGCGGGGGAAGTGCCGTTTTCCGCTTTTTCGACGGCTTCCTCAACGGGCTCAACGCCCTCGCGAAACGCCTTTTCGTCGACGGTCTCGTCGGCCAACTCGGACGCTTCTTCCGCAATGCCCCCGCGCATGTCGTCCTCGCACTGGTCGCGCCCTTCTGGAGAATGAAAGGCCTGGATGAGAGGATGATCGCGGAAAAACGAAGCGACTTCTACGAGCGCAGCCGCCTCAGCGCCTTCCCTGTCGGCGTCATCGCCTTCATCGCCGTGGTCATGCTCGGATTGCTTTACGTTCTTTAATTACCAAATGCCCGACTTGACTCCCCGGGCCGAGACGTATCTTTCTACATGGCCAACGAAAAACCGGAAATCACCGCTTACCTGAAGACTTACTGCGGATGGAGCGAGGGCGTGCGCGCGATCATGCGGAAGTACGACCTCGATTACGAAGAGAAAGACATCATCAAGAACCCCGCCCTGCGCTGGGAGATGGAACAGAAGAGCGGCCAGCCGCTTTCCCCCTGCGTGATCGTGGACGGCGAGATGCTCGCGGACGTGAGCGGAGAAGAAGTGGAAGCCTACATGCTGGAGAAAAACCTCGTCGGTTCCACCGAGAACGAAGCCGACGCCCCGACCGACAGCGCGTGCACCGACGAGCAGCACGCCGCGATGGAAGCCGCCGCGCAAGCCGGGGGAAAAATCCGCTTTGTCGAGTAGAAGATCGGACAATTCCCGAGGAAGCCGCGTTTTCGTGAGGGAACTGCGGCTTTTTTGTGCCTACATTTCCCCAGCGCCGCGGCGCCCTTCATGAATTTCCGGCTCATTAGCAAGACCGTCGGTCTTCTACTCCTGCTCCTCGCGGTAGCCATGGCGCTTTGCGGAGCGGCGGGAGTCCTCGCCAAATGGCGCGACCCGGCATTCAGCGGCCTGTTCCTTTGCGCGGCGATCACGTTTGCCGCGGGGATTGGATTCATTGTCCTCGGACGCCATGGAAAGGGTGAACTCCTGCGCCGCGAATCCATTGCCATCGTCGTCCTCGGCTGGATGGCATGTTCGCTGTTTGGTTCCCTCCCCTACATCCTCAGCGACACGGGCCTCACCATCCCGCAGGCCCTGTTTGAATCGACCTCGGGCATCACCACGACCGGGGCGACGGTCGCGGAAAATCTCGAGACCTGGAGCCAGACGCTTTTGCTTTGGCGCTCAACCTCCCAATGGCTGGGCGGCATCGGGATCCTTGTCCTCTTCGTGGCGCTTCTTTCCTTTTTCAAGATGGGCGGAAAGGCGCTCTTCCAACATGAGTCCTCGGTGCAAAAGGAACACATCACTTTCACCAGCATCAAGCGCACCGCGCTCATGCTTCTCAAGATTTACCTCGGGCTCACCTTTCTCTGCTTTACCGCCTACTGGGCGCTGGGAATGTCGATCTTCGAAGCGGTGAACCATTCCTTCACGACGCTCGCAACGGCAGGATTCGGGACAAGGGATGACAGCTTCGCGTCCTTTTCGCCGGGCATTCAGTGGGTTTGCATCCTCTTCATGATATCCGCAAGCATCAGCTTCCTTCTCTATGCGCGGTGGATTCTGGCGCCAAAAGGCAACCTCTTCCGCATCGACGAGCCCGGCGGATGGTTCCTGTTTTCCCTCCTTGCCGGCGCCGTGGCCCTCGGCTTGAGCCGCTACTTCGCCGCTCCGGTAGCGCTTTCCGAATTGGAACCTTTCCTGCGCGAGAACCTCTTCCAGGTGACGAGCATCCTTTCGACAACCGGCTACGCGAGCGCGGACTTCGCGGAGTGGACGACCTTCAGCCAGATGCTCCTCCTCATCCTCATGGTCATCGGCGGCTGCGCCGGATCCACTTCGGGTGGATTGAAGATCAATCGCTTCGTCGCCCTGCTGCGCATCCTTCGGGAGGAACTCGTCCGCTACTACCGGCCGCGCATCGTCCTCAATATCCCGGAGACCAAGACCGAAGAAGGGAAGGCACGGCGACGTCAAATCCTCACGATCTTTATCCTCGCCGCCCTCCTCACGGGCACAGGCACACTCTTTCTCGCCGCCTTCGAACCCTCACTTTCCCCCCTCGACGCGCTCTCCGGAACAATGGCCTGTGTCCTGAACATCGGACCCGCCCTCGGTCAGTTCGGCCCGGACAGCAACTACGCCTCCCTCGGCAGCGGTTCCCTTCTCTTCCTTTCCATGCTCATGATCATCGGCCGCCTCGAGATCCTCGCCGCCATGGCCATCTTCTCCCGCCACTTCTGGCAGAAATACTAGGTCTTTCCCTCCCCAGCCTCACCCCACCCCCACAAAGTCTTGAGCCCCAAAATTCGCAATTTTAATAATCACTAGCAATAATTTTCCCATAATTTATAATTTTGGAGTCCCTCAACCGGTTTGGATTCCAAAAATCATCGAAATTTCAGCCCTCAATGGCTGCGATACCGCCCTTTGTGGTCTGGTCTCGCGGCGGCCCTGCCGTTTGTCCTCGGCGCCCCGACTGACGCGCCAGCCACCAACTACAGCGTCTTGAAATCGATCCTCGTCGACGCCGAAATCGATTCGAGTGTTCCCTCCATCACCGTCCGGTGGCCTCTCCGCACGGACATTCTCGATTACACGCTGACCCGCGTCGACGAAGACGGAAGTGAAGCCTTTTCCACCACCCTCGCCGGGGACTCGACGGGATACATCGATTCTTCGATCAACACCGGAGAAATCTTCGAATACCGAGTAAGAGCATCGACCACCTCCTATCGCGTCGCCAACGGAGTCGTGGCTGCGGCGATTGACCTTCCTGCCGTGGAGGAGCGCGGGTCCGTCTTGCTTGTGATTGAAGAGAGCGTCTCCCGTTCCCTTTCCCGCGAGTTCAATCAACTCCGTCTCGACCTCTGCGGAGACGGTTGGGAGGTTTCGCAGGAAAGTGTTCGAGCCGACGAAACCCCGCATTCTGTCCGAGCAAGGATCATTCAATGGGCTGATCCACGGCAAGCGGCTGTCGACCGTGCGGTGTTTCTCATCGGGCGAGTTCCGGTCGCCGAAAGCGGGTACTTCGCCCCTGACGGTCATACGAACCACCTCGGCCCGTGGCCGAGCGATGGTTATTACGGGGAAGTTGACGGGAATTGGGAAACGACAACGGCCCCCTTTACCCCGAGTTACTTTCCATCCGACGTCGATCTCATGGTTGGACGCGTGGACCTCGCCGGCATGCCGGCATTCGCCGACGACGAATCGGGCCTGCTCCGGAAATACTTCTCCCGCCTTCACCAATTTCGTCACCGGGAGATCACAGCACCGCTGCGGGCGCGGATCCACGACAGAATCAACTACCTCTCCGAAGGTCCCAGCGCCAACGCGCGGAGCGGATTCTCCGCGATCGGCGGCCGTGGCAACCTCGAGTCGGGGGCCCTCTTTCCCGCCATCTCCAGCAACAGCTACCTCCTGGGGCATGCCTGCGGCACCGCCAACTACACCGCGTTGTATGGCATTGGTTCCACGACCAACTTCTCACAGAGTCCCTCGAACGTTGTTTTCCTCACCCTTTTCGGGAGTTACTTTGGCGACTGGCCCACGACCGACAACCTGCTTCGGGCTCCGCTCGGAGCGGATGGCCTGACCCTTGCCACCGGCTATAGCGGCCGGCCCCAGTGGAACGTGCACCATCTCGGACTCGGCTTTCCCCTCGGTTTCGCCGCCAGGCTCAGCCAGAACATGCGAAGCAACCTACCTTACCACACGAGCTATTATGCGAAGGGAGTACACACTTCGCTCATGGGCGATCCTACTCTCCACCTCTTTCCGGCCAAACCGCCCGGCGAGGCCAGCGCCACAAGATCAACAAACACACCTACGGAGGTTCTTCTCGGCTGGTCCGATGCCGGGAACTCCTCCTCTCCCGACTTCCTTGGCTACCACGTCTTCCGCGCGGCAAGCTCCAGCGAGGGCTTCACCCGGATAACCACCGGTCCCATCTTCTCGACGGGATGGACGGACTCGGCAGCCCCTGTCACCGAGTCCGTCGTCTACCTCGTCCGCGCTCTCTGGAGGGTGCGGACGGGCAGCGGCACCTTCCTGCAGTTGAGTCAGGGTCGGTTCGCCTGGCCCCACCCGGAAGAGAAGTGGCGGCAGGAACAGTTCGGCATCGAAGCGACGGAAGAAGCGGTCGCAGGACCCCTGGCCGATCCCGACGAAGATCGGCGCACGAACCTCGTCGAATACGCGCAACTCACACCGCCAAGGTCAAACGCCGCGGCAGGAACGGTCCCGAGTTCCATTCACCGGTCATCTACCGGAGACTCGCTCGTTTTTTCCTACCACCGAAATGCCGAGGCCACCGATCTCGCCTTCATTCCTGAGATTTCCATCGAAGGCAGACCGTGGGCGCCGATCAACGAACCGCCCCGACTTGCCAGCGATCCCGGCGAGAATCCCGAAGTCTGGGAAGTCGCGTTACCCAGTGAGACGGAAGCCTGCATCCACGCCCGACTACGCATCGAGAGGCGCTTCCCTGACTAACGGCCCTCCCGGATCGGGAAACATCTTCTCGCTTGAGGAACTCCCGAACCACGCGTAGTTCGGTGAGTCGTGGAATCCTGCAGTCAACCTCGCCTTCGCGGGCGGTTCCCACTGCTGAAACCAGCAAGGAACGCCTTGCTGGCCATGCTGATAATTGCTTTGTTAGGGCAATGCGCCGGCGTTCGGAACAAGAAGGGAGAGGATGGTGAACTCGGCCGGGGCACGACCGAGGAAATGCCCGCCGCGGGCGAGGATTTTTTCTTCTGCCCGATCAAGCCCTTGTTGCTGGAAAAGGAAACCTCCGGCGGACTCGCTTCCCTCGCCACGGTTCTCGACTACTGGGACACCGAGTCCTCCGAGTCGGCTCTCGCCGAGCGCTATCCGGTCGAGAGTGGCGGCTACGAGATCCTGAAACTCCGCCGGATTGCCATCGACGAGGGCCTTATGGCCTTCGCTCTCACAATGAAGGAGCAGCCGCTTGAGCAACTCGGGGAGCAGCTGGAACACGGACGTCCGGTCATTGTCCCCCTCGAGCAATCGATTGGCGATGTCTTCGGCGCTCCCGTCGATGACCTCCAGGAGTTCTCGTCCATTCGGCGCGGGGAAGTTGTCCATGCCAGCGAGGGAAATCGCTATGTGGTCGTCTTTGGGCAGAGCAAAAGCCAGTTTCTTGTCCTCGACCCCGGATTCGGTGTGGTCAGCGTGGACAAGGATATTTTCGGCGAGGAATGGGGCAGGAAAAATTACTCCGCCCTGCTCTGCTCCTCGTTCTAGAGCAGGTACCGAAGGGCGAAAAACGAGCGACGAACCGGGGGCAGAGAATTCCGGCGTTTCCCTTTTATTTTCGCAAATCCGTCGTATAGACCACGTCCCACATATCGCACGCCCATGGATCTGTCCTCGAGAATCAAGAACATCACGCCCTCCCAAACCCTCGCCGTCACTGCCGCCGCCAAGCGGATGAAGGATGAAGGTCAGGAGGTCTTCGGCTTCGGCGCGGGAGAACCCGATCTCGACACCCCGCATCACATCAAGGAAGCCGCCATCGACGCCCTCAACGAAGGTGAAACCAAGTACACCCCGGCCGCCGGCATCCCGGAACTCCGCAAGGCCATCGCGCACAAGTTGCAAACGGAGAACGGCCTCAACTACCAGGACTCACAGGTCGTCGTCAATTGCGGAGCCAAGCATTCCGTTTACAACGCCATCCTCGCCACCTGCGAAGCCGGCGACGAAGTCATCATCCCCGCGCCCTACTGGACCAGTTACCCGGAGATGGTCCGCATGGTCGGCGCCGAACCCGTCATCGTCGAAACCAAACAGGAGAACGGCTGGAAGCTCACGCCCGAAGACTTCGAGAATGCGATGAGCCCGCTCACGAAGATGATCATCGTCAATTCACCGGGCAACCCGACCGGAGCGGTTTACACGAAAGAGGAACTCGCGGCCCTTGGCGAGGTCGCTTCCTACGAAGACATCATCATCCTCTCCGACGAGATCTACGAGAAACTCGTTTACGGCGAAGCCGAGCATGTGAGCATTGGCTCAATCAGCAAGGAACTCCACGACCTCACCATCACGGTCAATGGCTTCAGCAAGGCCTATTCCATGACCGGCTGGCGGCTCGGATACACCGCCGCTCCGGAGGAGATCGCCGCCGCAATCACAAACATCCAGAGCCACAGCACTTCCAACCCCACGAGTTTCGCCCAGTACGGGGCCGTCGCCGCGATCATGGGTGAACAGCAAGTCGTCGCCGACATGCGCGACGAGTATGACATGCGACGACAGTACATGCTGAACCGCTTCCAGCAGATGAAGAACGTCTCCACTGTCGAACCGCAGGGCGCGTTCTACTTTCTCGTGAGCATCGAGAAAATGGGGATCAAGTCGGTGAACTTCGCCGAGAAACTCCTCGCCCGGACCGGTGTCGCTGTCGTCCCCGGGTCCGCCTTCGGCTCCGACTACACTGTCCGCTTCAGTTACGCGACCAGCCTCGACGTGATCAACGAAGGGTTGAACCGCTTCGAGGAGTTCTGCAAGGCGCACTAATGTCTTCCCTTCTTGGGGGAAGCGGCGCTTGATGGTCAATACTCCCTCATGAACAAGCTCGACGAAATCATCGCGCACAAGCGAACGGAGGTCGAAAAGATCCTTCCGAAGGCTGAGTTGCTACGCGCCGCCGCCACGGAGCGCAACGAGTTCCGGTCTCTTGAAGCGGCGTTGAATGCCGACGAGTTCCGGCTCGGTCTCATCGCCGAAGTGAAGAAGGCCTCCCCCTCCGCGGGAACCATCGCCGAGGACTTTGATCCGGTGCGACAGGCCAAAATGTATGACGAAGGCGGTGCAAGCGCGATTTCAGTGCTCACGGACGAGAAATACTTCCAAGGCAACCTCAGTTATCTCACCCGTATCCGGCAGGAAGTCGCCATCCCCGTCCTTCGGAAAGACTTCATCGTCGACAAGGTGCAGATCTACGAGGCCAGCGTGGCCGGGGCCGATGCCATCCTTCTCATTGCCGCCGCTTTAACCGACGAGGAAATGAAAGACTTGCTCGACACGGCCGCGACCTTCCAGCTCGAAGTCCTCCTCGAAGTCCACGACCGCGAGGAACTCGACCGGGCGCTGGACACCGACGCGCGACTCATCGGCATCAACAACCGGAACCTGAAGACCTTCGAAGTCGATCTTCAAACGACGGAGAGACTGAGTGAAGAGATCCCGGACAATGGCTACACCCTCGTCAGCGAGAGTGGCATCAAGACCGCCGGCGACGCCCGCCAACTCCAGTCCTGGGGTGCCAACGCTCTCCTCGTCGGTGAAACCCTCATGCGCGCGCATGATCCCGGCGCGATGATCGGGGAACTCATGGTGAGCGAAGCGAGTTAACCCGGGTTGCCCGTATGCCGCGCCTCATCCACTTCCAGCCGGAACCCCTCGAACCACCTGTTGGCTGGGAGAAACTGGACGTCAACACCCTCGCGCAGACTCCGTGGATCCAATTGGACACCGAGCGCTGGCGCACTGCGGGCCGTGAGGGGGAGGTCGTCTGGACCGTCGCCCACCGGAAGCCCGCCATTGCCCTCGCCGCCAAGACGGAGGACGGACGATTCCTCATGGTGCGGCAGGAGCGCGTCTCCATCCGGCGGCCCTCGCTGGAATTTGTCGCCGGGCAAATTGATGATATCGAGCGCAATACCGATCCAGCAGTCATTCTCGAAACCATCGAAAACGAGCTGGCCGAGGAAGCGGGCTATGCCATCCCCGGTGACAGCGAGGTGGTTTCGTTAGGGCATTATTTCACCTCACCGGGATTCACCAATGAATTGATTTACCTGTTCTTCGCCCGGGATGTCACCCCCCTTCCGCAGGGAAACAATCCAGATTCATCGGAGGTTTTTCTCGGCTGCGAATTGCTGACCGGAGATGAATTGCGCGAAGCAGTGGCGCAAAACCGCCTTGTCGACAGCCTCAGCCTGGCCCTTTTCGCCCGCATGACGGCGCGAGGACTTCTTTGACAAAGCCGTCGCTTCCCGTCACGATCGGGCCGCCCACTCATATGACTGTCGCCCTGCTCCACTACGCCTACCCCCCTGTTGTCGGTGGCGTGGAATTTGTCATGGAGCAGCACACGGACCTCTTCGCCCGGAACGGCTATGCCGTCCGCATCATCACCGGCCACGGTGAGTCCGCGCTGGAAAACGTCACCATCCGCGAAATCCCCGAGTTACTCCCCTCCCACCCCTTGGTCGTCGAAGCACAGGAGGAGATCCGGAAAGACCCCGGCCATGCGCCGAAGTTTGAAGCCCTCACCGATTACTTCACCAAAGCGTTTCGCGAGGCCATCGAGGGCTGCGACGCCGTCATCGTCCACAACGTGATGATGATGCATTTCAATCTCGCCGCCACAACCGCCATCGCCCGCCTCGCCGAAGAAAACACCGGTGAAGTGAGGTTCATCAACTGGATTCATGACCTCGCCGCCATCAATCCCGATTACGATTTCGGCCCGCATCTCAAGTCGCCACCGTTCCGGCAGATCACGCTGCTTCCAAAGGGGATGCAGAGCGTCATTATCTCGAAAAACCGGCAAAGGGAACTCGTCAAGCTCACCGGCGCGAGTTCGCGTGACTGCCCGGTTGTTCCCAACGGCGTCGAGTCCATCCGCCTGCTCCGCCTGACGCGCGATGTGCGGCGCTTCAACCGGCGATTCGGCATCATCTACAATGAATTCGTCCTCATCCAGCCCGCCCGCATCCTCCGGCGAAAGAACGTCGAGTACGGCATCCGCGTCCTCGCTGAATTGCGCAAGCTCGGACATTCCGCGTTCTACATGGTCACGGGCGCCCCCGACCCTCATCATGAAGCCTCCCGCGAATATGGCACGGAGCTGAAGAAAATTGTCGTCGAAGAAGGACTCGAACGCGACTTCGCCTTCGTCAGTGAATACTTTCCAGTCTCCGACACGGATCTCATCGGTCTTTATTCCATCAGTGACGCCTTGTTCCTGCCGAGCAAGCAGGAGGGGTTCGGACTTCCTCTGCTCGAAGCCGGTGTCTTTCGCTTGCCAACGTTCTGTCCGCGCATCGAGCCCATGCAGTCCATCCTCGATCACAACGTCAGTCTCTTCGACCTCGACGAGCCCCCCGCCGCCGTTGCCAAACGGCTCATCCGATTCCTGCAAGCCGACCCCGGCCACCTCGCGCGCAAGCAGGTTCTCCAACGGTACTCGTGGGACCTGCTTTTCGAGAAGAAAATCCAGCCGCTGCTGAAAAAAGAGCGGAAACCCTAGCCTTCAGCGCAACAAGGCGTGGTACAGGGATCGACTCTCACCTCAGGCCGGGAGCGCGGCGATCCCGATTCCCTCTCCTCGCTTTCCTGCTTGCGCATTCATGTAACTACATCGTAAAGTCATCCGCAGCGGAGTTCTGGAAAGGGGCCAAACAACCCTAACCCCCTCGAAACCATGTCCCAAGAAAAGGCCCACATCGTCCGCGTGCTTCTGGAGCGAGCGCGAAACCTGATCGAAGAAGAGAAACCCGCTGACGCGATGCGCGTTGCGCAGACCGCAGTGGAAACGGCGCGAAGGCAGGTGAGCGAGGACTCTGCGAATCCCCTCGAACTGGTTTCCGCGCTTGAATTGCTCGGCGACCTTTGCCGCGAGCAAGGCGACTTTCCCACGACGGAGGGCTACTACATCGAGGCCCTCGGCTACGCCGAAACCTGTGACACCCCACCCGACCAACTCGCGCGCATCAAGAGCAGCCTCGCGTCTGTCTACGATTTCACCGGTTACACCGACAACGCCGTACCGCTCTACGAAGAGGCCATCGCTCTCTTCGAGCGAGTCGATCCACCACTCGAACTCGATGCCGCCAATGCGCGCAATAATCTCGGGATGATCTACAAGGACATCAATGATTTCGACCGTGCCGAGGCCAACTACTCCCGAGCGCTCGAAATGCTGGAACGCCACTATGGCCGCGAGCATGATGAAGTGGCCGCCGTTTACAACAACCTCGGTGGTCTCTATTACCACGTCGGCCTCAGCGCGCAGTCCCGCGAAATGCACGCCCACGCGCTTGAAATCCGTCGCAAGGTTTACGGCACGGATCATCCCGACGTCGGCCAGTCCTGCAGCAATCTCGCCGCGGCTCTCCACGAACTGGGGGAATTGAAGGAATCGATCAAGAACTTCGAGGAAGCCCTCCGCATTCTTGAGAGCAACGTCGGGCAGGAGGTCGAACGCTTCGCCATCGTCAGCGACAACTTCGTGACGCTCCTCCGCGCTCACGGAAAACTAAAACGTGCGGCGACCATCGAGAAACGCGCGCAAAAACTCCTCCGCAAGGCCGCTTCCTGACCAGCGATGCGCGGGGAAAACGCGGAGATTCCTGGCCCTGGAAAGCCCCTCCACTGGCGTTCTCCCTCCGTTCTCGCCCTTCTCACCGCCAACGCGATACCGCTTTTCGGCGTCCTCTTTCTCGGATGGGAAATCTTTCCCATCATGGTCCTCTACTGGGCGGAGAATGTCATCATCGGCGTCTTCAATGTCCTGAAGATACTGACCAATGCCGGACCAGGCGGCGCGGCCACACAGGCCAGCAAGCTTTTCTTTGTTCCCTTCTTCACCGTCCACTACGGAGTCTTTACCCTCGTCCACGGCGTTTTCGTTTTCACCCTTTTTGGAGGAAGCGGGTCAACGATGAGTGGACCTCCCGTTCCCATCGGGAAACTGCAGACCGAATTGGACCCCGGTATCCTTCTCGTCGGGCTCGGACTGGTCGGCAGTCACGGATACTCCCTCATCACGAATTATTTCGGGCGCGGGGAGTTCAAACGACTGACCATTCCCACCCTCATGTTTGCGCCGTATCCGCGCATCGTCATTCTTCATATCTCCATTCTCGTCGGTGGATTCCTGACCATGTTTCTCGGAGCCCCCACGCTTGCCATTGCCCTTCTCGTCATCCTCAAGTCCTTCGTCGATGTCAAACTGCACCTGCGCGAGCACAATGGATCGATGCTCCCGGGGAAATGGCAGGCATTGAGCAGTGCGATCGAAGGCAGGATACTTGAAGGTAGGGGCGCCTCGCCGAGGCGTCCCTGATCACTCGCCGGCGGCGGGAGAGTTCGGACGCTTGCGGCGAAGTGTCCCTACCCGCCTCAAATCTCGACCGCAAACTTGTCGCCACTCGAAACCGAACGCACGAAACCAACCAGCAAATCGACCACGCGTTCGACGTCCTGCAGGTCCACGACTTCGATGATCGAATGCATGTAGCGCAACGGAAGGGAAACGAGGCCACTCGGAATGCCCTGCTGCACATGATAAATCTGGTCAGTGTCCGTTCCGCTGTAGCGGGAAGAGGACTCATGCTGAAGCGGGATTTCCCCTTTTTCCGCCACTTCCATCAGGCGCTCGACGACCTTCGGGTGGTTGCAGGTACCATGGGTCACGGTCGGCCCCGCGCCGAGTTTCACGGCTCCGTGCTTCGTCTTTTCAATTCCGGGTGTGTCCGTGGCGTGCGTGACGTCGAGGACGACGGCGATGTCCGGCATGAGGCGGTGAGTCACCATTTTCGCGCCGTAACCACCGATCTCTTCCTGGACCGCGTTCACTCCGTAAACGGTCGCTGTGGGACGGTCATTTGCGAGTTCCTCCAGGGCCTGCGCAATGATGAATCCACCCACGCGATTGTCGAGGGCGCGGCTCACGATCCGTCCGTTGGCAAATTCCTCCGCCGAGTCCTTGTAGACCAACGGATGGCCCACCCGAATGCCCAATTCCGCCACTTCCTCCGCCTTCGCGGCGCCGACATCGACATACAGTTCGTGAATCTGCGGCGCCTTCTCTTCTCCCTTACGGTCGCGAATATGAATCGCCGTGTTGCCAATCACCCCGGAGACTTCCCCTTTGTCGCCGAGGATCCTCACACGCCGACCTCGCCCGGTCGCCGCATCGGAACCACCGACACGGTCGATGAATAGATAGCCGTTTTCGTCGATGTACTTCACGATGTAGCCGATCTCGTCCGCGTGGCTTTCCAGCATCACGACCGGGGCCGACTCGTCACTGCCCTTCACCGTCGCCCACGCCGTCCCGTAGGCGTCGCTCTCCACCGCATCGGAAAACCCGCGGACGTATCCCGCCCAGCATTTCTGGCCCGGTGACTCAAAACCGGTCGGACTCGGCGTCTCCAGAAGTTCAAAGAGGAATTTTTTCGCGTCCTTCGTCATGGCAAACCTTATACACAACTTGTCGATGTGAATACGACGTATTTACTATTAATATACCTACTTGTAAAATACCTCTCCAATTAGCTATTCTATTGGATTCCCGCGTCGTAATTGGTTATGATGAAAGGCGGCGTCTACGACAAGGCAATCGCCGGCAAACGAAAGAAAAACCCCGAACCCCATAGTCAATGAAGAAAGCAGGATTGTTAATAGTATTGTTAGGATTCGCCGTCTGGACCCCTCTGGTTCCGTCGGCGCAGGCACAAGGCAAAGGCGCGACCACGAGTGCCTACGAACAAGGCGTCGCCGCCTACAAACGCGGAGATCACAACGCCGCCAAGGCCCATTTCCAGAAAGTTCTACAAGGCGTTCCGAATCACCCGCAGACGATGCGATATCTCGCGATGATCAGAAAGGCAGAACGAGAGGAATTGCTCAAGCCTTCCATGGAAAAGCAGCTCGACAAGGTCTTCATTCCCAAAGTCGATATTGAGGACACAGCCTTTGAGGACGCCGTCGATTACATCCGTCGGAAGACCAAGGAAATCAGCGCAGGAAAAGTCTCGCCGAACATCATCATGCGGGTCCCCCCGGAGAAAGCCAGTGAACCCGTGACGATGCAACTCGAGCAGGTGCCGGTGAGCGAATTGCTCCGCTACTTGACGTCGATCACGCAGACGACCGCCAAATACGAACCTTACGCCATCGTCATCACCCCCCGGAATGCCGGTTCACCGGTGCAAACTCCGGTGCGGTCCACCTCGCGTTCGCGTCTGCCCTTCGAAAAACCCGCCCCGAAAGATCCGTTCGCCCGTTAAGGAGCCACGAATCTTTTGGCACTGGATGCCGTCCTGCTAGGATGGGGGCATGCCCGTAGCCCTCATCACCGGCGGGGAGGGTTTCCTCGCCCGCAAACTTGCCGGGATACTCCACGCCCATGGTTACGACGCCCACGCACCGACTCATGGCGAGCTGGATGTGGCCTCGGCGAATTCCGTCGATGGTTGGTTTTCCTCGAATCCCGATGGCTATGATCTTGTCGTGCACGCCGCCGGGATAACCCGGGACGCGCTCGTCAGTCGGATGATGCCGGAGGATTGGAACGAGGTGATGGCCGTCAACTTACGTGGCGCCTTCCTCGTCAGCCGTGCCGCCGTGCGCCCGATGCTCAAAAAGCGAAGCGGGCACATCGTCTTCATCGGCTCGTTTGCGGGGATCGTCGGCACGCTGGGGCAAGCCAATTACGCCGCCGCGAAGGCCGGGCTGACCGGGTTT
Organism: Verrucomicrobiota bacterium; assembly: GCA_038745205.1. GTDB lineage: Bacteria > Verrucomicrobiota > Verrucomicrobiia > Verrucomicrobiales > DEV007 > JBCCWV01. The sequence goes on from JBCDLR010000011.1 coordinate 24,115, forward strand.
GCCAAGAGCCTTGCCAAGGAAGCCGGCACGCGGGGAGTACGCGTCAATTGCGTCCTCCCGGGATTTCTTGAATCCCCTATGACCGCGGACCTTTGCGAAGCGCAGGTGGAAGCCACTCGCGAAGCCCATGCGCTCAAGCGATTCAATACCGCGGATGATACGGCAAATTTCGTCGCGCATCTCGACACGCTGTCCCACGTCTCCGGCCAGGTCTTTCAACTGGACAGCAGGATCAGCTAGAGTCGGCGATTGTGGAGGGCCAAGAGGGAAGCTAAACTAAACCAGGTCCCTCATGCTGCGCCTCTCCGCCATTGGTTGCCTCGCCCTTGTGCTGACGTCGTCCCACGCCGACGAGGGCGACGCGCACCGCATCCTCTTCCATCGCCCCTTCAAGCCCGGTCACCTCTTTTCCTACGCAGCCATTGCCGGGACCCACGAAGAAGTGAAGGTCCGCTGGGCGGGCAGCGTGCTCGAAGACAGGGTTCGCGACCTCCAGTGCGAACTGGCCGCAGCCATGCAAATTATCGAGGCCGACAGCGACGGAATGCCCACCAAAGTCAAGCTGACGACCTACCGCTTCGGAAAACGGGAAGGCACCAAACTCATTCCGCTCCTTCCCAAGGGAACCATTGTCAACGCGACGCGACACAAGGATGGCGGGATCGAGTTTGCCCTGGAAGATGACGCCACCTTGCCGGAGGAAGCGCAATCGGCGCTGGACCTGACAGTCACCCTCGACACGCACAGTCTCGATCCGATTTTCGGGGTAATCGCTCTGAAAGAACCCGGCGACAAATGGGTGGTCGATCCGCAGGTCGCCGTTCGCCGATTCGCGGAGAACGGAATCGTCGTCAACCCGGACGCCATCGGCTCCGTCGTGCGATATCGCGGTGTCGATGATGTCGCCGCCCACAAATGCCAGATCCTCCACGCCGAGATCCGCGCGCCAGGGACGTCCCCCAGGTTGCCGGAAGGATTCGATGCGGTGGAAGGCACCCTCGAGGTCGATCTCGAAACCAGCCTTCCGCTCGACGAAAGCCTCCCCCGTCTTGAGGAAGCCGTGCATTTCCACCTCTATTCCCTCGCCCGCGGCACCGGACAGGAAGCGGCGCTGGAAGTAGAGACACGGGTATCGACCTCTGTAAGAACGCGGATGGCAAAGCCGTAGGGGTTTTTGACTCCCATGAATTCAGGAATCCTCAAATGGATTGCCTTCGTTATAACCATGTCGATCGCAGTGATCAGCCTGCTATTCGTTGAAACTGAATACGGGCGAGTCTCGTCGCCTGACGGAAAGCACGTAGCAATCGCGACATCACGAGTATTCCGCATGTTCTCTTCCCTCATGCCCGGTCAATCCGGAGACAAAGCAGGTTATATATCGATCAAAAGCAACACAGAAGAGTTCATTGGAAAGGTACCAGTGTCCATGGTGTCTGAAGTCTTCCAACTAGAGTGGGAAGAAAATAGGGTTTATCTACCTGCCTTTGCAGAGTGGGACTTCGCCCCAAGAACCGTTCGATATTGGAACACTGAACAGACAGAGGAGACGATCCAAAGCCTCAAGCAGCTCACATCCCCGTCGGGTGATCGATAAACGTTTGCGCGACGGCAAACTTCTCCGACATCCTCGTCGCGAGAGCCTTCACGCCAAATGTCTCTGTCGCATAGTGACCGGCATAGAGGACGTTGATTCCGAGTTCCTCCGCGAGCCCG
>JBCDLR010000012.1:0-24559 GCA_038745205.1 Verrucomicrobiota bacterium
GTTCCAGCAGGTTGAGAGAGGTTGAGGGCTGTTGATCCCATGTAAATTCGTTAAATTTGAGAAAGATTGCAGAAATGCTTCTCTTTTTCAAATAAATTAATGAAAACATTGTATATTCTATTATTTTTATAAATTAATCATCTCTTTGCCTCCAAGGAACTGCCGTTCATGAACTTTGCGCCGACTTCCTCCTTGCCTGCCGGTGAATTTGGCTGGCGTCCGAGTGCAACTCGAGAGCGGATTGCCCTGATTCCTCTCCTTCTGCTCTTCGGGCCGATTGGGATCTACCTGTGCAGTTTGTTTATCGTGCGGCCGATTCCGGTGTCCTACCTGTCACCGGTCCTCCTTGTCTTGACGCCTTTGCTGGTCAGGGCTTCCCGGCGTCAGATCGTGGGAATGATCGGGCGTTTGCGACTGGAGTTTTTCCTCCTCGCGGTGATGGCTGTGCTGAGTGTCCTGTCGATCTTGAACAGCATCGATCCCGTGCGGACGCTGCGCATCATCTTCCCGAGTCTCCTGCCGTTCGCGCTCTTCGGGAGTCTCGGCGTCATTGCGACGAGGTCGCGGGCATCGCTCTTGATGATTCCTCGTGTTTTGCTAGTGATCGCGTTTTTCGCCTGCGTGGTTCCTCATTTCCTTTCCTTTTATTTTCCTGGTCTGCGCGAGCAGGTGATGTGGTTGCTCTACCGCTATCGCGGATTCTTTGAGAATCCCCTGCAGGCGGCGATTGCCTTGGGGGCGATCACGCCGGTGCTCGTGGCGGAATGTGTTCTTTCCCGTCGATGGTTAAAGAAAGTTGTTCTGGGCATTGGGGCTCTTCTCTTCCTCTACACCATCTTCCGCACGGGCTCGAAGTTCGCGATGTTCCTGAGCTTCGCCGGGTGCCTCTTTACCTACGTGATTTTGAAGATCCGCACGCAGAGCTTCCTCATGACGGGATTCATGGCCTTGCTCTTTGTCGTTGGTGGATTTGTCGTCTCCAGTCATGGGCTCGCGATTGCCGAAGCGCTGGACCCCGAAATCGGGGCGAAGCTTCGGAGCATCGCGGAGGGAGGGGTGACGGGTTACCAGTCGATTGAGTCGAGGAAGTTGCTCTGGCAAGAGGCCATTGAGAAGGGGAAGGCGCATTGGCTTATCGGCAGCGGGGCCGGGGAGGAAGTTCTCGGGCTCACGCACGCACACAATCTCGTCCTCGACTATTTCAAAGGGATCGGTGTCTTCGGAGCGCTGGCGGTTCTTGTTCTCTGTCTCACCATCCTTTTCCGATTACTGACGAGCACATTCTATGTGCTCAACGGCCATGGCGATGACGATGACAAGCGTATCTGGGTGCTTTATGTCGGGGCCACCGTCTACATGTTGGCGAACCAGCTCAGTGATTCCTTCGGCCCGACGACAATCGGGTTCCTCTGGGTCGGGTATTTGTGCGCGGTGCTGGGTGAGCGACGGATGGCGGCGCGGAGGCGCTGGGTCCCCGTGCCCGCGACGAGGCCTGTCGATTTCTGAAGAGTGAGTAATCACGGTTGAAAACCGGTGTAACCTGTGGCCAGCGTCTCCATCTCCCTCTTCCGCAAACTTCAGTCCATGAAGGGTTCTCCGCTCCTGTCCGGCGTTCTTGTCGGGGGAGTGATGACGGTGGCGGTGAAGTGTATCGCGTTTTCCAAGGAACTTGTTGTCGCGAGTCGCTTCGGGACATCCGATGAAGTCGACGCGTTTCTCATCGTGGGGGCCCTCATGATTTTTCTTTCGAACGTGCTCGGGGATTCGTTCCGTGATGCGACCGTTCCGGTTTACGCGAAGCTCAAGGAAAAGGGTGAAAGACTGGCGGCGGGGCTGGTGTCGAACATGCTTTGGATCTGCTTCGCGACGGCACTCGTGGTCTGCCTCTTTGTGCTTGTTTTCCGTTATCCGGTCACGGACGGGCTGGGGGGAGGTTTTTCGGAGGCGAAGAAGGAGCGTGCCGGCGAATTACTCTTCTGGCTGTTTCCCTTTGCGATGTTTTATGGGATGGCAACCCTGCTCAAGGGGTATGTGCAGGCGAACGGTCGATTCGGGGTGTCTTCCGTGGCCGCTGCCGTCGTGCCCTTGCTGACGATTGTGCTTTTGCTGGCAATTCCCGGGGCGCCAAGTGCCACCTACATCGCGGTTGGTCACTCCGTGGGAGCGTTCTTCCTTTTTCTGATTGTTTTTTGGGCGGCGTCCCGTGTGCGAGGAGGTTCGATTCTGGAGAAGCCACGATGGGATTCCTTCACCGGTTCTGCGGCTTCTCATGTACTGCCGCTGATCATTGGAGCCTCCATTCTGGAAGGATGTGTTTTTGTTGATTCGGTCATGGCCGCCACCTTGGAATCGGGAAGCGTGACGGTCCTGAACTACGCGGCGAAAGTCGCGACGATCGTGCTTTCGATTGGAGGGACGGCCGCGGGTCAGGTTCTTTTTCCCCATGTGGCAAAACTGGTGGTGAAGGAGGAGTGGGAGCGCCTCGTGAAGTCGGTTCTCCAGTTCAGCCTGGTGGTCTTCGTCTGTTCAATTCCCTTCGTGATATTTTTCTGGGTGGCTGCCGAACCGGTCGTGCGGATTCTTTTTGAGCGTGGAGAGTTCACGGCGGAAGACACGACGAGGGTGGCGGAGGTCCTGCAATTCGCAGGACTCTATATCCCCGGTTTCATCCTGGCTCTCCTCGGGGTCCGCATCATCATGGCATTGCGGGCGGGGCGCATTCTGCTCCTGACTACGACTTTTCTCCTCTTGCTCAACATCGGCCTGAACTTTGCCTTCATGAAGCAGATCGGAGTCAAGGGCATCGCGCTTTCCACGGCTTGTGTGAGCGCGGCCTCCGCGGTCATTCACTATGCCTACTTTTTCCGGCGGGTGGCGGTGCTCCGGAAACGGGCCGCGGCGGGTGGCTGAGGAGTTTTTCGTAAGATCGCGGGGATTGCCGTGATATTATCCGCGTATGAAATCCCCCTGTTCTCCTGCCTTCCTTCTTATTTTTTCTTACGTGCTTTCCTCGGAGGCGTTGTTTGCGGAGGACGGCTGGGTTTCGCTTTTTAATGGGAAGGATCTTTCCGGATGGGTCGAGCCCGAGGTTGCCGGTCTCTGGGCAGTGAAGGACGGAGTCATTGATTGCGCCCCGAAGTTGAAGCCGAAGGGAGAAAAGAACCTGTGGTCGGAAGGGGAGTTTGGAGACTTTGAGTTGGAGGTCGAATGGCGGATCAAGGAAAAGAGGGGGACCTTCAACACGCCGGTGGTGCTCCCGGATGGCAGCTACAAGATGGATGAAGATGGGAAAAGGATCACCAATCCCGGGCCTGGTGCGGATTCCGGAATCTATCTCCGCGGCGTGGGTAAGTCACAGGTCAATATCTGGTGCTGGCCGATTGGTTCCGGTGAGGTCTACGGTTACCGCAATAACCAGAAGGATCCCGAGATTCGGGCCGGTGTGACACCGAGGACGAATGCGGACAAGCCGGTGGGCGAGTGGAACAAGTTTCTCATCAAGATGAAGGGGGATCGCCTGACCGTGGTGCTCAATGGGAAGACGGTCATCGAGAATGCCCGTTTGCCCGGAATCCCTGAGAAGGGTCCCATCGCCTTGCAGCATCACGGCGGCTATGATGAGGAGAAGAAGGTCTGGAACGGCGCTTCAAGTCTGGTGCAATTCCGCAGCCTAAGAATCCGGGAACTCTCGAGCGAGTGACTGGTTGTTCCGGTTTCGATTTTATTCGGGCCGGAAGGTCCGAACGCGCCCGTTTACGGGGTCGATTTGCAGGGTGATGAAGTCCGGAGGGAGTGACCCCTCGGCGCTGTAGCTGGTTTCGGAGGCCAGGGTAATGAACCAATTGTCGGAAGAAGACTTCGGCAAGTTGGTGGAGCCATCCCCGTTGAAGCGGAAGGCGACGTATCGCGCTCGTGTGTCGAGAGGGAAATCGTCTCCCGCTTCTTGGGATTCAAGATCGGCGATGCTGGAAAACTGCGAATCACTTAGAATGATGATGGGGTCTTCCAAGGTGGTGAAATTGCTGTGGACGACGAACTGCCCCTCTTCATTTCTCCTGAATGTCTGGTAGGCGCGGTAGGCTCGTGAGACGAGGGCTTGTCTGGAAGGTGGATCGAAAGAGTAAAGGCGGAGTTCGGTCGGGCTCTTGTCGCGAAGCGCCAGTTGCTGGGCGGCAGAGATCTCACTGACGAGGAGGCTTGTCGAGCCCTCGAGTTTCGGCCCTCCATCGGGATAGAGGGTGGGAGCAACGACGGCCAGCAGGATCGTCAGCACCATGATGACGACGAGGAGTTCGACGAGCGTGAAACCTTTATCGGAGTGGGTATATGATGATGGACGTCTCATTAACCTTCGCTCCATTTCGAGGCCCTGATGAGGACAGTGGTTGAGAAGAGTTGGTATTCCAGACCTTCGTCATCGAGTGAACCCTGCAGGGTCTCCAGGTCACTTTCGTAGTCGCGGGAATCCGAGAAGAGGCCGTTGGGAATGACGTTGCGCAGTGCGTCTTCGCCGTTGAGGGCGAGGTACCGGGAGACCGAGGCTTCGGCCAGGGCGACCATGGAGACATCCAGGATGGGTGGCAATTGATTCCGTGTGAGGTTGATCCTTGAACCCTCGATGTTGGCTCCGCCCCCCCATTCGAATTCTCGCGAATCATAGAGGTATTCCGGGGCGACTCTTATCTCGGAGTCCGGTTGATTCTGGCGGGAAAACGTGCGCGGCTGAATGACGAGAGCGATGATGTTTTCCGCAATCGGCTTCGAGGAAGCGGCCGCCGACTGGGAGACCCACTGGTAGAGGGCGTTCTTCGTCTTCGTCTCCTCGTTCCTGAGATCGTAGATGTCCAATTCCTCTGTCGGTTTCCGGAACTCCATGAGACGCCACTTGGAGGCCTTCGAAATGCCCTGCTGTCCCCGAAGGAAGGGCGGCCAGGTGGCCACGTCATTTCCGTAGTCCAGATAGTAGCCCCACGAGTTGAGCAGGGACTCCATTCCTTCGTAGGGGTCGTCCTCGAGCCCTCTTGTTGACGTGATGCCGAGAGGCGCCTGGAAAAAGACGGCGTGGCCACCGGTAGAACCGGACTGGAGAATGCCGTCGGCCGGTCCTGCGATGAAATGGAGATCCGATTGTCTGACGTACTTGGTCGGATTGTCGAGGTCGTCGTAGTCCCAGTAAGTGTTCAGTGTCGCCTGCTCGATGCGGCTGGTGATGAGTTCGAATGCGAGCCTTGCCGGACGGAATTGGTCGGCGGTCCGGGTGACCGTGGAATACGTCTCTTGCGCCCGCGCAATCAGGGTAGCGAGGACGAGGACGATGATCGAAAAGATCGCCGTCGCCAGCATCAACTCAACGAGGGTGAAGCCTTGCTTTTGGGGGCGCATGCAGTGGGGTTTCGAATGCAATGAAGTTACCGGTTGCGGGCACGAGGCTCAGCGGCGGTCATTCCTCGTCGCGATAAAGGAAAATTCGGTGAGGCCGCCGCTCGCGGAAAAGGGGTTTTCGAGTCCGGGCCGATCTGAAATGGTAATGGTCACCCGCTTCATTTCGCGGCTCGGGGTCGTCGATCCCGGCATGAGGAGACCTTCGGGAGGCGCTCCAGGGGCGGGCGCATCGATGCCGACTCGTGCCACGTAGATGGGGTCGACGTCTCCACGGTCTTCAATGGGAGTGCCTTGACCGTCATATTCCCATTCCATGGAATCGAAATCCTTCAAGAGGTTGGTCTCGCCCCAGTTGGCCTGAGTGACCATGGAGGAAAGGTGCTTCTCAATGCGGGCCTTCATGAAATCGCCCTTGCTCTCACGCATGTTCTCGAGCCCGAGCGCGAGCAGGGCGACCATGGGGATGGAGACACTGGCAATGATGCCCATCGAAAGGATGACCTCGGCGAGCGTGAAGCCTCGTGCAGGGGGACGGAAACGAATGCCTCTCTGGATTTCAGGGTTGGAATTCATTCACTTCGAGGGTTCGGAACTGGTAATAATCGTCGACGCTGTCGTCGTCGAAGCTCGACTGCGAGTTTGAGGCGAAGTCAGGCAGCGTCACGTCATTGGGGTCGACGAACCTCTCGACGAGGAAGGAGCCCTGCCACTTGCCGGTGACGATGTCTCTCAGGTGGCTGAACTCACCGGGAGTGGAGCTGCGCGACTTCTTCAAGGATTCGACGCGAACGTGAATGCGGTAGACGTTGGACTTGGTCGTCAGCCTTGGATAGATCTGGTTGTAAGGTCTCTCGCGCACGTTGTCGCCGGTGAGCAGGTGGCGCTCCCACCAGTCGAGAGTTTGATCGTAGTTCGGGTCGCGCGGCGGGCGGTAGTAGGTCTCGCCGCTGATGCGTTCCGGGACGAGGAATGTTTCGCAGATCTCCGTGGCGGAGCGGTATATGTCGCCCTCTTCGAAACGTCGGTTGATGCCTTCAAGCGTTTCATCCACGTTGACTCCGTAGCGGAAGGAAAACCGGCAAATGGAGCCTTCCTTGTAGATGGGATCCATGCGACTGCGGTTTGCGGCGTCGGTGGGCATGGCCATGATCCGCATGTTCTTCAGGACCGCCCGAAGACCCGTGTCCCTCGTGAGGTAAGTGAAGGGCAGAATCTGGTGATTGAGATTGATCTTCCCGGCGGTCGAGAGGGGCTCGCTGATGGCGTAGGGCTCGACGACGGGCATCCAGAAAAGGTCGGCGAGAAGGTGGTCGTAGGGAGCGATGAACCCGAAATGGTCATTTTGATTGGGCGTGTCGGCTGGAGAAGTTTCCCGCGACGGCGGGTTGGGGCAGAAAAGAAGGGTTTCCCAGGGCCGATTGTTGCCGCCCTTACCGTGGATGCCGCTGGGCAGTGATCCCATCTGGATGGCGGAGGCGATTTGCCGATTGGGTGAGAAACTCACTCCGCCGTTGTCTTCGCGGTCCCCGTTGCGTTGAATATTGAAGAGGGTTCCCACGCCAAAGTTGCGTGAGTCTCTTCCTCCTTCCGCGGTGATGTTGGTTTCATCCGGCTTGTTGATGAAGGGGCCGTCCTCGAGGATGGCCATGCCGGTATCCCAGTCCCCAGGGCGTCCGTTCTTCTTCAGGGAGACGACCCCTCCCGGAAGATTGGGATCCGCAGTGGGCACGGCTGGAACGGAGTCGCGGAAGTAGGTGGCCTGTGGAACGAGAATGCCGGCGGTAGCCCTGGTCGACTGCTTGAAGCGGTTCAGCGAGCGGGTCGATCTTTGGCCGGCCGGTGTGTTTTTCTGCCCGGAATCGAGGGCGTCATTCTCGTTGGGAGCGCTTCCTTCCACATACAAGTTGCCGTTCCATTGCCAGGCGGCATGGCGATAGCCGCTGGCAAACCGCACGCTCGTTCCTCCTTCGTAGCTGGGATGGGGGGCGAAGTAAGACTGCGGGACTGAAGCTTGCGCCATGACGTGACGCAAATCGCCCTTGGTCGGACTGTCCCCTGCCGTCGAGACCTCGACGCTCCGGGTGACATCTCCGGGCCGGACGAGCCATTCCTTGATATTGTCCGGGGTGTTCATCTCTGCGAGACGATCGTTGAAATTAAGTTCGCGGGAGTCGTATTTCAGATAAACCCGGTCTTCGGCGGCGTTGTAGCCCATTTCACCCTTGGTTTCGTCGATTTCCCCGTCGGTTTGCACGTAAGGGGCGGGGATACTCGTATCGGGAAAATCCAAGGTCAGCGTCTGGAGGATTTCCGTTCCGGTCCAGTCCAGAACTTCGATCTCGATCGTTCCTCCACTAAAGCGCAAGTTCGCGGTGTCCGGGTCTTGCGAGATCGTGATGGGAACTCCGTCCACGCCGATGGCGGAGGTAAACGGGTACTGTGTCCTGGAAAGGGTGCCGACCGTCCGTGGGAATTGGGCGTTGGAGCCGTGACGAAGCGTCACGAGGCCGCCGACAAAGGTACCCATCTGTGAGCCGGCGTAGGAGCCGACCCTTGAGTGGGCATCGATCTGGGCTTCCGCCGGGAATCTCAGACTCCTGTTCTCGACGGAAAATCCATTCAATCCGCTGATCCGGTACTGGAGATGGGGATTGAGACCCGGGAATCCGGGAGTGACCGTTGCCGTTTCCAGGAGGAGGAACGCACGCATTTCAGTGGCGAGGGCACGGAAGTCGCGGCGTCGCGGAAACCGGTCCTTGTTCCCTTGAATGACAGCCAGACCGTCTGTCTTGGACGGGAAAAATACGAGCATGGCTTCGGTGGGCGTAACTGACCGTCCATAGCCGCGAATGTTTTCTGAGTTGTCCGCGAGGGGAACGACACTCCGGGCGCCTTCACTGTTGAAGCTCGGCGCGAAACGATACTCGGGACTGAGGCCGAAGGGGATCGTGTTAACCGAGGAGCGGATATAGTCCACCATCTGCAATGCAATCTGGCGAGCATCCTTGTCTCCGTATTTCTCTTCGAAGTTCCCGCCGAATCCGGGAATATCCGTGTCCATCAACCTATAGATGTACTCGTAGAGTTGCTCGTTTCGCGGAATGTTGAGGTCTTGAGTGGGGCTTTGCGAACTGCCCCTGGAACCGGAACTGGTCCAAACGTCTGCTCGCTGAATGTAGTAGGGGAGTTCGTTGGCCGTCGAGCAGAAAGCGAGAAGCTCGTCGACCGCATTCCGCTGGTTGTCGTCGAGTTGCAAGGGCCAGAGGGAAACTCGTGGCTTGTTGAAGAGATTGACTTCGGGTGCCCGGCTCTGCGCCGTGAGAAGGAAGGGCGCGATCTTGAAGAAGTCATTGTCAAAATAGGTTTCACTCCCCGCGCTGTTGATGTCGTCAAGATTGCGAGAGGATCTCGAGAGGTTGGCAAAACTGAACTCATCAACGGAAGCGTAGATGCGGTCGCTGTCCGTATTGACGGGACTGGTTCCGAAGACCTCGCGCGTACCGCCGCGTGACCCCCCGTCGGCGATGCGGGGGCTGAGGAGCCAGTAAGGTTGCAGTTCGCTGACCTGCGGACGGTTCGGATCCCTGATCGTGAGCCACGGATCGAGGACAGCGCTCAGGGAAGTGGTGGCCGGATGGCCCGGATAGCGCTGAAACTCATTTCTTACGGGTCCCTTGAAGACGTAGGCCCGTTCGGTGTTTCCATTGGAGAAAGGGGTGTCCCAGAAGGCGGATTCGGAAGCGGTGTTGATGTTGATCTTGCAGGACTCATCGTCCGTCCAGAAGGCGACCCGTCCGACGATGGGATTGTCCTCGGTCGGGACCACCGTGGAGAACGTCGCGGAAGACCCGGAGACATTGGAAGGCGCGGTGATTTGCCCGTCTTGAAGAAGGTAAAGCCACTTCACGGGCATGGGGATTCCGATGGAATCGCGGGCGCCATCCGGCATGGAGGAACGGTCGGCGTCGAACCCTTCGATTTCCCTGGTCGGATCAGGATGGAAATTGGCGATCGGATAGACATACGTCTGCTGACTCGAATCGTCGGAATCGGTGATTGATACTCCTTCGTTGATATCGGTCCAGATGTCCGGGCTGTCATCCCACGTCGGATCGGGGACGTCTGAAAGAGGGTCAAATGCATTTCCGGTGATGACCATCGTCTCGTCGGAGTAGAGCTTGTACATCGCCTCCATTTCCGCCCGGTTGCTGTCTGGTTGCGGGTCGTTCGTGAAGACTCGAATCGCTCCTGGCTGGGATGCCCACGTTTTCGAGATCCCGAGATTGGTCGTGGCGTCGCGGATCTGGCCAACGACGAGGTTGGCAGCGGTTTGGGAAAGAAGCTTGGTCTCGGACGACTGTGCGTAGAGCCGTGAGGTGGAGCGATCACGCTCCGAGATGGAAAGCGTGGCGACGACGAGGACAGATAAAAGCAGCAGCGAACCAAGGCTCCAGAGGATGGCGACGCCTTGATCTCGACGGCGAGTCGCGATCCTTTTCGGGGATCGGCTGAACGGGGGTTTCATGGGAGATGTTCGGATTATTGCATCGTTATGTAACTTGATGCAATTGACGCTAGTCTTGTAAATACATTGCCTATACTGCTCCGGCAAACGAATTCTGTAGGTTTTTCTGCGATTTCCGGGTGTTTTCTCCTTAGCTTGAAGACTGAGAGGCCTAATGATCAAGGATGAAACCAGATTGGGCGAGAGTAGTTTCAGGTTCTTGAATAACCATATCCACCAAAACTTGGAAATTGGGATTAGCTTTCGACGACGGGGGCGGAATGGGGAGGCGTGGTGATGTTAGGGCAATGACGCAAAAAGGTTGACGAACCACGGCAACCTCCGCTTTGTGGGACTCTTCCAGTTGGGTCGGGGATATGGAAATAAGTGCCGTTAGATGAGTCGAGCGCCAAATTCGAGAGATGTTCCCGTCCCAGGAATCGGTTCGTCGATCGCCTGCTGGGGATTCCTTGCTCTTTGCGCGCTCGCGGTATTCTTTCCAGGGGCTTCGCGGCTGTGGACCCACGGGGTGGTGTTTTCGGTCGCCGGCGGTCTAATGCTGATCTTCCCTCCAAGGGTGAAGCTGCCGCTTCCCTTGCTTCTTGGCGCCGGATTGATCTTGGTGGGTTCGGCATTCTCCTTTTTACCGGGAAGTGAATCGGATTGGAGGGAGGGCCTGACCGGTGTGGGGTTGGAATTGGGAGACAAAGCAACGGCGCAGCCCGGCCTCACATTCGACTACTGGCTCATGCTGGCGGCGGCGATTTTGGGCGGGATCTATCTTCTTGGTCATGCCGTGAGTCAGGAGCAACGCAGTAGGCTTTTGACAGGTTTCGTGGTTTTGATAGGAATCTATGCGGGAGTTTCGATTTGGATGGAGATGACGGGTTTCCGCTTTTCCTGGGACACGGATGAGAGCTTCGGTTTTTTTCCGAACCGGAACCACACAGCAACCTTGCTCGTCATGGGGGCAATTGTGGCGATGGGGGTGGCCTTGCAGGCGGTACGGGAATCGAAAGTGCTCGGAGTGGTCCTCGCGAGTGCGTCCCTTGGGTTGATTGTCTGGGCGCTGCTCGGGTATTCGCCTAGCCGGGCGGGGGTCTTGCTCCTTGGGTTGGTTGGGGTTCCCTGGCTGATCGGCGTGAGACGTCACCTCGACTATCGGTTCCTCGTCTCTCTGGTCGTGCTTTCGGGCCTCGCGCTCTTTATTTTCCTCACCTCGGGATCGAGGGTGAAGGAACGGTTGGCGGATTCGGTGGGAGTGGGGCGGGAAGCGGAGGTCGAGAATCAGGGCTTGGCCGGCGGACAGGAGGTCATGGTGGAGGCGAGTTTTGATCTCCGAGTGCTGGTTTACCGCGACGTCTTGGACATGCTGTGGTCCGAGCCCAAGACGGGAGTGGGATTGGGGAACTTCCAGTATGTGTTTCCGCAGTACCGGGAGGCGTCGCGCACGATCGGGAAGTGCGTGCATCCCGAGAGTGACTGGTTCTGGCTCGCGGCAGAAGGTGGCCTGCTCGCTTGCGGGGCGGCCTTGTTTGGCGTCATTTTGGTCCTGGGACGAGTGATCTTGAACACTCACCAGCGGTCGGGCTGGGTCGTGCGATGGTCCTGCTTTTTGGCGGCGGCAGTCGTGCCCCTGCATGGTTGTTTTGATGTGCCGGGGCACCGAATCGGCCTCGCCTGGTCGGCGGTCTTTCTCTGTGCCGTGGCAAGTGTGTCTCGCAAAAGCGGGGCTCTCGCGGCCGGTGGGCGGGCCCTGTTCCGGGTCGCCGGAGGTGTTGTCCTCGGCATTGGATCCGTTCTCCTGATGACGGAGTTTGGGATCATGGAGCGGGGAAGGATCGTGACAAAGGCGGAGACAACCTCGGAGGTGATGCGTCTTCATGCGGAGGATGCCGCGATGACGATGGACGAGATCGCGACCGAAGCGGGGGAGGACAAGATTGAGGTCGCGCTGGGATTGCTCGAGCAAGCGATCGAAGTTCTGCCCCTTGATGGGGATCTCCATTACCTGCGTGGAGCGCTCGCGCTTTATTTTGATGACAAAGACGATCTCGCGTTGCGTTCCTTTGAGTTGCAGCGGCGACTGAGTCCCAACTGGCCGATGGTGCCGGTGCACCAGGCGCAATCGTGGATTGGCATTGACGACGGGCAGGTGGAGGCGTTGTGGGGAGAGGCGATGAAACGAGCGGTGACGATTCAGGCCGCGTCCGGTGAGCGGCCTGAACGCGGCGTGTTTGAAGAGATCATTTCGCAGACGGCGAGGATGCAGGGCAGAGAGAGCCTTTGGAGGACCCTCCGTGAGAGGGCCGGAAACGACGTGATTCGCATCGTGCGCTGGGCCAAGCAGGCGCCCCTGCCAATCGTCGAGGCAGAAATCCGTCGCATGACCGAAGAGGGGCTGTTCTCGCCCAAGGAAGTCCAACAGGTGAGCTTCGTCCTCGGGCGTCGCAAGGAGGGCTTTTCCTACTGAGGGGGAAGTCCCGCAGGGGCGACGGACGTCGAACGCGAGCCTTTTGCCCGGAGCAGCAATTTCCTGAAAAACTCCTGCTCAACCGTGGACATGGTACCCCATCGAATGATGCGTTCCATGCCTTCCGCTGGCTCCACCCTTTGCTCGTGATGAAGGATCGCCGCACAAATGGCCCTCTGCGGATCGTTCATTGATTCGGGACGGATGCCCATGTTCTCCATGGTGATTCGCGCTCCGGGAAAGTCGTCGGTCTGGAATTGTGCGAGGGCGAGCGAGCCGCGGAGCCCGGCGACTCGGGGATACTTTTCCGCGAGCTTCTTCAAGGTTTCCACGTGTTCGGCGTCCGAACCCTCGAGAAGGCAGGTGAGGTAGCTGACGTTGTTGAGCAGGGAGACGTTTGTCGGTTCGGCAAGAAGGAGTCGGCGGCAGACGCGAAGAAGCCTTTCCATGTCTGACTTCGCGATCCATTCAAGCACCGGCTTCAGATCCCGAACAGGCGGCGGGATTCCGATCGATTGTTCGATGGCCGAAGCAAGTGCGCGGAACTCCCATTCAGTTGCTTCGAAGCGCTTCGCAATTTCCGCGAGGCGGTAGTAGTCGTTTCGACTTTGGTTTGATCCAGCCTGCTCATAGGCGCGTTGCCAGAACGAATTCTCTTCGCTGGACTTTCCCGCAATGCGGGCGGCGCCAGCTTGGAAGGCAAGGCTCTCCAGCCGGGGAAGGCCCTTCGGAGGTCTGGTCAGTTCAAGGGCGAGGCGGTCGAAGCGGCGAAGTTGGGCGAGGGCGTTCGTGCGATGGATAAAGTATGGCGTTGTCAGTGGGTCGGGGACGAAGATGGAGTCGGTAAAGTCGATGACCTCCTGATATTCGCCGACCTTGAGCAGCCAGAGACTGAGAGCGTCTCCCCCCGTTTTAAGATGGGTTTCAATGACGCGATCCACGATTTGCGTCCTTTCGGGCGGCGAGCTGGCCCAGCGCAGGAACTCAAGATTCAGCGTGATTTGGGTGGGGGGACTTTCCGCGGTAGCGAAGCGTTCGATGGCGTCCTGGACATTGTCCTTGGTGAGGACGTGGGCAGGCAGCGAGGACAGGATTGTGAGAGCTTGTTCGGCGTCCGCGGCTTCTCCGGCTCGAAGGACTTCGTTCAAGAGTTGAATACCCGCCCCCCGGCTGGCCGGATTGGAAAGAGTTGAGAGGGAATCTCCGACGACGAGCACCGCACGCTCCCGCCACGGGGAGGCCTCGATACGCTCCATGACCGTGATGGCGTCCTGCAGGCGCTTGGTTGCCGCGAGGTAGCGGACGAATTGCTCCTGAATCTCGGGAGAGTTCCGGTGCGACTCGGGAAGTTGGTCGATGATGATCTGGCAGGTGCGGAAGTCCTTGGCGGCAAGGATTGCGGCAAACCCTTTTGCGACGTCGGCGTGGGAAGCTTCCTCGTGGAGCGCGAGTTGGCGGGCAGCGAGAAGGCGCTGAGGGTGCTTGAGTTCTTGCAGCGAGAGAAACTGGAGGCGGAGGGCCTTATAAGTTGGGTTGAGTTGGAAAGAAGCATGGGCCGATCGAAGGGCCTCGGTCGGGTTTCCGTTCTCGAGCTCGTGTTGGGCGTCCTTAAGCAGTGAGCTGGAACGCCATTGATCGACGGCTCCCTTGACGGGCGTCCAAAGAATGATCCCCGCGGTCACGAGAAGGAGAAGCGGAATGGCAAGAATGACCTTGGTTTTTGCGGACATTGAAAGGACGTCAGGGCTGTTCGCTCTTTTTCTCCAACTCTGTGTTCATCCCAAGAAAACTCTCCGTGAAGAAGTTCCATGACTCCTCAACCGAATCGAGTCCTTGAATGCCGGCTTCCATGACGCTGGCACGCGGGCTTCTCCGGCCGGCCCTGGCCATCTCGAGTCGAAGCTGGATCATGTCATTTCGATCGTAGCTTCTCGCGATGCTCCCAATGCCGTCGATGGAACGGGTCTTGAAGACGTGGAGAGCGCGATCGGTGAGAGGATCGCGAAAGGCGACGGCGTGAAAACGAAGCTCTCCGGCCGGAAGATCGAGTACTCTTTCGGGCAGGATCGAGACTTCATACCCGCTGGATCCCATGCAGAGCTCAGGACCATGGTCGAAGGCGTCGACGAAGAAAAATGGATTTCGCGGTTCATAGTGAAAGAGGTAGATCTCCGCTTCCGCCGTAAGGTCCTTCGCACTTGCCCTGATCCATTCGACATCGCTCGAACCAATCACGTCGGCGGCGCGGTTCTTCGTGAAGTCGAGTTCCTCGACGATGAGGTTGTCCTCGGTCTTCGGGTGCAGGAGGTTCAACCGCGGAGCGGGAGTAAGCTCCGGTTGTCGCGACTCGGAATACCACGCGAAAACCGCAAGTTCCACGGCAACGAGGGACAGGGCGGACGCGAGAGGAAGAAGGTATAGTGCTTTGCTGGAGAGAACTTGGGCGGGTTTTCCGGACGTTGGTCGGGTGGCTGATGGCAAGGGGCGAGCCGTGTTCCGGTTGTCCATCCAGCGCGCGAGGAGAAAGAGGGAGATGAGGGCGGCAAGGAAGGCGACGAAGCCAACAGGATCGTGGGCTTCGTCAAAAGCGTCGTGACCATCGCGGATGCTGATGAGGGACAGGGTGAAGGCGCGACCGGTGTTGGTGAAAAAGCCGGCGATGACTCCGAAGGCGACCAAGGCAAGTCGCGGGGCGATGGCGAGACGGAAGAGTTCTCCAAAAAAGAGGGAAGCGACGACAAGGCTTTGAAAGGAGCGAATGCCGCTGCAGCCCTCGGTGACATCCACCTGGCCGCCGATGGAGAGGAGGGTGTTTCCCTGGATCTGGATGGGGTTTCCGATCCAGACGAGGGCCTGCGCGGTGAAACCAATCACCCATTCGGTCATTTGCTGAATGAGAGGGCGTTCCACGGGAGTCGGGAGCGGAAGCGCGAGCAGCGTAAACAGGATGACCGGAAGAAAATGCATGGCCACCATCCTTCCGTAGACAAACCAGACGAAGAAAAATGTCGAAGCCGCAAGGAAGGCTCCGTGTATGAGGAGAATCATGCGCCAGGTCACGTCAACCTGCTCGACAACGCGGATGGTGGCGAGGAGCAGTGTGAAGATCAGGGCGACGGTGAAAGCGAGGAGGCTTGGTGGCGGTTTGAAGGTGCGCCGGGAGATTCTCCCCGGAGAATCCCGGAGTCGCGCCCAGAGAAAAAACAGGGCGGCGGGACCCACGAGCCAGCCGTGCTCATAGTAAAATCCGCTGATCCACGTCACGGATAGCGCCACGTAGAGGGGTACCCAGAAAAGGCAGACTGTTAGAGGTAGAGCGCCTCTTGCAAGCGCCCTCCCGCGGAGGAGTGGCTCCTCATCACTGTTCGATTTCGGGGGCAAGCGTCAGTAAAACACGGGAAACGGAACGGATCAAAATCCACCTGTCGTCGGCAGTATCAGGATTTTTCTTGGATTTTTGGCGGGGCTGGAGCATCGTGCTCTTCTTACGGTATCCTGCTGAGAATCAACCCCCCATGAAATCTGTTCCTCTCTCCCGTATTGTCGCTTCCCTTTTGCTTGGACTTGGAATCGGGCTTTCCCACTCCCTGGCTGTCGTCTCCATCGTCGCGAATAGTGAAGGGAACGGAGGAAAAACGGTGACTACCTCCTCCGGCGGCTCACTTTCCAGCGGGTCCACAACCGTTCTCCTTGGGACGTTCACCAACCCCGTCGCGAACGATGCCGTGATTCGGGGAGATGACTATGCGGCAATGATCGCCCTCTTCACGGAGTTTGGAGACGGAAATGCAACGGCCGGATCGGGGGCGGGTGGATATACCGTCGATGGATCTGGAGAGTTCTCCGGGATTGTTTCGGGCATCGATGCATCGGTCAGCGGTTTTGCCCCTTCGGGAACGGATGTCTACATGTTGATCGTCGATGACGACGGCATCGGTGACGTTGACCAATGGGCTGTTTTCCGGGACGCGACTTGGGAGGTTCCGGCCGATTCCCTGCCGTTTCTGGACACGTTCTTCACCTCCGATATCGACAGCCAGAGCGAGTTGCTGCGGGGAAATGACAACGGGGGAAGCCTGAGTCTCGAGGTGGGATTCTCGTCGTTGAATGAGATTTGGGATGGTGGCGGAGGTGATGATCTCTGGGGAACGGGAGCGAACTGGTTGGATGATGGCGCCCCCGCGCAGGGATCGATCATTCACTTCGCAGGCTCCACGAGAACGACGCCGGACTTCAACTACGGGTCCTTTGATCAGATGGCGCAGATTTATTTCGATGACGGCGCGGCCTCCTTCACGCTTGGTGGGAACTCGATCAAGTTGCAAACCAATGGGAGTGCCGACCCCCTGATCCAGAATGATTCGACGAGCACGCAGACAGTCGAGTTTGCGAATATCGCCTGGAATGACAGCGGGGTGATTTTTGCCAACGACGGGGACATCGTCTTGAGCCTTGATGGAGGGGCGGCACCGGGCAGTGGCGCGCTCTTTCTCGACAACGGAAGCAACCTGACGCTTCGCACCGGGTCGGGCCGGACGATTACGGTGAATAATTCGATTCAGAACGCCGGGGGGTCAGTGACCGTCGAAGGATCGGGAACCGTGGTCCTGAACAACTCCGCCAACAATTATGACGGCGCAACGACCATTGATTCAGGAACGCTCCAACTGGGCGTCAGCGAAGTGATAAATGACGCGAGCTCGGTTTCCGTGGATGGAGGAACGCTGGACTTGGCAGGCCAGTCGGAGACGGTTTCTTCCCTCACCCTGTCATCGGGGGCGGTGACGGATTCAAGCCAGGGCGCGAACACCATCACTTCTTTGAGCAACTTCAGCGCCGAGGACGGAACGATTTCCGCCAATCTCGCCGGCGGGGTCGCGTTGCAGAAAACTACCTCCGGGACCGTTACGATCGAAGGCTCGTCAACCTCCTACACCGGAAACACCGAGATTGATGAAGGAACGCTCCAGGTGGGAGAAGGTGGATCGCTGCCGGGATCGTCCGCGGTTTTCCTGGGCAATGGCGGGACGACCGGAACGGCCGCTTCCTTCTTGATCAGTGATGCAGATGGCGGCACGACGATTTCCAACGACATCAATGTGAATCCCGGGGACGGGACAAACCGCACCGTTGGCGGCACGAATACCTCCGGGACAAACACGTTTTCCGGAACGATCAACATGGATGGTTCCTTCGGAGAAAACCGTTCTACGACGGTGACTGCAGCGGGCGGAGGAACGGTCCACCTTTCTGGTGCTATTGAGGGTGCGGGCCAAAACCTGGTGAAAACCGGAGCAGGGACCGTAGAGATCTCCAACAATGCGAATACCTATTCCGGCTCCACTTCCGTCAATGAAGGAACCCTTCTCGTTACAGGGTCGCTGGGGTCCACCAGTTCCGTGACCGTCAATAGCGGTGGGACGCTTGCGGGTGGTGGTTCCATTGGAGGACCGGCCACGCTCGTGGGCTCCGGAAACCTCGATCCGATCGGGACGCTCAACTTTACCGATAGCCTCGATATTGCTGGCAGCGTCACTGGATCAAGACTGCTTTTCGATCTCAGTTCCGACCAAGTGGCCCTCAGTTCGGGAGTGCTTTCCATTGGAATCGGGCTGGTCGATTTTTCCGACTTCGTCCTCCAGAATGCCCTCGTCTTCAGCACTTACACTCTTTTTAGCACCAATAACCCGATCTCTGGAGCCTTTGGGCCAACCTTGTCGGGGACAACGGCCAACGGAGTCTTCGGCACCCTCTCCTTGGCGGACGGAGGGACAGATTTGATTTTCTCCACGGCCCCGGAGGTATCGACCGGTTTGCCACTGCTCGCTGTTCTTCTCTTTGCGGTGCTGCGTCAGCGTAGGCGTTGTAATCATTAAAATTTCCGTAGCTTCCAAGAGACTGCGGCGGGGGGGCAAAGACGGCACGACGCGACAGACATGAAAATAATAGATCAATTCTCTTGATCTTCGTCCGTGTAATTGGCACACTGCGAGGAATTAAGGTCGATTTTTCCTCTCCCTGGAACCTCTCGGCCCGAACTCCCAAACTCAGCACAACTCCCGAATGAAGCTCAGGCAAACTCCTCTCTTTGCATTCGTTTCCGCTTTCCTCGTCGCCGGAATTTTCGTGGCGACGGTCATTCCCTCTGAAGCGGCGCGTCGGCCACGAGGATCCGGTCCGGTCATCATTCTCCCTTCCACGCCGCAGCCGATCGTGAGCAATCCGTGATTGCCTGATTAACGCGTCGGGCCCAAGCGGCTCAAACCCCCCACAACACCCTCAGCACGTCGTCCAACCTGTTCATCCGGTCGGACGATTCAACCCGACATGAAAACTCTTCTCACGACCTTTCTCTTCGGAGCCATGGTCTCCGCCAGCATCGGCGCGGCATTCAGCACCGGTTTTGGCGATGCCGCAGGTGACTTTGCCTACAGCCTCATCGGAGAGGTTGAGCCTCAGGACGGTTGGGGTCTGAATGACGTGGTGAACAGCGGAACGGGTGACCTGACTTTCTTTACGCAAGCCTTCGGAACCTCGACATTCAGCGATGCCGCGGTCATTGGCGGTGTCTTCAATTTCCCTTCGATCACGGACGTCCGGCTCTTCAACGGCTACGGGGACCCACTGGCAGGGACCGACTTTTCCGTCGATTTCCAGATCAATCCAAGTTTCGACGATACCCCCAATGGCGGCCCGGACCTCACCGGATTCGATGACGATTTCGGATGGAGCTTTCAGAACGGTTCGAGCACGCTCTTCCGTGTGGCATTCGAGAGTCCGGCTGCGGGTTCAGGAGATCTGGAGTTTGTTTACTACGACAATCTCGGGACACGCCACCAGATTCCCGTCGGAGGATCTCCAGGTTCCGGGATCTTCTACCAGAGTATCTATGAGTTGAACATCTCCTTTGCGGCCAACAGCGGGGACACGGATTTCAGCCTTGAGTTGATTCCGCAGGTAGGATCAACAATCTCGTTTTCGGATACGCTGACCGGTCTGAACTCTTCGACGACCATCGACACTTTCGGGGCGGACTGGTCGATCAATGATGCCGATCCAATGAACGCCGGAAACAACATCATGGCGTTCGACAACATTTCCATTATCCCGGAGCCATCCGCCCTGGGGTTGATCGGCTTGGGAGTCCTGGGAATTGTTTTCCGAAGGAGGAGATAGTGAACACTCCGCCTCGCTCCATGCGGGACGGTGAGAACTGGGGATGTCCGGAGGGTTTCGTAGCCCCTCTTCTGGGTGCGTTCGCCCTCATGATTGTGGTGAGTGGTGCCGAAGAGGTTTCCATTCCAGCTTACTGGACCAGCTTTGATGCGATGGATGCGGGACTCGCGGTTGCCGGGCAGGAGCAATGGGGAACGAATGATCCGGCGGTCGGGGAATTCTTTGGTGGAACAGACGGCATCGCGACCATTTTCGATTCTCTCCCTGAGGGTGGGTTCAGGGTCACGAGAGGCGGGTTCATCGGCGGGTTCTTCCGGGGTGAATTCCTGCCCCTCGTTCCCGAGGTGAAGTTGTGGAGGCCGGCGCAACACACCGGGCCTTCCCTGCACTTTTCCACCGACTTCATTCTTGTTCCTTCCCCGGCCTTTGGTGCATACTCTCCCCGTGATTCCTTTGGTTGGTGCGTGACGAAGTCGACGGGGGAGGACTGCTTCAGGCTCGGGTTCGAGCCAACAAATGGCAATGAGAAGGCGGAAATCGTTTACTTTGATGAAGAAGGGAACAAGACGGCGACGAACCTGCTTGTCCCTTACGTCAATTTGTACACGGCAGTCATTGCATTGAATCCGGAAGCGGACGGAGACCGCCTGACGGCAACGGTCGAGGACGAGTTCAATACATTCCCCATTGCCGAACTCCTGTTGCCCTCGGGAACCATTCAATCAGTGGCGTATTTCGGCGCCTATTGGAGGATTACGAATCCGGTCGTCGACCCCGAGGACCAATCCGTCACCGGATTCGGGGGGAACTACATGGCCTTCGACAATTACGGAATCGAAGTCACGCCCTCCGGAGAGGGGGATGCGGCGGATTATGCCACGTGGGCATCGACCGTCTTTGCCAATTGTTCCGGTGCGGATACGGCCTTCGAAGGTGATCCTGACGGAGATGGCCTTCTCAACGGTCTGGAATTCGTGCACGGGACGGATCCCAAGACCGCTGGCGGTGAATCCCTTCGAGTCGTCAGGGATGAGGGTGGTGCGATTCAAATTGCGTTTCCCTGGACGGAGGCCGCGACGGATGTGGAGTGGAAGCTTTGGAGGTCGAGGGATTTCGCGGCATTCACCGAGGCGGAATTGGACAAGGTGGTCAGCACGGAATCGAACGGACTTCGGCACGTGAACCTTCAACCGAAGTTGCTGAACGAGGAAACGGCGATTTTCCGGCTGCAGGCAGTCCGTTCTTCGTCCGAGAATTGATGGAACTGGTCCGGGGTATTGTTCGGGTCTAATCGCTGGACCCCAAGTATGATTCGTCTAGGATCTGCCCGTGAAGCCGAAAGTCGCTGTCATTGCAGGAACCCGACCCGAGTGCGTGAAAATGGCGCCGGTGTATTTTGAGCTCAAACGACGCGAGGAAGTGGAGACGGTGTTTCTCGCGACAGCGCAACACCGGCAGATGCTGGACCAGGCACTTGAGGTTTTCGGGATCGAACCGGAGTACGACCTCAATTTGATGCAGCCCGGCCAGACCCTTCCCTCCCTCACAAGCGCGGTTCTCGGAGCTGTCACCTCCTGGATCGAGCAGGAACGGCCAGACGCGCTTCTTGTGCAGGGTGATACGACCACGGTGCTTTCATCCACCCTCGCCGGGTTCTATGCGGGAGTGCCCGTGGGACACGTTGAGGCCGGATTGCGCACGGGTAATATCCTTTCCCCGTGGCCCGAAGAGATGAATCGTCGCCTGACTTCGCCACTCGCCACGTGGAATTTCTGTCCGACGGAGCGAAGTCTTGAGAACCTCGTCCGGGAAGGCCATCCGCGGGAGCGATGTCATGTGACCGGGAACACCGTCGTCGACGCGCTCTTGAAAACGCGTGATGCGGTGCGAAAGGCGGAGGAGGCTGATGATGACTTCGCGGCCCGAATCGGGATCCCCCCTCAGTTTTTTGCACGATTCATCGAGTCCCCGCAAAGCCGCTGGGTTCTGGTTACCGGGCACCGGAGGGAGTCCTTTGGGAAGGGCTTCGAAGAGATTTGCCAGGCCCTGCAACTCCTCACGAAGGAATACCCGGATATGGGCATCCTGTATCCGGTGCACCTCAATCCCAAGGTGCAGGAGCCTGTTCGTCGCATTCTGAGCGGCAATGATCAGGTCGCACTTGTCGAGCCGGTAAGTTACGCCGATTTCGTAAGACTCATGGATGGCTGCACCTTCCTCTTGAGCGATTCAGGAGGTGTGCAGGAGGAAGCGCCGTCTCTTGGGAAGCCTTTGCTCGTGATGCGGGAGACGACGGAGAGGCCGGAGGGGGTTGATGCCGGAACGTCGGTTCTTGTTGGAACCGATCCAGGCCGGATCCTGAAAGAGGTGCATCGCCTCCTTGATGACGAAGCCGAGTTTCAACGGCGAAGTTCCCTGCGCAACCCGTTTGGAGACGGTCATGCCGCCGAGCGCATCGCGGATCACCTTATCGGGTCCCTGAGCTGAAGAACGGCACCAGCGAGTGCCGGCTCAGGCTTCTTTGGCCTTTGTCTCTTCCGCTTCTTCGCCGTAGTACTCGCCGCCGTAGCCGTAGCCGTAGTGGTAGTTGTACTTGTAGTAGCCGTCTTTTCTGGGGGGCGGCAGATCGTTGGCGACGATACCAGAGGGCTGAGTCTGGTTTTCCTGGAGAATACGCATGAGAGAACCGAGCGCTTTTACCGGTGTTTTGGCCATCTTGAAAACGATGATGGTCGAATTGACGAGTTTTGCCGGACCGAGGGCATCGCGAACGGCGAGGACCGGGGGCGTATCAACGATGATCCGGTCAAAGACCGTCGAGACGTTCTCGAGAATCTTTCGAATGCTCATGTGATTGAGGAGTTCTGCCGGGTTGGGCGCCGTTGTTCCAGCGGTGATGACCCGCAGATTGGGGATGTCGGTCTCGCGCACGGTGTCTGCAATCCGGACGTCCTGCGTCAACAAGTCCGTGATCCCCGGAGTGCGATCCAATCCGAATATCCGGTGAATCATCGGCTTCCGCAGGTCGAGGTCGATGATCAGCGTGCGTTCGTTCTGGGAAGCAAAACTGGACGCAAGATTGGCGGCGATCCAACTCTTACCTTCCCCCGGGAAACAACTGGTGAGGAGAAAGGATTTCCGATCCTCTCGCTTGCCGAGAAAGCTCAAACTCGCGCGAAGGTTCCTGATGGATTCCGCGGCCGGTTCCTTTTCGTTCTGGATAATGGCGGGTGTTAGTCGCTTTCGCGGACCTCCCTGCTTCTCCTGTTTCACGGTTGCCGTCGGCTTGACTCGCGGAATCGCTCCCACGACGGGAATGTCGAACATCCCTTCAAGTTCGGAGACGGCGCGGGCAGTCGGATCGAGGAAGCCAATGAGGAAAACGATTCCGACTCCGATGGCCATGCCCCCGGCGGTGAACATGGCAAGCACCTTGGTCTGCTTCGGGCTGAAAGGGCGACCGGGAAGAAAGGCGTCGCGTTGGACGGAAAACTCGCGAAAGACTTTCGCCCCAACGTCTGCCTCGTCCATCTTGGCGAGAAGGCGGTCGCGAAACTGCTCTTTGTTGCTGAGTTCGGCGGCGATGAGATTGGCCCGCGTCTCCACGTTCTTGATCGGGTCGATACTGACAGGCAGGGACTTCCAGTACCCGTCTTCGTCCGGGGAGAGGGTTCGTACTTCGGCGATTTCCCGATCAAACCTCTTCCGCAAGACGTCCAGTTTCGACTTCGCCTCGATGAGCGGGGGCCACTTTTCGAGGAATTTTTTTTCGAGGTCGATGATCTCCTGTTCGACGGCCAGGATGCGGACTCGGGTGTCGTTGCTTCCCTTGTAGAGGGCGAGGCGCTTTCCGAGTTCAAGAATGGACGACTCGATTTCCTCGATTTCGGCCTGGAGGATCTCGATGTTGGAGGTGTTCTCGCCGCCAACTTTTTTTTCCGAATCCATGCGGTAGGCGTCCAGCAAGCCATTTGCCACCAGTTGCGCGACCTTGGGACTGGTGTGTTCGACAGTAATGTCGATGAGGTTGGAGCCTTCCCGCGGCTCTGGCTTTACCCAGTGCACCATCATTCCGGCGATCGCCTCCGGAGGCAACATCGTGCCGTTTCGTGTTTTTGGGTCTTCGAAAAAGGAGAATTCCTTTCTCACGAGGTCCGTCCGTTCAGCAATGGTCGGGTCCTCGGCGAGGCGCTGGTAGGGCCGGGGCAGGGTCAACTTCTGTGCAATCGTGTTCATCCATGCTTCACCGCTGAAGCGAAGTTCGTCTGCTGCTGAATCGACGCTTGTGGCCCTCTCCTTTCTCTCGACTTCGATCGTGGCAACCGCGCGATACATGGGCGGCGTCTTCTTGTAGACGTAAGCTCCAAGAATAAGGCCGACGACCGTGGTCAGTGCGATGATCCACCCGTATCGCTTCAACCAGTAGAGGTAGTCTTCGATCGACCGGGACTTTCGGACTTCGCCGGATTCGACGTAGTCGTCTGCGAAGAGGTCTTCTTGTGCTGCCAAATCCATGGACGAATGAGCGGGGGGAGACTCCTGAGAACGGGTCGACAATGCTCTAGAAGATTCTCCTCTCGAGAAAGATTTCGTCGCCGTTCTGAATCAACATCTCGGTGGCGGGGTTTCGAGCGTCGACAATGAGGTCCTGCACGCGACCTACAAGAAGACGGCGCAAACCATCGTCTATCTCCCGCACTTCATCTCGTCGGTGATTATCGCGGGCATTGTGATCACTGCCTTCTCGCCCACCGCGGGCATTGTGAACACGCTGATCGGATGGTTCGGGTTGGACCCGGTCTACTTCCTGACGCAGCCCGAGTGGTTCCGGCCGATCTTTGTCGGCACTGGGATTTGGCAGGAGGCGGGCTTTGGCTCAATCGTGTTCCTGGCGGCCATCGCGGGCGTGAACCCCTCGCTTTACGAAAGCGCGGTCGTCGACGGGGCTAACCGGTGGCAGATGATGTGGCGCATCACGATCCCCTCCATTCTGCCGACCATCCTGATCATGCTGATCATCCGGA
>JBCDLR010000013.1:0-23721 GCA_038745205.1 Verrucomicrobiota bacterium
CGCCCGAAATCCGAAACAACTTCGCAGTCCGAATTCCGAAATGGGATTCGGACTTTTTTCGGGCCAGAATGGTCCATCGCTGAGGGCACCGACGCTCCACGAGAGGGACGCCTTTGCGGATGACCACGCCACTTACTCTCACTTTTTCGCCCTCTTGATGGAATAAGTCGGCCCGAGCTTTGTCCTATGGGGCACAGTGCGCCAAGACCCGATCGGAAAAGACTCCACGCCGGCAGCTTCTGCCGATTTCCAAAATCTGGTAGATCTCCACTACAAGGGGCTCTTTCGCTTTGCCATGAGCCTGACCCAGTGTGAGGCCCAATCGGGCGACTTGACGCAGGAAACCTATCTGGAGTGGGCGAAAAACGGGCATCGGCTTCGCGACCCGACAAAAGCGAAGTCGTGGCTCTTCAGCACCTTGTACCGAAAATTCCTGAACGAACGTCGACACAAAAGCAAACACCGCCACATCCGCATCGACTTTGTGGAAACCGAACTTCCCGAGGTCAACCCGGAGGCCATTCGCAAACTCTCCTACGACGAAATCCTCTCCGCCGTGAACCAACTTGACGAATTGCACCGCACTCCCCTCACCCTCTTTCATCTTCGTGAGTTTTCCTACAAGGAGATCGCGGAGACACTGGGGGTTCCGGTAGGCACAGTGATGTCCCGCATCTCTCGAGGGCGGGCCCAAGTCGTCGGTATCCTGACAGAATCCCAAAACGAAACCGCCAAGTCCAAGACCCTGTGACCACCATTGAAGCCCAGCAAATCCTTGCCTCCTATCGCGAAGGCGAATCCCCGGACCCGATGCAGGAAAGGGCTCTCGCCCTGCTTGCTGAAGACAGGGAACTCCGCGCCTGGTATGAAAAGGAAAAGGCGGTGTCCGAGGCCCTCGACGGCGCCATGGAGTCCATCGCCGTTCCCGAGAATCTCCGGGATTCGATCCTCGAAGCCGTCGGAAGTTCGACAACCACCCTTTCCAAGCCGCGCCGACTCGTCCGGACCGTCGTGAGCATGGCCGCCGTGTTCGCCGTCATGGCCGTCAGTTTGCTTGCCTGGATGAATCGTCCCTACGAGGGCGAGGAATTCAGCCTGGCCGCCCTGCCCGGCGACATGGGGCGTTACATTGAGCGTGGATTTTTCTTCGATTTCGAAAACACCTCCGCTAACGCCTTGGCGAAGTGGTTTCAGGACCAGCGGGGAGTTGAGAATTTCCCTGTCCCGGAAAACCTCGCGCAACTGCCTGGTCTGGGCTGTGAAACGATCCGCTGGCATGGCCGCGACGTGTATCTCATGTGTTTCAACAACGAGGACACGCTGGTCCATTTGTTCCTCCTCCCGGATGCAGGAGAGATGCGGGACTTCAAAGGCTTCGACGGTCTGACCACGGAGCCCTTGGAGCGCCATGGCGTTGAGGGTAAATGGGCGACGGCGGCCTGGAAGTCCGGAGACGACCTGTTCGTCATGACCACCCTGGGGCCGGAGACGATGCTGCGGGAGTTTCTGTAAAAATAATTGCCGGTAAATGGAATTTTTTTCCGCGAGCTACCACTGCCGGGGTATGAAAACACTTCTCTCTCTCACCGGCGGCATTCTCGCCGCCACCACACTCGGCTTGTCCGCTCAGACAACGCTCATCGAGGTGCGTCTCAACGCCCTTGGCCCGACGAACTATGCTCCCCTTGCCGCCGTCTTCCACGATGGCTCCTATGACATCTTCGATCCGGGCGGCTCGGCGTCATCCGAATTGGAAACACTCGCCGAAGTCGGCGATCCCGGTCCGCTTCTCGGCGCCATCCCCGGCTCCGCCAACGGCGGGACGAATGGAGGGCCCACCTTCTCCGGCGGATTCACCACCTTCCAGGTGCTCGTCGACAATACGAACACGTTCTTCAACTTCGCGTCGATGGTGCTCCCGACCAACGACTGGTTCATCGGCAACCCCAACGCCATCGACGTCTCTTCTGTGGTCGGCGCGGCCTTCGGCACTACCCTCACGATCACACCGCCCTCCGTCTGGGACGCCGGCACGGAACAAGAAGATTTTCTCTTCAACGCCCCTCCCAACACGCCGGGACCAAACAACCCTCCCGGTGGCAATCCTGACGACGTCAGCACCATCGAAATTGTCGGCACCAGCAGCGTGGGCGGCGGCAATCCCTTCGCGCAGTTCCTCAACCAGCCCGTTGGGTTCGACCCGACTTCCCTCGACTTCACCGGGTCGGACTTCGCCTCCATCACACTGACGGTCGTGCCGGAACCCTCGACCGGTCTCCTCGCGGGGCTGGGTCTTCTCGGTTTGCTTCGCCGTCGCCGACGCTGAAGTCCTGAATTTGTCTCGTAGTCGAGATATTGAACACTGCCCGTTTCCTGCCTCACGGCGGGAAGCGGGCATTTTTCTTTTCCAGGACGGCGCGAGGGCGGCGAACGTGCCCCAATGCTCCACGTTGTCCTCGTCGAACCCGAAATCCCGCCGAACACCGGCAATATCGGCCGGCTCTGTCTCGCGACCGGCTCGCGGCTGCACCTCGTCGGACCGCTGGGTTTCGACCTCGACGACCGAACGCTGAAGCGGGCAGGCCTCGATTACTGGAAAGACGTCGACGTGCAGCGCTGGGAGTCCCTCGAAGACCTGCAAGCCGACGCCGCCGAGGCCCGGTTCTTCTTCCTCACGAAAAAAGCGACCCGCTCCTACTGGGAAATTGATTTCCGAGACGGCGACTACCTCGTCTTCGGCCGCGAAACCAAGGGATTACCCGAGAGCCTGCTCGCAGAGAACGCGGATTCCTGCCTCACCATCCCCATGCGACCGGCGGCCGTGCGAAGCCTGAACCTCGCCACTTCGGTCGGGATCGTTCTCTACGAAGCGCTCCGTTCCTCGGGTTGGAAAGAGTAGTTGGGAAGATCGAACCCGTAGCACGGACACTCCTGTCTGTGCTCGTGCGATCAACAACTCAATCCGACCAAGAACTCCACTTCGTCGTCTCGACGCCTCCGCGACCCCACCCTCCGCGGAGAACTGTCGGTACGACCTCCATTCCCATTGCTCACGGACAGGATTGTCCGTGCTACTTCCATTCCGCAGTGCAAATCCCCCGAGGTAGTTGTCATTTTCATTTGGCACGGAAGCTGCTCGGATGGAAGATGTTCCGCGGAAAACCGGGCGGATTTCAACCCGTTCGGCCTCCTCGGCGACCAGCGCATTGAGCGAAAGCAGCAACCTCCCCGGGGGCTCTGCTTCCGCCACAATGCGTTGATTGACAAGGCGCTGAACTTGCTATCTTTGCAGGCTTCCGGCCTCAAAACCACAAACCCAACACAAGTTACAAACGATGCCCAAATACAAACTCGAATACCTCTGGCTCGACGGTTACACCCCTGTCCCGAACCTGCGTGGCAAGACGAAAATCGGCGACTACGATTCCTTCCCCACCCTCGATCAGCTCCCAATGTGGGGCTTTGACGGCAGCTCCACTCTTCAAGCCGACGGCAGCGACTCTGACTGTATGCTGAAGCCGGTCGCGATCTTCCCGGACGCAGCCCGCGAAAACGGCGCGCTCGTCATGTGCGAGGTCATGCTCCCGAACGGTGATCCGCATCCGTCCAACGCCCGCGCGACGATTCTCGATGACGAGAACGCCTGGTTTGGCTTTGAGCAGGAATACTTCCTCATGAAAGACGGCCGTGCCCTTGGATGGCCCGAAGAAGGATATCCTGCACCGCAAGGCACCTACTACACATCCGTCGGCTTCAAGAATGTCGGTGATGTCGCTCGCCAAATCGTTGAAGAGCATCTCGACCTCTGCCTTGAAGCAGGAATCAACCACGAAGGCATCAACGCCGAGGTCGCCAAAGGCCAGTGGGAATTCCAGATCTTCGGCAAAGGTTCCAAGAAAGCCGCCGACGAAATGTGGGTCGCGCGCTACATCCTCGAGCGTCTCTGCGAATCCTACGGTGTCGATGTCGAATACCACTGCAAGCCTTACAAAGGCGACTGGAACGGTTCCGGCATGCACTGCAATTTCTCGACCAACCACCTTCGTGAGGTTGGCGGCGAAGATTATTTCAAAGCGCTCATGGCCCAGTTCGAAAAGAACATGGACGAGCACATCGCCGCCTATGGTCCTGACAACGATCAGCGTCTTACTGGCCTGCACGAAACACAGTCCATCGACACGTTCAGCTGGGGGATCGCCGACCGCGGTGCCTCCATTCGTGTGCCACACAGCTTCCCGAAAAACGATTGGAAAGGCTACCTCGAAGACCGCCGACCCAACTCACAGGGCGATCCCTACGCGATCGCTTCACGCGTCCTCCAAACCGTCTCCGAAGTTCCTACGAGCTGAGGCGACGTCGCAACAACGCGATACGAACTTGTTCAAGAACCCGTCCGGCGAAAGTCGGGCGGGTTTTTCTTTGTCTCAGACGTCAGAGCTGGAGAGCAGAGATCGGCGGCGGAGGTTCACCTGTCGGAGTGTCGGTGCCTTCACCGACCGTCCATCCCCCCCGGCGGAGCCGCACGAATGCTGGGGCGGAAGGTCAACTCGACGAAGCCCATTGGGGAATTCATCGTGGCACCTGATGGCCCACGGGGTCACGGGCGCTCCGCCTGCCGGCGACACCCGCAGGTGGTTGTGATCACTGACCCGCAGGAGAGGGGGAAGTGTCTCCGCCAGAAGCTGCGCCCTCCGCTTTGCCGCTTTCAGATTTCCCTTTGCCCTTCTCGCCTTTGCCTTTGCCACCGGCTTTCTCTTCCGGGGCATCTTCCTTAGCGGAAGTTTCCTCCGACTCTACGTCAGTCTTGGGGGCTTCCTCCGGCGTTCCTTCAGGCTTCTCGTCGGAAGCAGGTGCGGGTGTGGAGTCGGCGGGCGCCGGATCCATAGGCGGCGTGGAAGATGGCATGACCTCAGGCATCGTCGCCGGAGCGGAACTGACGGGATCGCCCTTCACCTTGTCGAGCGCCTCTCCTCCCGAATCCTGCTGCCGTGAAACCATCACGGACAAGGCACTGGAAACAACAAAGAAAATGACCCCGAGGTAGACGGTACCTTTCTGGAGAACGGTCGTGGTCTGGGCGCCGAGCGCCGTGTTCATGGTATCCCCACCGAGAGCGGCGCCGAGGCCCTCCTGTTTCGGCCGCTGCATGAGGACGAGCAGCACCAGCAGGAGAGAGACGACAACCAGGATAACCGTGAAGAGTCCGATGAAGATGGATAGCATGGGGCGCGGAATATGCGTTATCCGAGTGAATTTGCAATTTTCGGCATGTTTTCGGGAGCCCAGTTTTCAGTTTTCCGAGGTTTTTCCAGAAATTCTTCCCGCACTCTCGGGCTGATCAGAGTTGCCCTCGGTCCGGGCCCATAAGCTTCGTGATGACGGCGTCAGAAACTTGGCCTTTATCCTTCGTAAAACCCTATGACTGCAACGAGAGCCAGCATCGCACAATAACTGAACAGGTGGGCGATGGCCACACTCTTGAATAGTCCACTCTCCTGCATTTTGCATCTTCTCCAGACGCCGAATTCAACGAGGATCGAGAGGAGAAATGCGAGCAAGAAGGCAAAAACAAGTAGAGTCAGGAAATTTGACCCCTGAGTCAGAATCACCCGGTTTCCCGTTTCTGAGTCGACAGTCTTTTGTTCCAAGCCAGAAGGCAACAAGAGCCCAAGCCCGACCCCAGCCATCCATGACAAGAAGTTCGCCAACAAGGTGATGCCGACTACGTGTAAAACCTCAAGGCCCGGGTGCCGTTTCACCATCACGCCGAATTCGGAGGCCACGGCAGCAAACGCTGCAAGTGGAAACAACAGCGGCAGAACGTGAGGTGCCGTGAACACCGGAAAAATGACATTCGCAACAACCGTCACCGTTTTACCATTTCATCATTCCGCCGAGAAGAGCTGAATTCCGGATCATTCTTCAAATTCATACTAGTTCACGCCAGGTTTATGGCGCTCCCCAAAGAAAACGGCGAATCCGGAGATTCGCCGCTTTGAGTTTTCCGGCGGCGGGGCCGCGCAGGGCCCGTCCGCTGATGGGAGGTTTAAGTTGGTTCTGTCGTCGTTGTTGGTTGGTCGCGAAAGTCGCCGCTGGTCCTATGCTCAGAGCGTGGCTTTGAGCTTCGAGGACGGCGAGAACTTCACCGACTTGGAGGCCGGGATGTCCATTTCTTCGCCCGTTTTCGGGTTCCGCCCCTTGCGCGCCGCGCGATGGCTGATCTTGAAGGAGCCGAATCCGATGAGTTGCACGCCACCCGAGTCGCTACGGACCCCGGCCGCAATGCAATCCAAAACTGCTTCAACAGCATCACCGGCTACTTTCTTGGAAACGTCGTCACCGAGCTTGGCAGCCACGGCGTCAATTAGTTCGGACTTGTTCATAATTATGATTTGATAGGCTCCGACGAGGCTTGTAAAGGCCTTTCCGGCCAAAAACGCCGCTTTTCAAGGGATTTTGGCCATTTTTTGCGCAAATTGCGGAAATTCGCCCCAAAAAAAACCTTATTTTTCAAGCCATGCCCGAAGCGCCCTTCCTCGCCGAAACCCCGAAAATCCATCCTTCCGCCTGGGTGGCTCCCTCCGCCGATGTCATGGGCGCCGTCACCCTGGAGGAGAACGCGAGCGTCTGGTTCAACACGGTTCTCCGTGCGGATATCGAACGCATCGTCATTGGACCGGGTTCAAATGTACAGGACGGATCCGTCGTGCACTTGGAACGGACGAAGGGAACCACGCTGGGGCAATTCGTCACTGTTGGACACAAGGCCACGCTCCACGCCTGCGACGTCGACGACGAAGTGCTTGTCGGCATGGGCTCGATCGTCATGGACCACGCGGAGGTCGGGGCACAGTCGATCATTGGCGCAGGCGCCCTGGTCACGATGGGGACGAAGATTCCTCCCGGATCGCTTGTGCTGGGATCGCCCGCCAAGGTCGTGCGGGCTTTGGACGCCGAAGAGCGCAAGGCGCTGAAAGGCTGGGCGTTGAATTACACGAAGTTGCTCGACGAATATCGCGCCAAGTTTGGTTGAGGAGCCACCCCGATGCGACGACCATTGTAAGGATGAGCAGCAAAGGCGTTGTCGAAGTTGAAGTGAAAGGGCTGATGCCGACCAGCGGCGGCTGTGCTGTGTTTCTGGGCAACGACGACAAGGTTTTTGTGATCTACGTGGATCAAATGGTGGGTGCGGCAATTATGATGTTTTTGAAGGAGCAGCCGAAGGAGCGTCCGCAGACCCACGACCTGATGGTCGACCTTCTGACCGCGTTTGGGGGAAAAGTGCAGCGTATGGTGATCAACGATCTCGAGGAAAGCGTTTATTTTGCGAGACTTATCGTGAGTTCAGAGAACGAGTTGGAGGAGCAGAAAATCGTCGAGCTCGACGCCCGTCCGAGCGACAGCATTGCCCTCGCCGTGCAGCAAAAGGCCCCGATTTACGTGTCCAAGAAGGTCTGGGAGGAGGTTGAGGACATGACGGAAGTCTATGAAAAGATGGAAGAATTCCAGCGAGAGGGCGCGGATGACGAAGACGATGAATTCGAGGAGGACAATTAGGCCCGGAGAATCGTAAAACACGGAAACGCGCTTGCAGAGGGCGATACCCTTTGTCAGTTTGGCCGCTGCCCGCGGGATTGCTCTCTCGACTAGAACGGTTGTGGGAAAGGCTCCGCGATTTGATTTGAAACCAAAACCATCTACCAACCGACCTTTTCCCCTATGAACGTACTTTTGCTTGGAGCCGGAGGATTCATCGGCGTCAACCTCACGGAGCGCCTCCTCGCCGACGGGGTGCATGATGTGGTCGCTCTCGACATCAACGAAGACAAAATCGATCACCTCATCGAGGGCACGAATGCGAAGCTCGATTACCGGCACCTCGACATTTCCAAGGACGAAGCGGAAGTAGATGGTCTCGTCGCCAACGCCGACGTCGTGGTTGATCTCGTCGCCTTTGCCAACCCCGCCCTCTATGTTGAGGATCCCTTTGGCGTCTACGACCTGAACTACACGCAGAACATGAAGGTTGTGGAGCAGTGCCGGAAGCACAAGAAGCGCCTCATTCAGTTTTCCACCTGCGAAGTCTACGGCATCACCGCCGCGAAGGCAGCGGAGCAGTTCGGGCTCTCTTCCGAGACGCACCCGTGCCCGTTCAGCGAAGACGAAACACCTCTCATCATGGGACCGGTGAAGAACCACCGCTGGATCTACGCCTGCGCAAAGCAACTTCTCGAACGTGTCCTCGACGCACTTTGGAAGAGCGAAGGCTTCCGCTTCTCCGTCATCCGTCCGTTCAACTTTGTCGGTCCCCGCATCGATTACCTTCCGACGGAGGCCGCGGGCAACCCTCGTGTTTTCTCCCACTTCATGGATTCGCTGCTCTACGGCACGCGCCCCATCAAGCTCGTCGACGGCGGCGAAGCCTACCGTGCCTACACCTACATCGACGACGCCGTCGATTGCATCGTGCGCATCATCGAAGACAAGAACAACAACTGCGACGGGCAGATCTTCAACATCGGGCAGCCCGAAAACGAACTGAAGATCAAGGAGATGGCGGAAATGATGTGCGACATCTTCGACAAGAAGTTCCGCCAGCCCGGCGACCCGCCACGTCCGGAAATCGTCTCCGTCTCCGGAGAAGAGTTCTACGGGAAAGGCTACGAGGACTGCGACCGGCGTATCGCGAACATCGACAAGGCCAAGACCCTCCTCGGATGGGAACCCAAGCACGATCTCGAGTCTGTCATCACGAAGACGATGGAGTATTTCGTCGACGAGTTCCGCGCCAAGCAGGCCGCCGAAAAGAAGGAAGCCGAACCCGCCATGGCTTGAACCATCTTCCTGGAAAACCACTCACCGATTCCCGCATGGGAACCCGAAAAAGCGTCGCCTCACCCGCGACGCTTTTTTGTTAGGCCTGCCACGTGACGCCCGAAAGGAACAACCCTGTCCGCCACCTCGTCCTCGGGGCCGGCATTGCCGTGTTCAGCGGGTTCTACTTTTTCCTCGCGACTATCCTCATCCAACACACCAACCAAGACCGCGAGCGCTCCGACCAGCAGAACAACATTCGCCTCGCCCACGAAGCAAAAGAACAGCGCGAGTCACCGGAATCGTGGCGCGATGTGCTTCCGCACCATACCGACGGCGTGGTCAATCCACTCTGGCCCTGGACGGCCTCCTTTCTCATCGACGAGGGAGAATCCGACCGCGATATCTTTGTGCAAGGCAAATGGCTGAACACGGTGATCAGTGGCGCCGGACTCGTTTTCATCGCCTTGTACCTCAGCCGACGCTGGTCACTCTTCGGCGTCTTCACCTTTCTTTTCCTCGTCGGATTCGGCGCGTTTTTGAAACGCGGGACATACTTCCAGCCCGAGCCTCTCTCCTTCCTGTTGATTCTCGCGAGCTGGATTTGCGCCCTGCAACTGCTCGAGCGCCCGCGCATCCCGGTCTTCGCGCTCCTGGGCCTTTTCTCCGGGTTTGCCTACCTCGCGAAGTCGTCCATCCAAGTTCTCCTTCTCGGATTCTTCGGGGTGCTGGTGCTGCAAGTCGCCCTCGCCGCCTTCGGCAAGGGTTCGCTACCGGCAAAGCGCTGCCTCCTCCTCTCCACTGGTGGCGCCGCCCTCAGCATTCTTGTCTTTCTCGCCATCGCCTCGCCGCGATTGCTGGAGTCACAGGAGAAGTTCGGCAGTGCGTTCCATTCGTGGCCGGCCCTTTGGATGTGGAATGACACTTTTGAAGAGGGCGCGGCCCTGATGACCCGGCATCCCGATCCGGCCACGATCCCCGCCGAGGAAAAGCCCTCCTTCGGAAACTACATCAGGAATGCCGAAGAAGGTGCGCCTGGCGAAAGGATGTCCTTCGGACTCGACTGGACAATGCAGAATTTCTTTCATCCGACGAGAGCCCGGGTGCATCCAAAGAACCAGAAACCCTGGAAGCGGATCCTTCCCGACCGAGGAAACTACCTCTATGGCCTGGCTAGCTTGGCTGTTGGACTTGCACTGCTTTTCCTTCTTCTCCACCGCAAGGGAGAGGGAGATTCGCCAGGCGATTCCCCTTTTCCGGTCGCGTGGTTTACCAAGACCGTTTTCGTACTCGGTACTTTCGCGTCCTACACCCTCGCCTACAGCTGGTATGCCATTATTGGAAAAGGCGATCGATTCCTACTCAGCCTCTACGGGCCGCTCGTGCTAAGCCTGATCTGGGCCGCCGATGCCCTCGCCCGATGGTTCCGTGACCAGCCCCGGCTCAAGCTTCTTTATCCCGCCTACGGGGCAGCCATGGTCACCCTGTTGGTCTTCGTGGCTCTACGGCTGTTTCAGCTGGCTTCCTTCCCGGAGTTCTACACGAAATAGAAAGCGCAAGCGGACTTGAGACGGACGGTTCAGCTGACAATTCATTTGCGGCTGTTCCTGAAGGGACACAAGTCGGCTCTTTCCTCAACGCCCCCAGATTTCCTCTCCGTCGATACCGACCCCCTCGTTCGCCCGCGT
Organism: Verrucomicrobiota bacterium; assembly: GCA_038745205.1. Lineage (GTDB taxonomy): Bacteria > Verrucomicrobiota > Verrucomicrobiia > Verrucomicrobiales > DEV007 > JBCCWV01. Next base: position 10,503 of record JBCDLR010000013.1, read on the forward strand.
AGTACTGCGACGGGCGATGCCCTCCAGCAGCTTAAGCCCCGTGGACTTGTCTGCCTCGAACCTCTCCGGACGCTTTCGAACCGTCAAATTCCCGTCCAAACCGGATTCCAGCATTCCCCATCCCCGGGGCACTTCCTCGGCGGCCACGATTCCAGGCGAGACGACGAGGTAGAATCCATTCGCCACCTTCCATCGCGTCAGGTCATCGAACTTCGTCCCACCGAAAATCTTTCTCTCAAGCTCTTCCTCCGCTCTCCGCGCACGCCGGTATCCCTCGTGCTCGACCGATTGAAGATCGACCCCGTCGAATTCGGGAAAGAGGGTTTCCCCCTTGCGCAAATGGGGATGGTGCAGCCCTAACAATTCTTCCAAGCCCCGCACCCTCTCCCTGACCTCGCCCAACCGTGCCCGCGATGTTTCGAGATTGGCGGTGTCCTTTAGAAAATCCGATCGAGCCTGCTTGCACTCGAAGACGACCGACTCCCCCACCTCCCCGGACCGCCTGGACGGTCGATAGCCCACAGCGTCCGCGCGATAGTTGCAGTTCGGCAGCCGCACCTCCAGGGCGCCAATCCAAAACCCCTGCCGCTGCGACCACACCAACGCCTGACGTTTCAGTTCAAGGTGCGCTTCCGTTTCTCCACCGGGCATCAGCCAATATGCCCCCGGTCCCGCAATTCCTCTTCGGCGAAATCCGAGAAGTTCCCTCCGCCCCCGCCAAGCACTCACTTGGCGGGAGCAAGAGGGATGGGACTAACCAACTGGGAATATGTGTGTCGAGGGGATAAGGCAGCGGGAGCCTCCCCCTGCCGGGAGCAAGGGATCGCGGACGGTTTGGATAATGCCCCGCGACAGAGGAAGGATTTCGCTACCAAGAAACAGCACCTGATGCCCTGCGTGCCTGCAGGGCTTGAACTCCTTCTCGCCCGAGGCATTCATCGGCGGGTGTTGAAGTTTCGCAGGGTTGAGAGTCATGAATGCTTGTTTTCTCAGGTGTGAGGAAAGACTACTCCCCCAGACGATAAAGTAAACTAAACTTTTCAAAAATTTTTACCCTGTAACTGTATTTGGAATGGTTAATCTGAAAGTTATGGAAATTAATAAACTAAGGGGTAAATTGATGGGTAAATTTCAAAATTTTTCCCTCGAAATGCGAATCTTGGTGCACGACTACGCAGGACATCCCTTCCAGGTCCAGCTGAGCCGGGAGTTGGCCCGCATGGGTCATACCGTGAAACATGCCTATGCCTCCGCCCTGCAAACTCCGCGCGGAGAACTGACCGTTCGCCCGGATGATCCCGAGGGGTTCAGCGTCGAAGAAGTTCCGATGCACCCGAAATACAAGGAGTGGAAATACAGCTTCGTGAAACGCCAGCATCTTGAAATCGGCTACGGTCGCAAGCTCGCGAGATTGGTTCGGAGATGGAAACCCGACGCTGTCCTATCCTCCAATACCCCAACCGAACCCCAAGCCTCTCTTCTTGAAGCAACAAAGAACGTGGGTGCCCGCTTCGTATACTGGGTGCAGGACTTCTACAGCATCGCCGTCGACAAGATCGTGCGGAAAAAACTTCCAGTGGTCGGCCCGCTCGTCGGCTCCTACTACAAGACGCTCGACCGTCAGCAATTCCGCGCCAGCGACCACATCGTCCCGATCACCGAAGACTTCTCTCCCCTTCTCGAAAACGCTTTTGGCGTGATGAGCGATCGCATCACACCCATTCCGAATTGGGCCCCCCTCGAAAGCCTGCCCCAGCGGCCGAAAGACAATCCGTGGTCACGGGAACACAACCTGCACGACAAGTTCGTGTACCTCTACACGGGAACTCTCGGGATGAAGCATAATCCCGGGCTTCTCCTTTCTCTTGCCGAGGAAATGGAAGCCGACGACGATGTCGCCGTTGTCGTTGTCTCCGAGGGAATCGGTGCCGAGTTCCTCAAGGAGAAGAAAGAGTCTCTCGGCTTGGAAAACTTGATCCTTCTTCCTTACCAACCTTTTGATCAACTTCCGAACGTCCTCGGAACCGGTGATGTCCTAACATGCATCCTCGAGCCGGACGCCGGCATCTTTTCCGTGCCTTCGAAAGTCCTCTCCTATCTCTGCGCCGGCCGGCCACTCCTCCTTGCCGTCCCCCCCGAGAACCTCGCAGCACGCATCATCCGCGAGGAAGACGCCGGACTAACGGTCGGACCGCAGGACACCGAGGGCTTTCTCGACGCCGCCATTTCCCTCCTGAATAGTCCAAAGACCTGCGAACATTTTTCTAATAATTCTAGAAATTATGCAGAATTCACTTTCGATATTGAGAAAATCGGGCTAAAATTTACAGAAATTATAGAATCCTAAATTCCATGATCGATAAAGACGCAAAAATCCTCGTCGCTGGTGCCGGCGGATTCATCGGCGGACACCTTGTCCATTACCTTCTCGAAAACGGCTACACGGACGTCCGCGCGGCCGACATCAAGCCCTTCAACGCCTGGTATCAAATCGACCAGAAGGCGGACAACCACAGCCTCGATCTGAAGGAACTCGATGCCTGCAAGACCGTCTGTGCTGGCGTCGATTTCGTCTTCAACCTCGCCTGCGACATGGGCGGCATGGGCTTCATCGAAAACAACAAGGCACTCTGCATGATCAGCGTGCTCATCAACACGCACCTCCTCATGGCTTCCAAGGACGTTGGCGTGAAGCGATTCTTCTACGCGTCGTCTGCCTGCGTCTACAACGGCACGAAGCAGGGCGATCCGAACAATCCCGGCCTCCAGGAATCCGACGCCTACCCGGCCCTTCCCGAGGATGGCTACGGATGGGAGAAGCTTTTCTCCGAGCGCATGTGCCGCCATTTCCGTGAGGACTTCGGACTCGAAACACGCGTCGCACGCTTCCACAATGTTTATGGCCCCTGGGGCACCTATGACGGCGGCCGCGAAAAGGCGCCAGCCGCCATCTGCCGGAAAGTCATCGCCGCCAGGATCAGCGGCAGCCACGACATCGAAATCTGGGGTGATGGCGAGCAAACGCGCAGCTTCATGTATATCGACGATTGCCTCAAGGGCGTCTGGGACATCATGCACAGTGACATCCTCGAACCGATCAACCTCGGCAGCGCGGAGATGGTTTCCATCAACGAGCTTGTCGATATCGTCGAGGAGATCGCTGCCATCAAGCTGGAGCGGAACTACAAGCTCGATGCCCCCAAAGGCGTGCGCGGCCGGAATTCCGACAACACCCTCATCAAGGAATACCTCGGCTGGGAACCTTCCATTCCTCTTCGTGACGGGATGAAAGAGACCTTCGATTGGATCCACAGTCAGATGACAAGTGCCAATCCCGAAGCTGCGGCCGCGGCCTTTGCTTGAACTCTTCCCCGTCGAAACGATTTACCCTCCCATTGAAAGACACCCGATGCCTGTGGCTCACACGCCGCTTTCCCTATCCGCCAAACAGCGGGGAGTGGATGTATTCCCGCGGCATGGTAGAGTCGCTGGCCGCAGCCGGCGCGAGGGTGCACGGACTTTGCTGGGAACGGGAGGAGACTGGTGACGGCGCAGCGCCGTCGCACGACAACATCTCGTGGACCCAGGTCGGCGGCTTCTCCGGAAGCCGCCTTCGCAGCATTCTGGCGGGACTGCCCTCGGACGCCCACCGGCACGGGCGCGGATCCATCCGGACCGAACTAAAGCGGCTCCTCAGCGAGGAAAACTGGAACGCCGTCATCATCGACCATGCCGCCATGGGGTGGGCACTCCCGCTCGTGAAGCGCCGGCAACCGGGTGCCACCGTCGTCTATCTCTCTCACAACGCCGAAGCCAAAACCCGCCGCGAGATCGCCGCCGAGCTCCAGCGCTCGCTCCCGGTGAAGGCGATGCTCCGTTGGGATGCGGAAAAATACGTCGCCCTCGAACGACGACTCTGCCGCATGGCGGATCTCGTCTCCGCCATCACCGCAGACGATGCCGCTTTCTACCGGAATTTCGCCCCCATGACCCCCGTGATGCAGAACGCACCGGGCTACGACGGCAAGAGGCTGCCCGCCCGCACGATCACCTCCGGGACACCTCGCCGTGTGGTTTTGTCAGGCTCCTTCGAATGGGTGGCGAAGCAGCACAACCTCCGGCGTTTCCTTGAAGCATCCTCCACTCCTTTCAGCACCGCTGGGATCGAGGTCCAGGTCGTGGGCAAGGCGTCCTCCACCTTCGCCGAAGAAACACGCCGGCGTTTTCCCTACTGCCGTTTCGACATCAATGTTCCGAGCGTCTCGCCCTTTCTCAACGACGCCCGCATCGGCGTCATCCCGGAAGAGCTCGGCGGCGGGTTCAAGTTGAAGGCGCTCGACTACGTGTTCCACGGATTACCGGTCGCGCTCCTCAACGGTGCCGCCGCCGGGCTGCCCCTCGACTTGGAACACGATGTCATTCCCGCGCCCAATCTCGACGCGCTCGCCGCCCGAATCGTCGAAGTAATCGACGACCTTCCCTTCCTCGACTCTTTGAGAGCCAATGCCTTCACCCGATGCGAAGACGAATTCCACTGGCGCGACCGTGGCCTCGCCCTCCTCGGCGAACTGGAACGCCTTCGCCAAGGCGTCGGGAAAAGCGCCCCCGAGCCCGAGGCGCCGCCCGCGTTCGTTCCCGCCAATCCTTCCAAATCAGCCTGAGTGAACGCACCCCTCCAGCACCCTGCGCCGCTGCGCCACCCTCCTTTGCAACGCGTCATCGCGTGGCTGACCATCGTCTTTTGTTGCTCGTTCCTCTTTGACTTCCGCGGTGAAGAGAGCGGCGGAAGCGCCGTGCAGTACCTGTACCTGCTCATCGCCGTCGGGTCGACGGCTTGTATTGCCCTGTTAGGGCATCGCACACTCCTCGCCAAGCCCGGCGTCTACCTTCTTGTCTTGTGGTTCGGTTACCTCCTTTGGGCAGCGACGATCGCGACCTTGAACGGGGTCTCGCCCAACCACTCCCTCCGCATTCTCCTTCCGCCACTCCTCTGCGGCTGCGGCATCCTCGTCGCACATGTCGCCGCATGCCACGGCATCCGCGCCAACACCATCGTCAATGCCCTGCTCGTCGCTGCCATCGGCAACATCCTCTGGCGCTTTTTCTACGGATTCGCCGTCAAGGGTGCGACCGTTGATACCGCGCGTGCGGAAATCCTGAGCCCCGCCCTCGACTGGATCATCGCCTTCGTCGCCTGCTCCCTCGTCCTCGATCGCAAGCTCAAGCCCTCCACCCTCATTGTCGCCGGCATCGTCCTCGTCACCGTCATGATCAGCGTGACCCGCGCCGTCCTCCTCCCCATCGCCATGGGCGGCGTCATGGCCACGGTTTGTCTGGGAATCTGCCTCGGCTGGCGCGCCCTCGACCTATCCCATCTGGGTCGCAAGGCCCTCCAAGCAGGCATCGCCGTCGCCATCCTCGCAGGTTTCGTCATCCTTCTGGCCGTCAGTCAGCCCGCCGTTACCGAACGCTGGGTTGAACGCCTCTTCTACGCGCAGGGCGGCAAGACAACCGTCGATGCCTCGTGGCTCACGCGGGAAGCCGAAGCGAAGGCAATGTGGGACATCCTTTCCGAGGAACCCATCTCGTTCATCTATGGCAAGGGCGTCGGTGCGGGATATTACTGGGACCCTTCCTTCTATCCTGAATTGTATCTCGTCTATCCCGCCGATTTCGATTTCTCCGGCACCTTCCACTTCGCGGGTCACTCGGTCTGGACCTACGCGCTCTTTTCCGGAGGGGTCATCGGGGTGCTCTTTCACCTGGGGCTCTTTGCCGCCATCATGGCCTTCAGCATCGCGGGTGCCCGCGCCGCCTTGCACTCCGGCAACTTCCGTCCTGCCATCGCCTTCCTGCCATTCGTCGCCGCGTGGTGTGCGCTCAGCCAAAGCGCCACTTCGAACCTCTTCGATGAGCGGCTCTCCGGACTCATGCTCGGACTCATGGCCGGACTTCCGCAGGTTTACTTCTACCAGCGCCACCAGCAAGCGCAGCGACTCACCCGACCGGCCGTGGCCTATCCCCACCCGCAAGAACAGCCCGTCCTCACCCCATGACCAACGAAGCCGCCTCCGCCAAGCGAGAGAAGGCCGTCCGTTGGGCGGTCGCGAGTTCGTTGTTCTCAAAATTCGGCACCGCGCTCCTCCAACTCCTCTCTATTCCCATCGCCCTGCGCGTCCTCGGAAAAGAGGAGTTCGGCATCTATTCGACCGTCGCCCTCGCCATTTCAACGGTCATTCTCCTGCAAGTGGGCCTTGGTCCCGCCCTCACCCACGGCATCTCGAAGGCTTTCGCGCGAGAATCCAGGGACGACGAACGCGCTTACTACTCGACCGCCCTCGGACTCATCATCGCCTTCGCGCTTCTCGCGGCGGGGATCCTCGCCGTGGTTCTGTCAGGCGTCCCTCTCGTCGATCTCTTCGGCGAAAAGTATGCCGCCCACGAGTCGACACTGCGCAGCGCGCTCTGGCTCGGCATGGCCATCATCCTTCTGCAATTCGTTCTCAGCCACACGGAGAAGACCCGGGAGGGCTTCCTCGAAACGTGGATCAACAACCTCTGGGGCGCAGGCGGCAACGTGCTTGCCACCCTCCTCGTCGGTGTCGGCATCCTTTTCTTCCCGAGCGTACACTTCCTCATCCTCGCCATCTACGGCCCCAACGTCCTCGCCAAAATTGGAAACACAATCCACCTCTGGCGGCAACGTCCTCACCTCCGCCCTCGTCTTCGCGACTTCCGCAGCTCGATTGTCCGCCCTCTACTCACCGACGGACTCGCCTTTTCCCTCGCTTTTTCCATGGCGGGATTCGTCGAGTTCAACGCCGGTGCCATCCTCCTCGGTCGCACCGAAGGCCCGGCCAGCGTCGCCATCTACAACATTCTCATCAATCTCGACACGCTCATGATCGGCGTCGTCCTCATGTTCACGACACCGACGTGGCCAGCCATCGTCGACGCACTTTCCCGCCGCGACCTCGGATGGATCCGCCGCACCGCCTTCCGTCTTCGTGCCGCCGGGCTCGGCTACGGCCTCCTTGTCGGTCTCGGGCTGACCTTTATCGGCCCCTTCTTCATTCCCATCTGGCTCGGCCCGGAGATCGTCATCGCTCAAACCACCCTCCTCGCCTTTGCCGTCTACTTTGCGATTGCGATCTGGAATCACGTGCATCACACGCTCCTCATCGGCATCGGCCGGGTCAAGACGTCCGCCGCGTTTCAGGTTACGGAGTCGCTCATCATCCTCACTCTCCTCTTCCCCATCCTGAAAACAGGCGGTGGTATTGAAGCGATGCTCTGGATGATGGCTGCGGTCAAGGGATCGGTCACCGGCATCGCCTACTCCCTCCTTTTCCGCTACGGAATGCGGGCGCACGATCCCGATAAAGCCACTTCGCCCGCCAATTCCGTCGCCGTCCCCGCCGTGCCTTCATGACGCAGATCCTGACCAGAGCATTTCGCAAGGCGAAGCGGTCGATGCGACGCGCACACTACCGGGATCCCGTGGATTTCACCAGCCCGGAGGGACATGGCATCCTCAGCTCGCTGGCGTTGCGCCCGCTCGTCATCGTTGCCCATCCCGACGACGAGGTCTTCTGCTCGGGACTCATCCGCCACCTGGTCAGCCGCTTCAATTCCCAGATCACGCTGGCCTGCGCCACGCGCGGAGAAGGCGGGCTCCGCGCCGGCAGCGAACACTCGACCGGAGACCTTGCCACCATCCGCTCGAAGGAACTTGGAGAAGCCGCGAGCATCCTCGGCGTGCGCAATCCGGGCTTCTTCGATTTTGAAGATCCCCGGTCCCCGGTCCCGGCCTTCAATACCCCAAGCGCCGACGTCAATGCCGCCGTGGCCGTGGCGATCTCACGCGAAAAGCCGACTGTCATTATCACCCACGGCTCAAGCGGTGAATACTGGCACCCGGCACACACGATTCTTCATCGCGCCGCCGTCGAGAATCTACGCGTTGTTCCCGTCCTGACGTTCAACGCGTGGATCCCCAATCATCCCCTCTCCCATCTCCTCAACAAAGACGACCCCGCGCACTTCTATCTCGATTCCGCGCCTTACCTGCCGCAGCGCCTGCAGGCCCTCGAGATGCACCGCTCCCAGACCGATGTTTTCGAAAAATTCGGCGGCGGCGACCTACGAACCTATATCGAGAAGGCCCGTATCGAGACCTACCACCTGCACGGCTACAAACCCCTGCCCCGATAAGTGAAAGTCCTGCACCTCAGCACCTTGGATCACCTTGGCGGCGCGTTCATCGCGGCGCGGCGGTTGCATGGTGCCCTGCGGAAACGCGAGGACATCGATTCCGAATTCTGTGTCGCGCAGAAGCACAGCGACACTCCGGACACCGTCGCCATTCACAACGCCCTCACTTACTCGCTACGCCGGAATCTCGAGCGCCTCCCACTCAAACTCACGAGCGCCAACGGCATCGCCTACCAATCGCTGGCCTGGCTGCCCAACCAGAAGCTCACCCGCCACGTCCGTTCCGCAAAACCCGATGTCGTGCACCTCCAATGGACGCAAAACGGCTTTGTCCCACTCGGCGCGCTGGCGAAGTTCGATGCGCCGCTCGTCTGGACCTTTCACGACATGTGGGGATTCACCGGCATGTATCACCACGAATATGGCGAACCTCCGCGATGCGAGGGAACTTACGACCGCAAACCGGACGGCATCCGCGGGTTCGACATTGACGGCTGGGTGTGGAAACGAAAGCAGCGGAGTTACAACGGACTCGAGATGTGCGGTGTCGTTCCCAGTAGGTGGATGGCGGAGAAGGCGCGGACGAGTTCGCTCTGGAAGGACCGGCGATTGGAAGTCATCCCCAACGGCATCGACACTGATGTTTACAAACCCGCCGACCGCTCCTTTGCCCGGAAACTGTTTAACCTTCCCGCCGACGCCAATGTCGTTCTCTTCGGCGCGATGTTTGCTGACGAGGACAAGAACAAGGGTTTCGCGCCCATGATGGAGGCGCTCGAGACTCTCAAGGCGCAGGGAGGCCACGAAAACCTGCACCTCGCCGTCTTCGGCATTGGCGAATGTCCTCAAGAGGTCACGCTGCCTTTCCCGGCCTCGTTCTTCGGCGTCCTCCGCGACGAAGCAAGCATGGCCGCCCTCTACAGCGCCGCCGACGTCATGGTCGTGCCTTCCCTTCAGGAGTCTTTCGGCCTCACCGCTTGCGAAGCGCTCTCTTGCGGAACGCCGGTCGCGTGTTTTGACACCTCGGGACTTCGCGACATCGTCGATCACGAGGAAAATGGCTACCGCGCCAAACCTTTTGACCCCGTGGACCTCGCATCGGGCATCGATTCGATGCTCAAGAGCCGCACCACTCGCATCGCCTACGGTCGGGAAGGACGGGAGAAAGTGGAACGCGAGTTCGACCTCAACGTCGTCGCCGCCCGCCACCACGACCTCTACCGCGAGCTCGCCAAGGCAAAGACGAAGGCATGAAAACCGTCGTCCTCGCCGACACGCGGTGGTCCGGACACCATCCGACCTACTTCAAGGAATTCACCGCGTCCCTCTTCCGCAACGGTGCGCGCGTCATCGCGCTTTGCCCGCAACCGGAGGAAGTCCGGGAGTTTGTCGAAGCGCAGTGCGAAGAGCACGTCAATCACCTCCACGCGGTCGAATTCCAGACGCGCAATAAAAGCATCCTTTTTCCGGGTCGCGATCACGGACCCATCACGACCTGGCTCCGCTGGAAAACCATGGCGAAGGCCGTGAGGTCCGCCGAAGAGGACACCGGCTGGCGGGCCGACCTCGTCTTCTTTCCCTACCTCGATGCGTGGATCCGTTTCCTGCCCTTTCCCTCGCTTCCCGGAAAAATCCTCGGTCGCCCTTGGAGCGGCCTCTATTTCCGCTGCGCCCACCTCGGTAAATCCCTCGGCAAGGCCGCCCAACTAGCGAAAGGCGACGCCATTCTTCGCAGCCCCGACTGCATCGCCGTCGCCACCCTCGACGAACAGTTCGCGGAGCAACTCGAAACGGTCAGCGGCAAGCCCGTTCTCCCATGGCCGGACATCACCGACGAAACGCCACCCGATCCACCCAGCGCTCTCGCCAAGGAAATCGCCGACAAGGCCGCCGGGCGACCAATCATCGGCATGGTCAGCCTCTCCAAGCGCAAGGGCTTCCTCACCCTCCTCCGCACCGCCGAAGCCACGCGCGGAAAACGCGACTGGTTCTTCGCCTTCGCCGGTCCCTTCCACGACGACGAAATGACCGCCGACGAAAAATCCTTCGTCCAGCGCCTCGCCGCCGAGCAACCCGACAACCTCCACCTCGATCTCGCCGCCGGTCGCATCAACGACGGCCGCGACTTCAATTCCCTCATCGATCTCTTCGATATCGTTTGGGCCGCCTATGAAAACTTCCAAGGCAGCAGCAACGCACTCACGAAGGCCGCCGTTTTCAACAAGCCTGTCATCGCCACCAAAAGCGGCGTCATTGGCGAGCGCGTGGAGAAGTTTGAGATCGGCGAAACGATCACCGAGAGCAGTCATGCCGATGGGGAGACCGCGATCAATACCCTTCTGAATCACACCTTCGATTCCAAAAACTCCTCAAGCTATCACCATCTACACAATCGAGAGCGTTTAGATACTCTATTCGGTCAGCTAATCGGAATAACGGTGGAGCAACACCGAATTAAGGCTTGACCAACTTTCGCGGTTTTCGGTAAAATATATTTAGATGAACCGAACCCGCTAGCCCTTTCAGGGCCGAAGTGGCGGGTCGTTTAATATATTCTGTTCGGCTGATAAATGAAATGACATGAATCGATTCCACTACCTAGCTATAATGTTGGCTGCCTAATTGGTTGCCGCTCCTGCAAACGCCAACGGCAATGTTACGATCTCCCCAATTTCAACTTCTGCCCGCTGGGCTGGATCCTGGGAAATCTCCATGGAGGCCCACCGACTTCTTGGCTTTGCTGACGTTGCAAGCCGCGCCGACTCCAGCGTTGATCACCCGATTTCGTTTCGTTTCACGCTGGACGAGAAGCCCGGCGAGACTATTGGCGCGAAGACGTTGGAGGAGGCTCGCGAGTTACTGTTCCGACCAATGGGGCACGAAGTCGTTGCAACCGGCAAATGGGTAACGAAATTTGTCGTCAAGCCTGGGATTGGCACTGATTGCTTCGTGACCAAACATGAGGGGCAGACCTACCTTTGGGTGACTGCGCCTTTCACTGTTTTGTACGGCGGAAAGGTCACGTTCCTATCGGGTGCGGATACAGAACACGACTTGCTGGCCTTCGACTTCAACACGGTATCGTCTGAACGAACTCCCGACACAGTCGTCTACCGAAGGAAGCTAAAGTAGCACCCGGAGCAGAACAAGACGCAGCAGATCAACTGCCTGCCCGTCGGGACTTGAAATCTGAATGAACGCTACAACCTTAACACTGAATTCGGAGCGCGCTGTCGGCAGGCAGTGACTGTGCCCGGACGTTCGCCGAAGGAATTGAGAACCAACTCGTATGCCCGTATTCATCAGCCATAGCCACAAAGACGAAGCTGTCTATACCCCTGTTTGCCTTGCGCTCGACGGCGCAGGGATCCCTAGGTGGGATGTGTCAGAAATGTCCCTTGGGGAGTCCCTTTCCGACCAGCTGCGATCCGCGATAGCTGAATGTGACCAATGTGTATTCATAGCCACTCGGCGTTCGATTGAATCTCAGTGGTGCCTCGCTGAGCTGGGCGCCTTCTGGGGCGCTGACAAGACAGTGATAATCTATCTCGCTGACCCGGATTTAGAGGAGACTGTTTTGCCTCCACAGTTTCGAGGAAACCTAACGGCGAATGATGCCTATCGATTGATTGATCAGATTAGAGAAGCCCAACAGGAATCATATAAGAGCGTCACTGAGGACGCTAAATATGAATTCTTTGCTGCCTCCGGTGACTATGGGAGAGAAAGCGATTGGTTCCGGTTGCTGGACGAGACAACCGAAAGGTTCGATCTACTAGGTATCGCCCTTGGATCTTGGCGGCGCACAAAGGATTTCAGCCTCAAAGTGAAGGAGAAAGCTGAAGCTGGTTGTTCCGTCCGAATCCTGTGCATGCACCCCGACAATCAGTTGCTCCATGGACTTCTGTACTCGGAGAAGGACTTTGACTCCGTCGTCCACGACATTGAAGAGAGTCGCAAATACTACGAGAAGCTTGCGGATCACCCACGAATCGAGTTCAGGCAGATGACGACTGGGATTCCTCACTTCTTCCTGACGCAAACCGATTCCTACGCAGTCATTATTCAGTATTTATCATCGCAAACCTGGGGTAGCGGCCCGACTTGGAGGTGTCCTAACGAGACGGACTACTACAATATTGCTCGACATGAGTTCCAGACTTTGTGGAATTCGTCTCAAGCTCCAAGTCCAAGAACTAACAGCGGCGAACAAGACGAGGATGACCAAGCCGCTGCCGCCGCGGAGTAGGGGCCGTGAGTGGATTTTCAACCATAAACTTGACGTCGAGAGCACGCCCTCCGCAGCAGCTGGCATCTCTTTGACGTCCCCTCATCTCAACCCGTTCACGAATTGCTCAAACGGGAGAACACCAGCGAACTCAACTTCCAATCCAGAGGCACGGCCAGCCAACTCTGCTTGAGACAATCTACTCCCGCGTGCAGTGGCGATAACCACCAGATTTCCCGTCGCGGGCACGGAGAAGAGATAGACGTTTTCAAACACATCGTTGATGGCGGCGAGGTCGTTGTCGGTGCTTTGGTCGGATTCGATGAGGTTGAAGGCGAGGACGCCGTCCGGTTCGAGGCGGGCGCGGATCCCGCGGAGGAAGTCGGCGGTTTTCAGGCGTTGGGCGAGTTGCGAGGCATCGGCGTTGACGGTGGGTTTCAGGAACGCGTCCATGTAAATCACGTCGTAAGGTCCGTGACTGGCATCGCGGAAGAACTGGAAGGCGTCCTCCACGTGGATCTCCAGGCGGTCGCTTTCCACCGTGCCGAAGAATTCCCCGGCGACCTCGACCACGGCCGGATCGATCTCCACCGCCTCGATGAGCATGTCGGGCGAGACATGATGCAGAAAGCGAACCATGCCTCCACCGCCAAGCCCGACGATAAGGACCTTTTCCTGTCGGGGTTGGAAGAGAAAGGAGGCGAAGATGTTCTTCGTGTATTCGAGCTGGAGTTCGTGGGGGCGATGCACGTTGATCGCCGACTGCCGGGATTCGCG
>JBCDLR010000014.1:0-23157 GCA_038745205.1 Verrucomicrobiota bacterium
CCATCACCCACCTCCCCCAGGTCGCCGCCCTTGCCTCCTGCCACTACAAGGTCACGAAGGAAGTCGGCGACGACGAACGCACCCGTTCGCTCCTCGTCCCCGTGGAAGCAAAAGACCGCGTGGAAGAATTGGCGCGCATGTTAGGCGGCGATTCCAAATCCGCACGGGCGCATGCAGAGAGTTTGTTGGGCGATACGTAACTCGCCTCTCAAGGAAGAGCTTTTTCGAATTTAAATTTCACTCAATCTTCGCTCCATCTCTTTTGGGTACATTCTGAGATCCAGTATGGCCTGCACCAAAATCCTTCGGCCTTCCGGAACGTAATAGAGTCCGTACCTCATCCTCGGACCGAAGACGCGCCGCCTCAGTTTTACCTTCCCCTTAAGGACCGGGGCAATCCCTGGAAACGTTGAGATGAGAGCCAGTTCCTCCTCTAAAGGAGCACTAAGCTGCTTCGCGATCATCGCATCATCTTCAATGAAGAACTCGAAAAGAGATTCGTAAATCGACAACAGATCCCTCTCGGCGGAGGCTGTCCAAGCAATCTCCAACATATTAACCAAAAACCCGCTCCCGAACTTCTTCCCACGTGGATACCTCGTCCGGGTGATCCTTGTAGTAGGCAACCCGCCTATCCAAAGCGGCCAAAATTTCTGGAGCCACTTCAACTTCGTGCTGCCCCTGAATTTGACTTAACAGATCCTTTGCCAACTCCAGCTTCTCCAAGGGAGCAAGCTTCTCAATTTCCGGAAAATCAGCAACGTTCATCGCTTTAGATTAGCAGTGATCCCATCTACTTCAACCCGCCCGGCACTTCACAACTGCCCTCCGCTTCAATCGATCATTCTTCCTTTTGAACTTTCTTCAGCAAAGGAAACAGATACTCATTTGGAGCCGCAAAGTTCAAATTCTGCCCTTTTCGGTTCACCGATTTGGCCACCCCGATCACGATCCCGTTGCGGTCCAAGACCGGCCCTCCGCTGCTTCCTTGTGAAATCGGGGCGGAGATCTGCAATTCTTGCCGACCACTTTTTCTCGCCGTCCAAATTCCGCTGAGCAAGCCCTCGGCAATGATCCCGTCATAGCCATCCGGATTACCCAGGGTGTAAACACGCGAACCGATGGGCGGAATCCCCTTCTCCTCCAACTTGAGGAACATGGGCGCGTTCCTGGAGAGACGAATCACCGCCAAATCGTGCTCCCGCGATTTCGCGACCACCGTCCCATTCATCCATTTTGCATCCGAGGTCACAAATCGGAGGCGTAGGCGATCCGCGCCGTCAATTACATGCCAGTTCGTGACCACCAATCGATCCGCCACGGCAAAGCCGCTTCCGATGGACTTGGCGTTGTTCGGCCCGGAGAAAACGTGAATTCGCACCAAGGCCCCCGATGTCTTTCGATATACCTCCGCCCCTTCGTCCTTCGGTTCGTGCGCCTCGATAGCAAGCGAAAGGAAAAACAACCATGTCCACGCCGCCAAGCCGATTTTCATCATGACGCGGACTCTAGCACAACTTCGCTACTTCAGGCCACCCAGCGATCCCGCATAGCCACTGAGTTCCAAGTACCCTTCCCCGTTTTTGGTCCCCACCACCTCAATCGCGCCTTCCCAGTAGGCAATGATGGGAAGGGCCAACTCCTGGGCGTCGAACTCCGCCTTGGAGGTCGCTTCGATGCCGAACTTGGGCACCGAGATCTTCCATTCCACTGGATACTCCCCCTCCGTTTCCTCGCTCTTCCACTTCCGCAGCGGCGTCAGGGTGAAATCGTCACGGGTAAGGTGCGTTTTCACCCCTTTGGAATCGGTGTAACTCCCACTCGAATTCGGATCGGTGCCGCCGTCCACCGTGCGGAGTTGGTAAAGCATGAGATCACTCCCGTCGTCGAAATGAATGGAGAACCAATCCCATCCCGTCTGGTTTTCCGTCAGTTGATTGCTCCCCCACTCGCGGTCCTTCCAACTCCAGCCACTCACGCGATGCACTTTCCCGTCGATAGTGACCGTGCCGGAAGTCTCCAGCCGCGTGAGGGAATAGTAATGCGTCGCGTTGCCCGCCCCATCGGCCTTTTGACTGCAACCCGTCGTTCCGTTGATCACGGGCGCCTTGCGGGAAATGAACTTCAAGTCAAGTTCCGCATCCTCCGCGGCGCCGGTGATGGAAAACGACTCGTCACCATCCACGGGTTCGCCGTGCCAGATCCCCCAGTCGCCGATCCACCCGATCTTCCCGCTTTCATGGGGAGCCCCATGCACCCCCGCCTCGTCGAAGGCACCGCGACTGACCAATTGCTCGTAGCGAAATTTCTTCGCCGTGATGTCCGAGACGGCGCAGTGGGCGAAGTAAAAGGAATCGTTCACAAACTCCGACGAGGTGACGAGCTCCCCGCCCGGCGGACGCACCCCCTGGCGAAAAAGCGTCCATTGGAACCCCAGTTGCCGTCCATCCTCGGCCTCGAGATTACCGGTGATGTACCACCATTCCGTCTTGAACTCCGGGTGATCGTAGTGATCGCGGGGAAACTCGTATTCCCAACCCGGCAAGGCAAGACGCCATTCACCCGAGCACGCCAGGGAGGGCACTAAAAGAAGGAGAAACAAGAACTTCCGCACGGAGATCATTACGAAGGGGCCCCTCATCGTAGCACAGGCATCTTGCCTGTGATCGCGACCGGACCGAGTCCCGAACGCACCATAGCTAGGAAGTCGGCGCCCTTCCCGCAAACCGCGCCGCCCGACTCCCGCCACTGGAAAAACGCCGGTGCTACTGCTGCTGCCGCAACCTTGCCAGCAGCCCACGATACCGCTCCGTCGATTCATTATTCCGCACCGCCATCTGCAGCGCCTTCTTCTGCCCCACCAGAATCACCAGTTTCTTCCCGCGGGTAAGCCCGGTGTAGATGAGATTTCTTTGAAGAAGGACAAATTGCTGCGTCGCGACGGGAATGACGATGGCGGGAAACTCACTGCCCTGCGACTTGTGAATCGTGATCGCGTAGGCCAAAGACAACTCGTCCAGCTCACCGGGTTCATATTCCACCTCGCGGCCGTCATCAAAGCGCACGTGCACCCTTCCGGGTTCGGTCGTGATTTCACGAATGCGGCCGAGGTCACCGTTGAAGACTTCCTTGTCGTAGTTGTTCCGCATCTGCATGACCTTGTCCCCGACACGAAAGGTCACACCGAGGGATTCGATTTCGAATTTCACCGGATCCGGCGGGTTCAGGGACTCCTGAAGCGCCACGTTCATTTGCCGCACACCGAGGCTTCCACGATTCATCGGTGCGAGAAGCTGCACGTCATCTATCGGATCGAAACCAAACCGCTCCGGCACCCGCGACTTGACCAGCTTGAGGATCGTCGATGGAATCTCCTCGGGATCTTCGCGCTCGATGAAAAAGAAGTCCGAGCCATCCGCGACCGTGGCCTCGAGATCGGGAAGATCTCCCCCGTTGATCGCATGGGCGGCCGTAATGATGCGACTCTCGGCGGCCTGCCGGAAGATCTGCGTCAGACGCGCGACGGGCAGGACGCCGCTCTCGATGAGGTCCGACAAAATGCGCCCGGGACCAACCGACGGCAATTGGTCGACATCACCAACGACTAACAAATGCGCGTCACGCGGCAGCGCCCGCAGGAAATGCTGCATGAGCGTGACATCCATCATGGACGCCTCGTCGATGACAAAGAGGTCGCCTTCCAACGGATTGCCCTCGTTGCGGAGGAACCGGTTTTTCCCGCCCTCCACCTCAAGGAGCCGGTGGACCGTCTTCGCCTCGAGACCCGTGCTCTCGCTCAATCGTTTCGCGGCCCGCCCGGTCGGCGCAGCCAGGACTGGAGTGACCTTTTTCGCCCGCAGAATCCGCAAGATACTGTTCAAAATCGTCGTTTTTCCCACTCCCGGCCCTCCGGTGATGACCAGAATGCGGTTTTGCAGCGCCATCTCGATCGCGGCCCGCTGGCTTTCGGCGAGTTCGATTGCAAAGTGCTGCTCACACCAATCGATGGCCTTGGGAATCTCGATCGGCGGGTAGTCCGGCGGTCTTTCGGCGAGATCGCGAATGCGACCGGCGATGATTTCCTCGGCACGAAGAAGATGTACGGGAAAGACGAGTGCGTGGCTGCCCACTTCTTCTTCGATGAGATCCCCCTGAAGCAGGATCTGGCCTAACAAATTCTCCACTGTTCCTTCATCGACTCCCAGCAACTCGGCACCCAGGCGCACGAGCTCTCCACGAGGCAACCCACAGTGCCCCTGGTCACCTGCGCTGAGCAGGACATGGCGCAATCCCGCTTCCACCCGCTCGGGCACGTCTCCCTCGAGCCCGAGGTTCGCCGCGATGTCGTCAGCGGACTTGAATCCAATTCCCTGCACGTCCCGCGCCAACTGCCAGGGGTTCGCCCGCAACTTGTCGACGCTGGCTTCGCCGTAGGTCTTGAAAATCCGTACCGCCCGAGCCGTGCTGACGCCGTGTTCGTGCAGGAAGAGCATGATTTCACGCACCGATTTCTGCTTCTCCCACGAGGCCTTGATCTCCATTCGGCGCTTCGATCCGATGCCCTCGATCTCCTCCAGCCGCTTCGAGGACTTATCGATGATGTCGAAAATTTTCGTCCCAAACTTCTTCACGAGTTTCTTCGCGTACACGGGACCGACGCCCTCAATGAGATCGCTGGCGAGATAGCGCTCGATGCCGTGCTCGGAACCCGGCTGCGCGAGCTTGATCGACTCGGCGCGGAACTGGCGGCCGTATTCGGGGTCATCGTGCCATTCGCCGTTCGCACTGAGTTCTTCCCCCGGGTGCACGTCAGGCGTCTTGCCGACAACGGTCGCGAGTTCCCGGCGCTTGGGAACGGCCACCCGTAGGACGCAATAGCCCGACTCTTCATTGTGAAAAGTCACGCGCTCGACGACCCCGCTGAGGCTTTGTTCCATGGCCGGATCGTAAGCATGGATTCATTTTTCTGCGAGAAAGCTCGAACAAATCACGTTATTAGGAATACAAACTTCCTTGTTATGACCTCCTTGAAGCCCATTTCGTCCACCCTCGTCGCAATCCTGGCCGCGACGACCACCGTCCTCGCGGAGAACTCGGCCAAGACCGCGCTCGACATGATCCTCGATCGCCACGGCGAGCCCTTCACGCGGAACATCGTGAAAATCAGTGCCACTGGCGGCATTCCCGTCCCGCAGGAATGGACGGTGACCACGCACAATCCGAATAGTCCCACGCTTCTTCACCAGTTTGTCGTCAACGATCGCCGCGCCATCGACGAGGGAGCCAGCAACGACTTTTATCCCCGTGTCCGGCCCACCGGATTCGTCAAGCGTCAGGACATTCAGCTCGACTCCATCGATGCTTTCCAGATTCTCAACCGCGAAGCTCAAGCCGCGAAGATCGGCTTCGACAGCGTGAATTACATGCTGCGTTGCCGCGAGTTCTCAACCGAGCCCGTCTGGACTTTGAGCGCCGTCGATGCCCAGAACAGAATCGCCGGCGTGATCGACGTCTCCGCCCAAACTGGCGCGGTCTTGCGCAAGACATGGTATTACGAAGCGCAGGGGTCCCGCCTTCGCGAACGCATTGTTGATTCCGCCACTCCTGGCCAGGCTCCTATCACACCCACAACACCGACAAGAACCGCTCCGGCGCCACTGCCGCGTAATCCGATCTCGTCGCAGCCGACCACCCGCACGGACAGGGAAGGCCCCGCCATCATCGTGCAACCACAGCCGCAACCGATCACCCCGAGTCCGGCCAGCGGATCCGCGCAGAGCGAGGTACCCGACGTCATTCCCGTGGAGTAGTCTCCACGCTGGCCGCTTTTTTCGGAACAATCCGGTGGTTGGTGGTGTCTAATCAACTACCCCATGTCTCTCTTCCGTGCCCTCTCCGCGGCAGTCACGGCTGCATTTGCTATTCCGTATTCCGGTCTCGCCGCCCTCGCTCCCTCCAACGTTCTTGTCGTTTACAATTCTCCCTCCGCTGGCAGCACCGCAGTCAAGGATCACTACGTTGCCGCCCGCCCCGGCGTCGAAGTCCTCGACCTCAATGATGCGGGTTTGGCCGTTGCCCAGGTCAATTACGCCGATTTTGAATCGAAGATCCGGGATCCCATTCGCAGTCACCTGACGAACAACAACCTCTTGAACTCGATTTACGTCATCGTTCTGGCTAAGGGCATTCCCCACCGGATTTTTGACCTGACGAGTGCCACCGTTGGCGACAGCCCATCCTCCGTTTCCATCCCGAACTACACCGCTGCCTCCGTCGATACCGAACTCACGCTTCTCTATTCGGATCTCGATTCCGGGGAAGCCGGAGCCGATGAAGATTCGAATGCAGACAGCTATGTCTCGAATCCTTACTTCGGGCAAAGCGCCAGCATCACAAACCTTGGCAGAGGCAATGTCGACGACCCTCTCGCTTTCCGCATCCGCACCGACATCTTCGGCGTTCGCCATTGGCAACCCGGTCGCCTCCAGGGCCAATTTCAGATTTTCATCCCCGAGGATGCATCGAGGATTTATTTGGTCGCCCGGCTCGACGGGAACTCCGTCAGCGACGTCACGGCCATGATCGATCGGGGACTGAACCCGGTCTACGACACCTCGCGGAACGCGGCAGTCTTTGATCGCGATCAGCGAGCAACGCAGTTCGACAACGGCGACTACGATGCGGCCGTTTCCGAACTATCGACTTGGAGCAATGTCACCAACAACACGACGAACACCTTTTTCATCGGGCGAACTGGAGGCGTCGCGGAGTCGAATGTATCCCGCGAAACCGCTCCCGTTGCGTGGCTCGCGGGGTACGGATTCAATCACAACGGCGGGAGTTTCATTGGCTACCAGAACACCTTTGGGGACCAGCTTGTTCCCGGAGCGATTTTCAATACCTACGAGAGCTACAACGGCCGCGATTTCGGCGGACTCGGCGGACGCTTCAATCATGGTCAGATCTCGACCTGGATCGCCAACGGCGGCACCTTCGCCACTGGCAACGTCTGGGAACCCTTCACACTTGGAGTCGTCCTGAACGACGACATCGCTGAGCAATTCATCAACGGATCCCTCACGTGGATCGAAGCGGCTTACTCGGGGTTGCGGACCCTGTCCTGGCAGGGCGTGATTGTCGGTGACCCTCTCGCAACCGCCACCCTGACCACCAGCGCGTTCGAGCAATGGCAAATCACCCACTTCGGGAGTTCTTCCTCCCCTGATGCCATCGCCACTGCGGACCCCGACGGCGACGGCAAGGAGAATGTCCTTGAGTATGCCCTCGGCACCAACCCCAACTCCGCTGACCACGGGAGTTGCTTCACGATCTTCTCGACGGGCACTGGCGGAACGAAGACCATTTCCTTCGAGACCGTCCGCAACACCAATCGCGACGATGTTACCCTCGTCTTCGAGGGCAGCACGGACCTCCTGACCTGGAATCCACTTCCCGCCGTCGTCGTCTCCACTGACCAACACCTCGAAACCATCCGCTACGACACCACGGTCAGCGCCGAGGCCCGGCTCTACACGAAGCTGACAGCCACGCTCCAGTAGGCAGCTATTCCACCTCGTTGCGTAAGACGCCGATGCCGTCGATGGCGATCTCAATCCCGTCGCCGCCCTGCAGGGTGAAGGATGAATCGGGCACGACACCGGTTCCGGTCATGAGGTAGGCGCCGAAGGGGAATTCATTGTCGCGGAAGAGGAACTCCGCGAGTTCTTCCATGCCACGCTTCAGCTGATCAAGTTTGGTTTCACCCGCAAAAACTGTCTCCCCGGCACGCTCGATGGCTAGCTGGATCGAGGTCGCCTCGTCCACGGCGTCGCGCCCGACGACGAGGCACGGTCCAATCGCGCACGAACCGCGATAGACTTTCGCCTGCGGGAGGTAGAGGGGGTTCTCTCCTTCGATCGAGCGCGAACTCATGTCGTTGCCGATGGTGAAACCGAAGACCTTGCCATGGGAATTGATGGCGAGGGTCAGTTCCGGTTCCGGCACATCCCACGTGCTGTCCTTGCGGATACACACCTTGTCCCCGTGCCCGCGCGCGCGGGAAGGCGTCGCCTTGAAAAACAATTCCGGGCGCTCGGCTTCATAGACGAGATCATAAAAGACATCGCCGCCCGAAGTCTCCGCCTCCTCCATGCGTGCCGCTTTACTGCGTTTGTAAGTCACTCCGGCAGCCCAAATCTCCTGGTCTCCCAGCGGGGGAAGGGCAGTCTCCGGCGGAGCCTCATGAACGGCCTCGGCGCTCCCGCCTTCATGGACCTCTCTCGCGACGGCAACGGGATCATCGGCGGTGAACAGGGCATCGAAGGAAAACCCCGCATGCTCACGCCATTCGCCATCACGCTCCGTCAAAACGCGATCAGAAAGTCGGAAAATCTTCACCATGCGACCAGCCAACCAAAGGCGGCCCCGAATGCCAACCGAAAAATACATTGGCTCCAAGCCCGCCTTCCGCTAAAGGACATGGATCATGGAAAACCTCCTCCTTCCATTCCTCGCCGCCGCCGAGGCCACGGCGGGCAATGAGAAAAGTCTTGTTTATTTGTTAGGACTCCTCGTGGGGTCGATCGTATTCCTGCTCCTGCTTATCCTGAAGCTACGGGTGCAGGCCTTCCTCGCCTTGATCATGGCGAGCCTCTTTGTTGCCATCGGTTCGGGCATGCCGCTCGTTGAGATCGGGGACAAGATTGTGGCCAGCATGGGGAGCAACCTCGGGTTCATCGCCACCATCATCGGGATTGGGGCGATTTTCGGGGCCATCCTCGATCACTCCGGCGGGGTCGAGAGCCTCGCACGCTCCACGATCAAGGCCTTCGGCGAGTCAAGGGCACCGATCGCCATGTTGCTCACCGGCTTCATCATTTCCGTCCCTGTTTTCCTCGATGTTGCCCTCGTCATCATCGCCCCGATTGTCTACGCCCTCGCCCGAAAGACCGGCAAGTCCGTGCTGCATTTCGGCCTCCCGCTGGTCGCGGGCATGGGCGTGACCCACGCCTTTGTCCCCCCGACGCCGGGCCCGGTATTCGTGGCCTTCGTCCTCGGGGTCAATCTCGGCTGGGTTATTCTCTTGGGCTGCGCCGTCGGACTCCCCACCGCCATCATCGCCGGCCTGCTCCTCCCGAGACACCTGACCAAGAACATTCATATCGACCCCCCGGAGAACATCGAGGGCGAGCAGGAAGCGAAGGGAAACCTCCCGAGCATTGGCACGATTCTTCTTTTAATCGGCCTCCCGATTCTCCTCATCGTCACGGGCACCATCATCAAGGAATCCATCGCCGCCGGGGTCTCCTTCGATGTTCCAGACGGCGCCACGGCGAATGAGATTCGCGGACTTCGCAACGACGCCGTCGCGGCCGCCATCGGTGAAGCGCCTGTTTTCCAGCAATCGCTGCTCTTCTTCGGTCACCCCATGATCGCCTTGCTCATCGCAACGCTCGGGGCCCTCGCCTTCCTTGGATTCGGGCGCGGCGCCAACAAAGATGAACTCCTTGAAGTGATGACCAAGGCCCTCGGACCAGCCGGACTCATCATTCTCATCACCGGTGCGGGCGGTGTCTTCAAGGGCATTCTCAAGGAAAGCGGGGTCGCGGACGCACTCGAACAAGCTTTTGCGAGCACGGGCATTTCCGTCCTTCTTCTCGCGTGGGTTTTTGCGACCCTCGTTCGCATCGCCCAGGGTTCCGCCACCGTCGCCATGGTCACGGCCGCGGGCTTGATGATTTCGTTCGTCGATGGCCTGAGCCAGCCTCAACTCGCCCTCATCGTCATCGCCATCGCGGCGGGCGCGACCGGCTTCTCCCACTTCAACGACAGCGGTTTCTGGATCATCAACCGCTACTTCCGCATGAGCGAAAAACAGACGCTGCAAACGTGGTCCATCATCTCCATTGTGATTTCCGTCGTCGGCTACCTGCTCGCGCAGATCTTGTGGTTTGTCGTGCCGAGCTAGGGTATGTATCGATGCGTTTTTCGGGGCAATTGAAATGCTGAAATCTGCTCCCTGAAAACTCATCCATGAAAGACCCGCGCCCCGTCATTGCCTGCTACTGCTCGACGTTCCTCGCACGGGACATGCAGCATATCTACCGGCAGGTCGTGGGTCTGAACAGCTTCAAGCCGAGCGTTATCACGCGGCGACGGTCGAACGCGGACCTCTTTCCGTTGCACGACAAGTGGGTCACGGTCATCCGGAAGTCGCGCCTTCGCGCCTTCCGCCGATTCTATTTCCAGAAGGTGCGGAAGGAACCGGTTCCGCTCACCGACCGCGAGACACGTGACCTGTTCTACGCCTTTCAAAAGCACGAGTCCCGGGTTCTCCACGTCTATTTCGGTAACACGGCCATCGAGCTGCTCCCGTTTTTGAAGGCGACGCCATGGCCGGTGGTGGTTTCGTTTCATGGGGCAGACGCGGGAGTCGACACTGACAACCCCGTTTACCGCGAACGCCTGTTGGAGGTCTTCCCGACCGCCGATCTCGTTCTCGGGCGCTCCGAATCCCTGCTGAAAAAGCTCCGCGACCTGGGCTGCCCGGAGGAGAAACTCCGACTCCACCGCACGGCCATTCCCGTCGAGGAAATCACTTTCACGCAGAGACAAGCACCATCGGATGGCGTCTGGCGATTCTTCCAGGCGTGCCGACTCATCGACAAGAAGGGGATTCCCACGACACTCCGCGCCTTCAAGACGATCGCAGAAAAGTTCCCTCGATCGAGTCTCACCATCGCGGGCGACGGGCCGATGGATGGTGAGTTGCGATCACTGGCAGGCGAACTCGGACTCGCGGAAAAAGTCACGTTTCGCGGTTTCCTCCCCTTCGAAGATTGGTCTGCGGAAGCCGCCGATACCCATTTTTTTCTCCATCCCAGCCAAACCAGCAAAGACGGCAATGTCGAGGGAGTACCCAACGCGATGCTCGAAGCCATGGCCAGCGGCCTACCGGTCGGTGCGACCGTTCACAGCGGCATCCCAGAAGCAGTGGACGACGGCGTGTCCGGCATCCTTGTTCCGGAACGGGATCATGAGGCGCTTGTCCGGCGCCTTCTTGAGGTCATGGGGCATCCTGACAAATACCGTCAAATGTCCGCCGCCGCCCGCGAAGCCGTCGTCGAACGCTTCGACCACGCCCGCCAAATCGAAGCCCTCGAAGGGCACTACGACGAAGCGATTCAACGCCGGGGTCAGCGAGGCCGGTCGTGATGGAAATACTCCGCCTCTTCCTTTTCACGAGCCTGCTGTGCGCCTGCTGCGGATGGCGATGCTGGCTGGTTCTCGCCGCATTGGGGGCCGCAACAAACGTAGGCTGGCTGGCCACCTTCCCTGAATGGAACGAACATTTTTCGCTGCTGAGCGGAGTGGTGACGATGGCTCTTCTTTTTGGCTTCTATCTTCTGGAGTTTGGAGCCGACAAAAGCCCGGGCGCGGAAAAGGTCATCCGCAAGTTCAGTCAATGGGTTCGGTTGGTCGCCGCAGCGCTTGTCGCCTTCCTCGCGTTTTTCCCGGTGAGTATCTGGCTGGCCATCCCCGGCGCGCTTGCCGGTGCAGCCACGGGATGGACCATGACAACGAGGACGCTCAGACTCCGCGAGAAGTGGATTTTGCCACGGCCCCTCCTGCGTCGTGTGGGATTCAGCCTTGGTGAGGACGTAATCTGTTGGCTTGTCCTCTGGTTGGCCTTCGCTCAACTTGGATAACCTTCGCTCTCCACTCCATGAGATTTCTCCACTTCTCGCTCTTTCTCGCCCTGATCTGCCCGGTCTTCGGCGAAAACCAACGCCCCAACATTCTCTGGATCGTCGTCGACGACATGTCGGCCAACTTTTCGTGTTACGGCGAAAACACGATCAAGACTCCCGCTGTTGATCAACTGGCTTCCGAAGGCCTCAAGTTCACCCGCGCTTATGCCACGGCGCCCGTGTGTTCCACGTTCCGCTCGTCGCTCATTACCGGCATGTATCAGAACTCGATCGGCGCCCACCATCACCGGAGCGGCCGCGGGAAGCATCGCATTCAATTGCCGGAGGGTGTCGAACCCATCCCCGCCACTTTCCAACGCGCGGGATACTGGAGCTGCAGCGGCAGCGGCTTGCCGGGGTTCGATTCAAGGGGACTGCCCGCCGAAAAGCCTCGCATGGGGAAGACGGATTACAACTTCGACTGGGACGCCGGAATTTACGACAGCCATGACTGGGCCGGCCGGGCCGAGGGACAGCCGTTCTTCATGCAGGTCCAACTCCCCGGTGGCAAATTGCGCGGAGATTCGGTGGAGAGGAATGAGGCGCTCGCGGCGCGAGCAACGACGGAATTTGGCAGCGCGACGACTCCTTCCGACGTTGAGCTTCCTCCCTACTACCCCTGCGACGAGTTGCTTCTCCGTGACTGGTCGACTTATCTCGACAGCGTTCGCCTGACAGACCTCCACGTGAAGAAGGTCATCGACCGGCTGCGTGAAGAGAACCTGCTTGGGAATACACTCGTCATTTTCTTTACCGATCACGGCATCAGCCACGCCCGCGGCAAGCAGTTCCTCTATGATGAGGGCACACACATCCCGCTCGTTCTTCGCGGGCCGGGCATTGCAAAAAACATCACCCGGACTGACCTCGTCGAGCACATCGACATTGCCGCGCTTTCCCTTGCTGCCGCGGGCATTGATATTCCGGACTCGATGCAGGGTCGCAACATCCTCGCGAGTGATTACAAACCTCGCGAGGCGGTTTTTGCCGCCCGTGACCGCTGTGGAGAAGCTGTCGATCAAATCCGCTCCGTCCGCACCGAAAAGCATCTCTACATCCGCAATTACTTTCCCAACCGCCCCCATCTCCAACCCAGCAACTACAAGGACAACAAAGCCATTCTCCAGCGTTTGCGGGAACTGCACGCCGATGGAAAGGCCGGTAACTTGGCCGAACAATTACTCTTCGCGCCCGAGCGGCCAGCGGAAGAGCTCTACCAGTACCAAGCAGACCCATGGCAATTGAAAAACCTCGCCGCGGAACCAGTCTATGAAAAAACGCTACGTGGGCTTCGCCAGCAGCTGGATGCCTGGACGACAGCGATCAAGGATCCGGGCCCGGAAACTCCCGAAATTTACGACTTGGAAATCCAGGCCCAGCTCACTACGATGAAATCCAACTCTGCGGGCTACAAGGCCTACCAGCGGAATTCGGAACTCTACAAAAAATGGACCAGGGAAGGAAAATAGCCTCTCTCGCCATCGTTGGCGCATGGATGACGTGCGGTGCCTTCGCGACGGCCGCACCTGAAAACATCTCTCCGGAACTGGAAAAACTACTCGACGACTCGCAAATTCCCGCCATGGCCGCCGCCGTCATTGTCGATGGAGACATTGTGGCTATCGGCGCGACGGGAATCCGCAAGGTCGGCGACAGGAAAGAAGTCGAAGTCGACGACAAGTTCCATCTTGGTTCGAACACCAAATCAATGACCGCGGTCCTTGCGGCGATCCTCGTGAAAGAAGGAAAGATAAAATGGGAGACCACTGCCGCCGAGGTCTTCACGAAGATCAAGGTCCATGAAAGTTTCAAAGACGCGACACTCGCCCAGTTTTTGACGAACACCGGTGGCACCGCTGGGAATGTCGAAGGCCCTCTGTGGCAAGACCTTTGGGAAGCCAAGGGCGCCTTGGAAAAGCAGCGACTCCTTCTGGTAGAAGGCACCCTTGAGAATCCATCTTCCTACCCACCAGGCGGGAAGTACGTCTATTCCAACACCGGGTTTTCCATCGCCGGAGCCATGCTGGAGGCCGTCACTGGCGAATCATGGGAGAACTTGATGGAAGAAAACATCTTCCAGCCACTCAAGATGAAATCCGCGGGCTTTCGCGCCCCCGCCTCCAATCGAAGAACCGATCAACCCTACGGCCATCACGAACGCGGGGGCAGATTTGTTCCCGTCGACCCCGAACCGTCCGGTGATAATCCGGCGGGAATCGCACCAGCCAACGCCGTCCATTGCAACGTGGAGGACTACGCAAGGTACCTTCAGTTTCATCTCGGCGAACTGGGCAAGGATATCCTTTCCGGCGAAGAAAGGGCGATCCTCTATGAGCCAACCAAGGTGGCACCCTATGCCATGGGTTGGGGAGTGACTTCCCGACCGGGGCCGGACGGAAAATCATACTCGCACTCCGGATCGAATACGATGTTTTTCACGACAGCGACATTTTTCCCCTCCTCCAGGAACGCGTTGGTGGTGATGACGAATGCAGGAAATGAGGAAGCACAAGTCAAGGTGCAACAGACGATGGAGAAACTTGCCTCACAGTTTCTCCCCCAATGAGGCCTATCCATCTGAAGACGAGCTACTTGGCGGCGCAAGATTTGTTCACTCTGTTTTGCGATCCAGCCAGTTCTCGACTTATGTATACTAGCGGAACACTGAGATTTCCTCTGTTTTTGGACAGGCACAAGTTACGGTGGTCCCGGAATCCGGCGCGTTTATCCTCTCGATGGCCACAGGTATTGTGCTCCTTCTCGTCCAGCGTCGGAACAAGAATTAGATAGGAGGCGAGCCCAAAATCTAGCTTTCGAGAAGGGTGAGCCCATCCGGGTTCACCTTCAGTATTTGCAGCTCACCGAGTTTCTCGAACATTCCCCGGACCTCCACCGGCTCTGCCACCAGCGGTAAGACTTCTTTGTTGATCGCCTCCCCATCCGCACCCACGAGGAGAAAGTACGAAGCGACTCCCTTCTGATCCCGGACAACCAATACCGGCGGAATGCCACCGGAAATGCAGTTGATCGCACAAGCGCGGTGTGGCTTGAGGTTCCCCGGAGTCATGACGCCGAGATAGCACTTCGAATCGACGATCTCTCCCTGAAGAGTCAGTTCACCAAGCTGCTTCGGTTCGCCCAATGGATTCGTCCCGTCTGCTCCACCAATATCTTTCACCGTCTGGGGAAATGCCTCGATCATGACCTGGCCTTCGCGGGAAATCAGGCTGCCCTCCAGCGAAACGCGTTTCAGGTGGAACTTCTCCGCGACCTCCATGTCGAAACCAAATTTGAATTCATTCACCAAGTACCAAACAGCCCCTTCGTCCCCGACCAGGACAGGGGTGGGTTCCTTCAACAACACCCCGGTAAACTCCTTCACTTCGTAGTCCCATGCCGCATCCTTGGGAACCGTCTTTTGCCAGACAGGGATCGCTGCAGCCAGCCCCAGAACGACGAGCAATCCACCAAGAACGAGGAACCGTAAATGCCGTCCCGTTTTTTCCGGTGCCTTGCCCTGCCATCCGATAAAAAACTCTTCTTCGCCTTTATTCTTTTCGTTCATCGTTTTTCTCAAGCGGCTTCAGGTTCACAGGAATCTCCCACACACGCCGGTGCCACCGGCACACCCGTCCCTTCGGACTTCCTTTTGATCCAAACACGGCCCCCACCGACACGGACCTGGAAGACTGGGATCCTTTCCGTAAACGGCGGCGGCGAAGTTCCGTCGTCCAATTTGTACTGGTAGCCGTGCCACGGGCACGTGAGGCAGCCAAAGACGAATTTCCCTTCGGCGAGCGGACCGTTCTGGTGCTGACACACTCCGGAGACTGCAGAAATCTTGTCGCCTTCATAAAGCACGACTGCGACCCGCTCCCCCCCTACGGTCACACCATGCGGTTCGTTTTCGACGAGATCCCCGACCGCGCAAACGTCGACGAATCCTCCCTCTTCATCGCCGCTATGCTCGACATCAAGGTCTTGCTGCTTGAGACCCGCGAAAATATGCAATCCGGTAACAAGGACCAGTCCGAATCCTGACAAAACAATATAGGCAAGATGCGTTTCCGCCTGCAGGACGCCGAAGGCCACATGAATCGCCAACAGCGCGTAGGCAACATAGACGAGCATGTGAAGCGACTTCCAAACAGGCGCCGTCAAATTCGCGAGCCAGAAGTCATGGCTCGTAGCCGCCATGACAAAGAGAATCATGAGCGCGACAAAACCGAAGGCTTGAAAAGGAAAAGATCCCATCGTCGTTCCCGCATCGGTCGTGAAAATTGAAACGATGGGGTTCACGCTTCCTGCGCCGTGGTAGTACAAGGTGGAAAGCGCCCCATGGATGAAGGCGACCAGGAACATGGTGACTCCGAGATGTCGACGATTGTAAAGCACGGGCAGCCAGCGCCGGTCGAGCCGTGCGAGCGGTCCGATGATAAGAATGAAATGGAGGAGAATCCACGCGGCCGTCGCCGTCGCGCGGATAAGGAGGTTCATCGGTTGCGCGGTCGGATAAAGGGCCATCCCGACGGCGATGAAAGCGATGAGGAAACCGACGACGGACAGCGCGAGGACGATGTCGTAGCGCTTCTTGAAGGCGTTCCAGCCGACTGCCTTGTAGGAGGCACTCATGGCCGGGCCTCCTTGCTTTCTGTTCCGGGAACCTCGTCCATCACCGGCATCTGAATGCGATTGACCAAGGCATAAATGAGGGCCGCGCCTGCGACGGGACCCAATACAATCCACATCAAACGGTGTCTTTTTCGGTGGGAGCTCTGCATGGCGTGTCTAGCGATGGGCGGAGGTTTCGATCGGAGGTGGTTCGTTCTGCATCCAGCGTTTCAGAAGCATCGGCCAGAAGACCATGGCCCCTGGAATCACGAGGAGTTTGAATCCCCAGGTTCCCTCGACGGCCGCGGGATCAATTTTTTTGGCTCCAATGAAAGCGAATGGCACCGCGATAAGGAGACCGATCAGAAGATAAATTCCGAGGATGGTCAGCAATATTTCAATCATGATTCGTCGAGGTTTTCACACTCACCGTGCGCTGCGCGGCAAACATACTTCGCCACCAGGGGCGCGACTGTCCGGTCCAGCGGAGAGGGCAAGACGCGTTCTGCCGTCGGCTCCTTGACCGCCCCCGCAAGGGCGTGCGCCGCGGCAATCTTCATCTCGGGGCTGATCACCCTCGAGCCCGCATCGAGCGCCCCGCGGAAAATCCCGGGAAAGGCGAGGACATTGTTCACTTGGTTGGGGAAATCGCTTCGTCCCGTTCCCACAACCGCCGCACCGCCCGCACGGGCTTCGTCCGGCAAGATTTCCGGATCGGGGTTCGCCATGGCAAAGACAATCGCCCCCTCGGCCATGCGAGCCACGTCGTCTTTTTCCAACAATCCCCCCACGCTCACACCCACGAATGCATCTGCCCCCTCGAGCACCTCTTGGACGCGGCCCGTTTCATTTCCCTTGTTGGTAAATCGCAAGAGGTCGCGCTTCGCCTCGTTCAAATCCTCTCGCCCCCCATGCAAGGCACCCTTGCGATCGCAAACGACAATCTCGCGAACAGGCGTGCAGACCGCAGGATCCTGCTCCACGCATCGCAGCAACTTGGCAATAGCGGACCCGGCGGCACCGACGCCATTGATCACGACCTTCATGTCGCGGAGATCCTTTCCAACCACCTTCGCGGCGTTGATCAAGGCGGCGAGCAAGACAATGGCCGTCCCATGCTGGTCATCGTGGAAAACCGGGATTCCCAGGTCCTGAAGGGCGTCCTCGATTTCAAAGCAACGCGGTGCGCTGATGTCCTCTAGATTCACACCTCCAAAGACCGGCGCAATGCGGCGCACCGTCTCGATAATCTCGGCCGAATCCTGGGTGTCGAGCGTGATCGGCCAGGCATCGATTCCCGCGTATTCCCGGAACAAGAGGCACTTGCCTTCCATGACGGGAATGGCGCCAAGCGGTCCAATATTGCCCAAGCCAAGCACCGCAGAGCCGTCCGAGACCACGGCGACGGCGTTCCGCTTGATCGTCAATTCCCGAGCCTGCGCGGGATCAGCGGCAATCGCCCGGCAGGGCTCGGCAACGCCAGGTGTGTAGGCGACCGACAAATCCTCGGTCGATTCCACGGGCAGTTTTCCCGCCACAGCGATCTTTCCGCGGAGTTGGCGGTGCACGATGAGAGAGCGTTGGTCGAAGTCGGACATGGAAAACAATTACACTAACAAAGCATCAGTCATCACTTCGACCATCGCGGGCCCGTGATGATCCCGCGCTTCCTGAATGGCGGATTCGAGGTCTTCCTTCCTCTCGACGCGGATTCCCTTTGCCGCACAGAGCGTGGCGTAATCGGCGAAATTCGGGTTGTGCAGGTCTGTCTTCCATACTTCAAACTCACCAGCACGCTGCTCCTTCGAAATTTTTCCGAGTTCGTCGTTGTGCAACAAGACGTGCGTGATGTTCATCCCGTACTTCACGGCGGTCAGTAATTCCATCATGTATTGTCCAAAACCGCCATCCCCGGTCACGCACCATACCGGCCGTCCTTCCCACTGGCTGCCTTCTTGGGTGGTCGCCGCCCACGCCCCCATCGCGGCGGGATAACCGAATCCGATGGAACCCAGGTAGCCCGACATGAGCACGGCCTGCTTGCCGCTCGCTTCGAAATATCGGCCAAAGGAGTAGGTGTTGTTCCCGACATCGACCGCGAGGATGGCGTCGTCCTGCACGAGGCGGTTCATGACATCGAAAACTGCTGAAGAACTCACACCTTCTCCGCGGTCGTCGGCCAAACGGCTTTCTTTCTCCGTCCGCCAAATGCGCCAGCGTTCCGCCACTTCAGCAGTAATGCCCTCACGAGCAATGGGTTGCTGGAAAGCCTCATCAAGCAGATCCATCGTCCGTCCGATCTCCCCGCAAACCAATGTTTCCACGGAATGGAACTTGCCGAGGGCCATCGGATCGAAGTCGATCTGGATCGTCGGCATGTAGCTGGCGATGCCGGTGTGATTGGAAAACGAGGCCCCGATGACAATGAGGCGATCGCATTCGTTCATGAACCAGCTCGCGATTGGCGTGCCGGACCGGCCAAGAACACCGCACGCCAGCGGATGGGCATCGGAGATCAATCCCTTGCCCTTGAAGGTCGTCGCGACGGGAATCTGCAGCTTCTCCGCAAAAGCGATGATCTTGTCCATGTCGAAGCGGGCGCCATGACCCACGATGATGACAGGGCGCTTGGCTTCCCGAATTTGTGCTACCGCCTTGCGTAGTTCTTCCTCAGGGGGCGCCATCGAAAGCGGAGTAACACGACCTTCCGGGCTTCCCGGTTTTCCTTCTGCGTTCTCCATCTCCTGCACCTCGTCCGGAAGGACCAGGGTCACCGGATTGCGAGTCAGCAAGGCGTTCTTGCAGGCAAGCGAAACCAGCTCACCATGTTTTGAGTCCGCGTAGACCGCCTGATTGAACGCGGAAACGTCCTTGAAAACGGAGAGCAGGTCGAGTTCCTGGAACGCTCCCGGCCCCAACACCTGCGTATTCACCTGTCCGCTGATGGCAAGCATGGGGGCGCGATCGACTTTCGCATCATAGAGACCGGTCATGAGGTTCGTCGCCCCGGGACCGGCAATGGTAAACGACGCGGCCACCCTGCCGGTGAGTTTTCCGTAGGCAGAGCATGCGAAAGCCGCCGCGCCCTCGTGACGAATGCCATAAAAACTCAGTTCGCCCGCCTCTTCGCGACGGCGGAGCGCATCGGCCATTCCCAGGTTCGAGTGACCCACCATGCCGAAGACATGCTTCACTCCCCAATTGACAAGCGATTCGGCCAACACGTCGGAATTGGTGCGCTTGTGCTCTTCCTCCGGCGGGATGCCAATGTAGATGCCATCGTCCCGTTCCTCCACGGGAAACCCGTCGAGCCGGTCCCCGTGACCACCGGGGGATTCGCCGGTCAATGGATCGAAGTCCCATCCATGCCAAGGGCATCGCAACCAGCACTTCCCTTCGGCCCCTTCCTCGATGGAACCTTCACCGAGTGGACCGCCCTGGTGCGGACACGCATTGTCGAGGGCGCCATACTGGCCGTGGAACTTCGAGAGTGCGATGGATGTCGTCCCAACCGTGATGGTCGTCACCCGCCGCTCTTCGAGTCCGGGCAGATCGAGCACCTTGTGCCATTCGAGTGCGTCAGAAATCATAATATGTTAGGTGGTTGATTCAGCTTCCTCATCCCGGACAGCTTCAAGCTCCTTGCCGAGAAAAAAGCTGATCGCGGTACGAATCAAGACGACCAGACCGAGGACGTAAAGGCTCTCGAGGTTGGGGTGGAGAAAAGAATGCACAAGATCGCTGACAATCATGAGTTCGAGGCCAAGGAGGATGTAGCTGCCGAGGAAAAGTCGCGACCGCCGGATCGACATCCAGCGCTTTTCACTCCTGCCCCGCAAGCTTCGTGCCTCCCCGCTCAGCCAAATCCAAATTCCGCCCAGCAGTCCCACCGTGATCGCCGTCATCCCCGCGATATCCGCGACTCCCTGCAGCAAATCGAAGAACTTCAACAACCATTCCGGACAGTACTCCATGCCGTTTGAAGGTTCGGCTTCGGCAAAGATGGTAGGAATTGAAGTCATGTCCCGCAGAGATGGTTAGGAGGGGTGCAGGTTCATTTAATTCCGGAAAGATTTCGGGCCGCCCTTGGAATCCGAACGGCGGAAAGGGATTGCCTTCTTTTTGGGCTCGATTTTCGCGGAATAACCACCACTCTGCCTTCTCCCAGACTGAAGCCGTCATGTCAAAACAACTCGAAGAAATCAAAGCCACGCAGTGCGGATCAAACGCGCCTGCCAATTACGACGACCTCAAGGTTCTCTTCCTGAATTGCACACTGGAACGCAATCCGCGCCGCTCGCACACAGAGGGGCTCATCAAGGTGGCGCAAGGCATCTACGAGGCCAACGGCGTGGAAACGAAAATCATCCGGCCGGTCGACTACGAGATCGCGGCGGGACTCGGCCTCGACATGTCGGAGACGCCGGAGTGGGAACGCGACGACTGGCCACAGATTCAAAAGGAAATCGATGCGGCTGATATCCTCATCATCTGCACCTCGGTCTGGCTGGGAGAAAAAACCTCCGTCTGCAACCGCGTCTTCGAACGCATGTACGGCTACACCGGGCAGTTGAATGAGAAAGAACAAAATCGCCCTTACGGCGACGTCGGCGCGTGTCTCATCACGGGCAACGAAGACGGCGTGAAGCACTGCGCGATGAACATCCTCTTCTCCCTCGCCCACATTGGCTACACCATCCCTCCGCAGCCCGACGCCGGCTGGATGGGCGAAGCGGGACCGGGTCCTTCCTATCTCGATGAAGGCTCCGGGGGTCCTGAGAACGAATTCACCAACCGCAACACCACTTTCCTTGTCTGGAACACCCTGCACATGGCGCGCATGCTGAAGGACGCCGGCGGGATCCCCGCCCACGGCAACAGCCCCAAGGCCTGGAGCGCCGGATGCAAGACCGGCTGGCACAGCCCGGAGCACCAGGTTTGAGATCAATTTCCGGCGCTCCCATTCCGCAAGAACATCCACCGCCACCACGCGGGCAGGAAGTAGATCGACGACGCCATCGTGATCAGAATGCCGATGGCGCAGACTTGGCCAAGGCTGGCGAGACCCACGTTGTTGGCGATGCCCAGTGAGCCGAAACCGATTGCGCTGGATCCTCCACAAAAGAGGAGGGCGCGCCCGATGCCGCGGCGGATCTCATGGAGGTCGCCGTTGTGGCGCCGCAAAGCCATGAGCATGTGGATACTGTAATCAATGCCCGTTCCAAGGAGGAGCGGAAAGGCGCAGACATTGAGGAAATTCCAGCGCATGCCGAGTATTGACATGAGGGCCAGGAGAAGAAATCCGCTGAAACCGAGGGCGCTCAACGCGATCAGGGTGGTCTTCCAGCACCGAAAAACCACCGCCAGCATGATGACTAACAAAACCGCCATTGGGACGAATACCTGCCAGATATCCCTGATGATCAAAGGCCGCACGGCGGGGCCGAGAGTATCCCATCCCGTGACGTAAGCTCCGTCGGTTTTCAGTAAACGCGAGGCTTCGCCGGGATCGATGCCTTCCGCGGGCACGACCGAACCAAGAAGCGCGTTCTCCTCAGGGCCGCTGACGATTGCCCTCGACAGCAGTTCCCGGCTCACTTTCCCCACCGGCCAGACCGACTCCTCCTTATCGGCATCGACAAATCGAGTCCACGAGGTGAAAACC
This sequence comes from Verrucomicrobiota bacterium, assembly GCA_038745205.1. Classification (GTDB taxonomy): domain Bacteria; phylum Verrucomicrobiota; class Verrucomicrobiia; order Verrucomicrobiales; family DEV007; genus JBCCWV01. The sequence continues at coordinate 22,027 of JBCDLR010000014.1, forward strand.
TCCTCCAGCAATTCGACCGGTTCCTCCGAGAACCCCTGATCCTCCATTTGCCCCAGCACCGCCTCCTTTCTCGCGAGAATGCTCCTGAAAATCGGGCGATTCCCCTTCTGGTTTTCAAGGTTGGCCCAGATGGGATCGAAGACGAGGGCCCCGGCAAGCAAGCCCGCCTTTTCCAACCCCGCGACCTCCCTTTTCACCCTTGTGAGGCGGGGTATCATCTCCTCTGCGGAGGAAGCGGTGACAATAAGCGGCAAGCGACCTTCCTCGCGTCCACTCAGGCGCTTTGCCATGTGTTCGAGCGTCTCTGTTGCGGGACTGACGGCAGGCCGAAGGGCGTCGAAAGACGTCCACATGGTTGGAAACCCATTGACGAGCACACTGGCTCCGGCCACGCCAAAGACCACGAGCGACACCGGGACGGCGATGCGCGAACCCATCCCCGCATGATCGAGAAAGCTGGCCTGCGTCTCGTCCTCCGACCATCGCCTCGTGGAGACCTTGGCATAGAGGACCAACATGATCCCGGCGCCGAATAGAATTCCCACGGCCACAAGTGATCCCAACTGGCGTATCCCCGGGAGGCTTGAGAGGTTGAGCGCGAGAAAAACCGCCGCCGTGGTGAGCGCCGCCCACGCCACACTGGGGCCTACTTTCTTAATCAAGTCACGGCACTTCTTGGGATTCGATTGCCGACATTCCGTGTAGACGACCACCCCGTAATCAACGGCCAACCCGATAAGGATGGCGGCAAAGCCCACGCTCATGACGCTTAGTTTCCCGAAAAGCAATCCCCCGACGATAACGGTAAGGGCGAGGATCAGCGCGAGCATCTTCGTCATCCACATCAGCGGTTGGAGGCGGCGATGCATGAGCCAGAAGAGAAGGAGGACCAGCGTGATCGTGAGAACAATCGACCCCGACATGTCCTCTTCCATGCCTCCGCCAACCTCGGATTGGAACGCCGGTTCCCCGGTGTATCCGAATTGAAGTGACTTCCTGTCCATGTCCTCCCCCTGCCACTCCGCGATCGCGGACTCGACAACGGCGATCCAGTCTGCCGATTCCTTGTAGTTCATTTCTCCCCGGCCATGAGCGATGTAGAGGACATGGAACGAACCGTCCTCGGAACCA
>JBCDLR010000015.1:0-22940 GCA_038745205.1 Verrucomicrobiota bacterium
ACCGGTTTTACGCGGCGAGCGCGGTGTGTTCCCCCACGCGCGCGGCGGTCTTCACCGGGCGGTCGCCACAGCGAACGGGGGTCCCGAGCCACGGCCACGCCCTGCGCCACCAGGAGAAAACGCTCCCCGCCGCGTTGAAGAAGGCAGGCTACGCCACCGGGCATTTTGGGAAATGGCATCTCAACGGAATCCGCGGTCCCGGTGTCCCCGTGTTGGCCACGGACGACCATCACCCGGGAGTCTTCGGTTTCGAAGAATGGCTGACGGTCACCAACTTCTTCGACATGAATCCCATCATGAGCCGGAAAGGGGACTTTGAGGAGTTCGAAGGTGATTCTTCTGAGATCATTGTCGACGAAGCGCTGAAGTTCATCGGGGAGCAGGTCAAGGCGGGGAAACCGACGTTTTCCGTGATCTGGTATGGTACACCGCATGTGCCGTTCATGGCGATGGAGAAAGACCGGAAGGGATTCGAACACCTTGAAAAGGGATCGATGGATCACCATGCGGAGTTGGTCGCGATGGACCGGAGCGTGGGAACGTTGCGCCAGGGGCTCAAAGATCTGGGGATCGCCAATGATACTCTTTTTTGGTTTACGAGCGACAACGGAGGCTTGCCGAAGATCGAGCCGGAGACCGTGGGCGGCCTTCGGGGGAACAAGGGGAACCTGTATGAAGGGGGGATCCGCGTTCCGGGAATCATCGAGTATCCTGCCGCGATCAAACCCCGCATCACCTCCTACCCGGCCTCGGCGATGGATATCTTTCCCACGATCGCAGAGTTAGTGGGCCTTCCTGACGACAGCATGTTGGATCTCGTGGATGGCGCGAGCATCCAGCCGCTCTTCAAGAAGGAGCTTGGAAAGCGGAAGAAACCGATTCCCTTCCGCTATAACCGGACCGGTGCCCTCGTGGACAACGATTTGAAGCTTTACGTTCCCAAAGACGGGATTGGAAAGGCGGAAGCCTACGATTTGAGCGTGGATCCCGCCGAGTTGAACGACATCACCGCTTCGCAACCCAAAGTCGCGGCACGTCTGCGGAAGCTTTACGAGGCTTACAGGGACTCCGTCGACGCCAGTATCGAAGGCAAGGACTACCCGGAAGGAAAAGTCGTCCCCTCCGATGTGGAGCCCCGCTTCTGGACCGACATGAAGGAGTACGAGCCTTACTTCGACGAATGGAAGCTACGGCCCGAGTATGAGGGTCGTTTCAAGCCGGCGAAGAAGAAAAAGAAGTGAGTCTTCAGCGAATGACCCCTCGCAGTGCGTCGGGTGTACGCTGGTGAAGAAGGACGTTCCGGTCGTTCTCCAAATCAGGTCCGGGAGTGCTGCGGCCGCGGTCAATCTTCTCCCGGAGCAGTTCGACCATCTGTGCGACGCGGGCTGGATTATCGGCGGCAAGGTTGTGATCCTCGTGGGGGTCGTAGGCAAGGTTGTAGAGTTGAACAAACGGCGGGCGGGTGAGGTCGTCCCTTGTGGGTGATTTCCCGAACTGCTCCAAGGCTGCCTTCCACGCCTCGCCGGACAAGGGCTCAATGAGGTGGAGGTCCTTCGCGCCGCTGCCGGGGCACAAGGCAAGCTTCCAGTTGCCCTCAATCAGTGTGAAACACTCCATCGCGGATTGCATCGTGAGCGATTTTCGCGCGGATCGGGCTTGTGGGTTGCGGAGAATGCTGGCGTAACTGATGGAGTCGGGGGCGACGGTCTTCGAGAGTTTTTCGCCGGAGAGGTCGGCGAAGGTCGCCATCATGTCACTAAGGCTGACGAGGGCGTTGGTGGAACGGCCCTTCTTGATGACTTTTGGCCAGTGCGCAACGAGTGGAACCCGCAAGCCGCCTTCATAGACGGTGAATTTGTAGCCCCGATGAGGGCCACCGGGATAATGGCCGGCTTTCTCCAGTAGTTTCATCTGACCGGGCGTGGCCTCGAGAATGTTTCCCGCGTAAGAAGCGGCGCCATGATCGGAGGAGAAAAGGACGAGCGTGTTTTCGGCAAATCCGTTTTCCTTCAACGCGTCCATGACGCGCTCCACCGAATGGTCCACTTCCATGACGAAGTCGCCGTAGACTCCAAGCTCACTCTTTCCCTGCCAGGCAACGCCGGGACTCGTGGGAGTGTGTGGGGCAGTCAGGGCGAGATAGAGGAAGAACGGCTTCTTCGCTGATTGCTTCCCGATAAAGGACTCGGCTTGACGGTAAAAAGTTTCCAGCACTTCGTGGTCCTCGAAGTCCTTTTCGGCTGGGCCGATGCGATTGAAGGCGCTCCAGCCTTTCTGTGCCGTAACATCTCCCTGCCATACGTTGTCCCGGGCATAGACGTAAGGAAACATGTCGAGCGATCCGGGGAGGATGAAGCTTTCCTTGAAGCCGAACTGAGGAGGGCCGTAGAGAAGGGGTTTCGAAAAATCGACGGTTTCCGAGTCCTGCTGGTCGGCACCCTCTACCGTGGCCATGCGCGTGCCGAGATGCCATTTTCCGACATAGCCTGTGCGGTAGTTGGCGCGGTTGAGTAGCTTGGCGAGCGTGAACTTTTCAACACCGGGTTTCGGTCCCATGAAACCCCATGGACCCGTGAACTCCGGACGGGTAAAACGCCATGAGTAGCGACCTGTCATCAAGGCGATGCGTGTCGGAACACAGACGGAGGCATTCACATGGGCATTGGTGAAGCGGAGGCCGTTCGCAGCGAGGGCGTCGATGTTCGGGGTTTCAATCCGGCAACGATCTCCCCCGTAGCACTTCACGTCGCCATACCCGAGGTCGTCGGCCAGAATGAGGACAATGTTAGGTGGCTTTGCTCCCACTGGCAAAGCGAGCAGGAGCAGGAGGGGGAAAAGAGCGAGGGCTTTCACGAGAACTGCTAATTATTCAACCATCTCCGAAGCGGCAGACTTGACGCCAAACTTCTCTTCGAGCAAGCGGATCGGGTCGTAGTCAGGCTTGCCGTAGAGCTTTTGCTGTCGCTCGACTTGCCGGTTTGGGTAGTAGTCAAAAATATCGCCGTTGCCGAGGATGCGGGGATCCTTTTGCGCGGTCAGTCCCGCTTTCAATTTTTCCCAGAGATTCGCCTTCGTGTCCGAATGGGTCTTGTCCCCGGCGAGGTTGTGGACGCAGTCGGTGTCCGTTCGCATGTCATAGAGTTCTTCGGCGGGTCGCTTGCCAAAGCTCGACAAGTAAAAATGATACTCCGCGGAATTCTCGGTGAGGGCGGTCAGATAGCTTTTCGTGGGGGAGCCGTCACAGTTCAGATAACCATATTGAGGATCGCCGACGGGCCAGCGGTGGGGCTTGAAATTGCGGACGTAGAGAAACTCGTCGGTGCGAATGGCCCGTGCGGGATACCCGACCGAAAGCTGCTCGCCGTCCGTCCGACCCATGTCGTGACGTTCCTTTCCGAGCAGGGTGTGGTCGCGGGATTCGTCAACGCGACCGGATTCTGTTGCGAGGAGTTGAGGAAGGAAGCTTTGACCGGTTACTTGGGCAGGAGCCTTGACGCCGGTGACCTCCAGGATGGTCGGAGCCAGGTCAGGAAAGGTGATGAAATCGGTGACAGTGCGCCCTTGCTCCATTTTCGCCCCCCAGCGGACGGCAAAGGGGATGTGGAAGCCGTCGTCATAGATCTGGCCCTTGACCCGGGGGAAGGGCATGCCGTGGTCGGAGGTGGCAATAATCAAGGTATTCTCCAGCATTCCGTGCGATTCGAGGTGTTTCAGGGCGAGTCCTATGTGCTTGTCGAACCACTCCACTTCGATCGCATAATCCGCGAGGTCACCCCGAATGGTGGCATTGTCAGGGTAGTAGTCAGGGACGGTCACTTTCTCCAGTTCGCGCCCGTCCTTTTTCCAGGCATCCAGTTCGTAGGCACGGTGTGGTTCCTTCGTTCCGAGCCAAAAACAGAATGGCTTGTCTGTCGGCTTTGCCTTGAGGAAGGCCTCAAAGTTTCCCGCGTAGTCGATGTTGGAGATCGCCTTGTACGGAGGTTTCAGCTTCAGATCATTCCAGGGGTGGCCCGCCGGATTCGCGCTTTTCGGTGACTTGCCTGTATCCAATCCTTGCCAAAGCCCGGGTCCCCAACCTTTGCCGGTGTACCCAATTTCGTATCCAGCATCTTCGAGGAGCCATGGGTAGAGTTTCCACTTTGAGGAAAAGAAGGGCTGGTGATTGCAAACCTCCCCGAGTTGCCAGGAATAACGACCGGTGAGAAGGCAGGCCCGCGCGGGGGCGCACTTGGGATTGCAGTTGTAGGCGTTCGTGAAAAGCGCACCCTCCTTGGCGATGCGGTCAAAGGCCGGGGTCTCCACATAGGTGCTCCCGTGGGCGCCGAAACTGTCCCGCGAGGCGTCGTCCGCGATGATGAAAAGGACGTTCGGTCGCTCGGCGCCAAAGGCGGCTTGGTGGAGGAGCAGGGCGGTGAAGAGCGCGGAGACGGGGGATTTCATCGGATGGAAAAAGTATTGAAAGAAAGAGGGGACCAGAGCACAATGGCGCTGTCGAGGAGATTCTAACGATGCGAGAGCTGGCGAAGCACGCTGTTTGGGTGGTAATTGCCGCAGGTGCCTTCTACACCGGGGTGCAGGGTGGACTTGGGTTCATCTTCGGCGCGCCCGGCGGCGGCACGGGGAAGCCACGTGCGGATATCCGCATCTCGTCGCTGGAGAGTGGGCGGTCCGGAGCCGGCGAAGCGAGTCTGGAGAAGAAATTTGAGCGTTTTCTGCGCGAAGACCCGAAGGAAGGGGGAGACAAGGCGCTTTCTGCGGAGGAGTTGGCGGAACTGGTGGCGAAGGCAGGAAAGAGTCTAGATCCTCTTGAAGGTCGGAGATCGTTTGACCGAATCCTGGCTTCAATCACCCGGGAGAATGCGCCTGTGCTGCGCGAGGGGTTGTTAGAGGCGGGAGTATCTGCAGAGATGATGGAGATTTTTGATTTCGCGTGGGGGGCGGAGGATCCGGACGGCGTTCTCGACTACCTGCAGCTTGTTGAGGAATCACAAACAGAGGGTCTGCTGGCCAACGCGGTGCCGGGCTGGGCGAGTAAGGAGCCACAAGGGGCGATCCATTATGTGGAAGGCTTGTCTGCCGGGGAGTTTCAAGACGCCATGACGGGCGAGCTGGTGAAGGGGTTGGCCGTGAATGATTTGGATCTCGCCACTTCCTATATCACGGAACTTCAGGCCCGGACCGATCGTGAAGTGCGGCAACCGATGGAAATCCTGTCGAATTCCGTGGTCCAGGTCAGCTCGGTGGACGAGGCCGTTGAATGGGTTGAGAGGCTTCCCGCGCCTGAATTGCAGGAGGCTGCTCTGGATCCGGTTGGTCGGCAGTTCGCGCGTGAACGTCCGGAAGATGCGATGGAATGGGCCGAACGCTTCGCGCGCCGGAATAGAATTTGGAGATCGATCGTTCCGGTCGGGGAAGAGATCGTCGTCCGGCAGCCAAGGCGAGTCTATGAGTGGATAGCACCTTTACCACCTTCGGCTCCGCGGCTGGAGATGGTTGAAGGGTCGGTCCGGGAGATTGCCCGTGACAGTATTCCAAAGGCTGAGGAAATGGTGGCCCAAATTCCTGATCCGCCAACGAGAGACGCGGCAATTGATGGATTGCTCGACGTTGTCTTTGAGCGTCGGGAGGCGTTCTCAGTGTCGGGAACCAGCGTGTCGGGAAGTAGCTCTGGCGTCTCGATGGGAGCTGAGTCAGGAAGGGGGGCAGAGTGGGTGAGCCACTATTCGAACTGGGCATCAGAGATTCAAGACCCTGGGCGTCGCGAAACCACCATCATCACCGTTGCTGATCAGTGGTTGGAGACTGATCCCGGGGCGGCAATGAGTTGGCTTACGGAAGTAGAGACTTCATCAAACCCGCGGTCCCTTGACAGCGGCTATCCGGCGGCGCCCTAGGTAATGGCCGATTTCCCTCGGCGGGGCGCTATCTCGAACGAAAGAGGGAACTGACCGTCACCAGTTCCACAAGGTCTCTCATCCCGTCGTGGCGCTCCTGCAGTTGGTTTACAATCCTGTCGACTTCCCCGCGGTCGAGCGCTTCGATGCGGCGGCCGGTGGCGTAGGTGAGAAGGCGCTCGGTGAGCATGCGTGCGAAGGGTTGCTTCCGTTTCAGGAGGAGTTCCTTGAAATCCGAGATCGAGGAAAAGGGTTGTCCGCTCGAAAGTTGGCCGGAGGCGTCGATCTTGGGCGCCTGCTTTCTTCCACCCGGATAATGCGTGCGCCACGCGCCGACGGGATCGAAGTTTTCCAAGGCAAATCCCGGCGGGTCGATCTTGCGATGACACTCATTGCAGGTCGTGATTTCCCGGTGTTTCTCCAGTTGATCACGAACGGTCGTCGCACCACGAATGTCGGGATCGATGGGTGGAACGTCATCGGGTGGTGGCGCGGGCGGAGTGCCGAAGATGTTTTCGAGGATCCAGACGCCGCGCGTGACGGGAGAGGTTTCGATCCCGTTGGCGGTCACGGTGAGGACGGACCCCATGCCGAGGAGGCCACCTCGATGGGGATAGTTTGTGAGGCCGACTTTTCGGAACTCATGGGCCTTCGACGGCTCTCGGTCGAATTCCTTGAGAAGACCGTCGAGCTTGTAGTGCTTGGCCAGGCTCTTGTTCAGTAGGCTGTAGTCACTGTCGAGGTAGTCGTAAATCGGCCGGTTCTCTTCGAGGAGGTGCCGGGTGAAGGCTCGGGTCTCTTCGGCGAAGGCGGATTCCAGGCCCCACGTGTAGTAGCTCCCGAACATGTCCCGGTCGGGAGGCATGTCGCCGAGGGAGCGCAGGTTGAGCCATGCGTCGAGAAATCCGGCGATGAATTCCTCCGAACGTGTGTCTTGCAGGAGTCGGTGCATTTGCGCGCGAAGGACGGCGGGCTTGAGGATCTTCCCACTGTCGGCGAGTGCACGTAGTTCCGCGTCCGGCATCGTCGACCAGAGAAAGTAGGAGAGGCGCGATGCGAGGTCATGCGCGCCAAGTTTCTCTCCATTTTCCTCGTTCTTGGCGGGTTCGGCGAGATAAACGAAGGCGGGCGAGCAGAGGGCTGCCTTCAGCGCATCCTTCATGGCTTGCTTCGGCGAGTGGCCTTCGGTGCGGCGGACCTTCACGACATTCATGAGGTTGTTGACTTCCTCTGTGGACGCGGGACGGCGATAAGCTCGATCGGCGAACTCCTTCAGGATCTCGCGAGTCCGCTCTGGTTTGAAGGGCTTGTTTCCAAGAATGAGTTGCTGTTCTCTCGGTGGCCAAGCATCGAAGATCGGCCCGCGAATCTTCACCTCATGGATGCGGATATGCGGCATTTTCCCGTGTTCGAGAACGACGCGCCGGGCGTCCACGATCCCGCCCTTGAAGTCTCCCTTTGGCCAATGGTCCCTGTATTTGCTCGCGACGGAGCCGAAGGCACTCCTGCAACTCTCCATGCCGTTTGGAAACGTAAACCGTGGTGTTTGGCCCTCGTGAAGCCAAACCTTCATCTTTTTCCATTCGGGCTTGCCGTCGCCGAGGGTCACCTCGTCGAGCAGGGGCTCGATCGGCTGGGAGTTGTGAAGGAGTCCCGCATTGGCGCGGCCAGGAACGATGCCGAGGCGAAACGGTTCCGCGAAATCGGTACCGAAGATCTTATCGTCGTAGGGGTGGTCGCGGTTCTTCGCGTGGGCGAGAACCTCGATTTCGTAGAGTCCGTCTGCCGGGACGCCTTCCTTGAACTCGTCGAGATAGGCGTAGCAACCTTCCTGGCGCGGCGTGTCCGTCACCTCATAGACGCAGAGATACCGGTAGTTGAAAACGCGCTTGTGCGAGTGGGAGAGCTCCGATCCCTGGTAGAAGTTGCCGCGGAAACTCCAATTCTGTTCCTTCGGTTTCTCAGAGGCAGAGAATACCTTCTCGATGACGGCGTCGGCGGCCTCAAGATACTGGTCAAGCAGATAACCGGAAGTGACGAGCGTGTCGCCGATGTTGTCCATGTGTTCGACGGTCTGGTCCGTCGGGAAATTCCTTGTCGGGTCGAACGATTCAAGATCCAGGCCCAGCAGGTCTTCGATGGTATTGACATACTCGCGCCGGTTGAGGCGGCGAAGGATCGTTTGTGCGCCGGTGCTCTCGAGTGATTCCCGGGCAATTCCGACTTGCTTGGTCAATGCCTCAATGAGGTCGGCAATCTCCTCTTCCGTGGGCTGCGTCTTGGCCTTCTGCGGCGGCATCTCGCCGAGGACCAACTGGTCAATGATGTCCTGCGCCTCGATGATTGCATGCGGACCGTTGACCGGGAAAGAAAGAGACTCGAAATCACGATCACCCTTCTGCAGATCACGGTCGTGGCAGTCGAGGCAGTATTTGTCGAGGAAGACTTCGGGATCGACGCCAGGTGCCTGACCGCATTGAAGGGCCAACAAGAGTCCTGTGAGAATGGTTGGACGCATGGTTTCCAAAACGCGTCGCGGCTATAGCAAAGTCCCCGTGCTAGTCCCAAACTGATCCACTTCCATGCCGAATTTCTGCAGCATGCTCACGTAGAGATTGCTCAGCGGCGTGTGATGGGTTTCGTCGCGGCGGATGGTCTTGTATTCGCCGTGCTTGAAGCCCCCGCCGGCAAGGATGACCGGAAGGTTCTTGTTCGTGTGGGAATTGGCATTCGCCATGCCGCTGCCAAAGAGGACCATGCTGTGGTCAAGGAGGGTGCCGTTCCCTTCCTTGACGGACTTCAGTCTTCCGAGGAAGCGGGAGAACTGCTGCATCTGGTATTCCTCGAGGACGAGCAGGTTATCGATGTTTTCCTGGAGTTTCCCGTGGTGGGAAAGTGCATGGTAACCCTTCTTGATGTCGAAGTAGCGCGCCTCGAAGTCGCCGCCGATTTCCAAGGTGGCGATGCGTGTGGAGTCGGTTTGGAGGGCGAGAACGATGAGGTCGTAGAGCAGCGGGAGATCGTCGACCATGTTCGTGTTACTCGGCGCACCGATCGGCGGCTTCGGCTTGGGGACGTCTGCCCAGTGGCGGCTGAGTTCAAGTCTCTTCTCGACGTCGCGAACCGAGGTGAAATACTCGTCGAGCTTCTCGCGGTCTTCGCGATCAATGCGGCCTTGGAGGGACTTGGCGTCGCCGAGCACGGCATCGAGGATCGATCCCTTGAGGTGGAACCTGTCATGGGACTTCGCGAGGTCGGCCGTGGATTCGTCAACGAAAATCTTGTTGAACAGTTCCCTGGGGCCGGGAATGGGAGGGACGCGTGTTCCGCTGCGTGTCCAGCACATCTTGAATCCGCCGTGAATGCCGGTTTCGGAGCCGATGGTCAGTGACGGAAAGCGCGTGAGGCTCCCGACGGACTCGGCGGCAAGTTGGTCCATGGAGATGTTGCCGTCGGGCCGCCCCTTGGCGTCCATCAAGAGAACGCCGCTGAGGAAGGAATGCACGGCGAAGTGACCGCCCTTGTGGTCGTGGTCGAGGCCGGAGAAAAGGGTGAAGTCCTTGCGGTGCGGCGCCAGAGGCTTGAGGAGCCGCGGCATCTCGTAGTTCGGTCCCGGAGAGGTCGGAAAGAACGAAGGCTGGTAAAAGCCTAACAGGTTTCCAATCGCGACCATGCGTGTTGGGCTTGCTCCCTGCGCCCTCTCGGTCGCGGCCAAACCGGTCCCGGCGCCGAGAAGCCTCGTTGAGAGAGAATGGAGCACGGGCAGCGCCAGCGAGATGCCGGTGTTTTTCAAGAAGAAACGGCGATGGGAGTTGGGCGATTTCAGCGTCACGGAATTCAGGCGTTCTTGCGGGGTAAATGGCCGGGATATCGGTTATCTTAGCCGACGGATGCAGGAATCTATACGAGGGAAAACCGCCTACGTGGCCGCCGAAAAGGAATTGGCGAGGCAGGTTGGTCGCGCACGGGTGGACTTGGAGGCGATGGGCATTCCGTTGCGCCGGTGTGAATTGTCCTCCTGCCGGGCTACGTGCTGCCATGACGGTGTGATCCTGGGCCCGGATGAAATGTCAGTGATGGAACGAACACTGGACGAGAGGAAAGAAGTCATGCGTTCCTACAATTGGGAGAGGACGCACTTGTTTTCGAGGAGAGACGGCCAGTGGAAATCGATTTCGTTGCCTGCCGGTCCCCATCAATTGGCGGAGGAACTTCCGGCGCATTTTCCGGAGACCCGATGTGTGTTCCTGGATGAGCAGCATCGATGTGTTTGGCAGCGCCTCTCTGTCGACAGCAGAAAAGAGCCGTGGTTCTGGAAGCCGATTTCCTGCTGGATGCATCCGTTGCGAATCCGAAAGGAAGGGGAGGGAGAGTTTGTCCTGACGCTAAATCGAGCTGGTGAGTCCGGCTTTGAGTCGGAGACGCCGTGCGGAAAAGCATTGATGAAGGGCGGGGAGCCCGCGTGGAAGGTGCTCGAAGAGGAATTGAAGTGGCTGGGAGATATCGGCGGACGGGATATTCTGGGGGAGATCGCGGCGGCCATGAGCCGCGGGTAATCAAACTTCATTACCCGTTGATATTGCGGGGAATTGACCGGTATTAATGGGTGCGTGCGGCCCCCCCAGCTAGTCATCAGCGCATCTCTCGCGCCTGCCTTTTTGCCCTGCTCCTCGCGAGCCAGGTGATCGAATCGAGTGCCTCGGAGAAATTCGAAGAGCTCTTGAAGCCTGTTTTGCAAAGCCATTGCGTGCAGTGTCACGGTCAGGATGGCCAGGTGAAGGGAAAGGTGAATCTCTTGGAGGTTGAGAGCGAGAAGGCGATGATGGGCGACCCCGATTTTCTCGAACTCGTGATGGAGGTGATCGACTACGAGGAAATGCCTCCGGAAGACGAGAAGCAGATCGAGGCCGGGAAGCGGGTGGAGATTGTCGAGTATTTGCGGGAACGGCTTCATGTCGCCTTGAATTCGACGGAGAAGGTTCCTCATACGCCGATCCGCCGGATGAACCGGTTTCAGTATAACAACGCGGTTGTGGATCTCCTTGAGCTCAATGCCGTGGTTTTTCCGCTACCGGAAAAAATGATGCGGGACCACAGCAACTATTTCAAACCGGCGTCAGGGAAGATGCCCGAGAAGTTGAGGGTGGGCAGTCGCCCGCTGGGGAAGTCGCAATTGATCGAGGAGCGTCTCGCCGGTGTCTCTGCATTTCCACAAGATCTGCGTGCGGAGCACGGATTCGATAATCGAGGCGATCACCTTTCGCTCTCGCCTTTGCTCATGGAGGAATTCCTGAAACTGAGCGTCTCCATCATGCAGAGCCCGGACATGACGGCGAAGACGAGCGGGGTATTGAAAACTCTTGGTGCCGTTCCTGAAGATCTGCCGAAGAAAGACCGGAGAAAGGAACTCCGTTCGATGCTGAGGCCGATTCTGACGAAGGCGTTCCGTCACCCTGTCGAGAAGGAGGTGCTCGACCGATATGTCTCCTACGCAGTGCGGTCGATGGATTCCGGAGTCGAGTTTTCGGCGGCGATCAAGGAAGTGGTCTCCGCCGTCCTGGCCTCGCCCCGTTTTCTCTATTTGTTTGACCGGGCGGAGGCAGACGCAGGTGCAAAGGAGGTCGACGATTTTGAGTTGGCGTCTCGTCTGTCCTTCTTCCTGTGGGGAAGCATCCCGGATGAGGAACTTCTCGTGTTGGCAGGGAAGGGGCGCTTGTCCAGGCCGGAAATCCTGCGCGAGCAGGTGGACCGCATGCTTGCGGACCGGAAGTTGAAACGATTCTGTGACAGCTTCCCCGCCCAATGGCTGCAATTGGACCGGATCATCTCAGCCATACCCGACCGCGACACCTATGAGGAGTTTTTCATGGGCCAGTATCGCCTGAGCATGCACATGATGCTTGAGCCGCTCTTGCTCTTCGAGACGGTATTGATCGAAGACCGGTCGATCCTTGAATTGATCGACCCGGATTTCAGTTACCGGACCGTGCGGTTGCAGAACTGGTACGGCGAAGAGCCCATCAAGGAAAAGGCAAGTAGCCCGACGGTGCTGACGATGTACCGGGTTCCCACGGAAAACCGTCGGCAGACCGGCGTCATCACGAATGCGGCCACGATGGTCATGACGTCCGGCCCTCATGAAACGAAGCCGATTACCCGTGGTGCGTGGATTCTCGGTGTGATCTTCAACGACCCGCCCGAACCTCCGCCCGCCGACGTTCCGCCGCTGAATGAGAAAAAGGAGGAAGTGGCGCACCTGACACTGCGCGAGCGGTTTTCCGCGCACCGCGAGCGAGCGGATTGCAAAGGGTGTCACGAGAAGTTGGACCCGCTCGGATTCGCCATGGAGAACTTCAATCCCGTGGGGAAGTGGCGGGAGACCTATGAAAACGGACGGGAAGTTGACGCTTCGGGGACCCTTTTCCGGAAGCATGATTTCACGGACGCCAACTCCTTCAAGGATGCAGTCCTTCTGGAGAAAGAGCGCTTTGCGCGAGCCCTCGCGGAACACCTCCTTTCCTTTGCCTTGGGGCGTGATTTGGCGGCTGCCGACTCTCCCTCCATTGATGAAATCGTGAAGAAGACGATCGACGCCGGATATCGTATCCAGCCCCTGATCCATGCTATTGTTGCAAGTGAAGCATTTCGCCTGAAGTCTTCGTCGAAAGAGCAATCCATTGCCGGAAATTCATCCGGTCAAGCGCCCGACAAACCATGAATACCGTTTCCCGCCGATCTTTCCTGAGAGGAGCCAGTGGTGCCGTGCTTTCTTTGCCATGGTTGGAGAGCCTGGCGGTAACCCCAGTCACGAAGACCGCGGCACCCGCGCAGCGCATCGCGTGGTTCTACGTCCCCATCGGAGTCGTGCGTCGCGGATTTTTCCCGGGGGAAGCTAAGACGAAGATTCCCGTATTCCAGGGGGGGAACAATCGGCGGGGGTTTGTCGCCAGCGAGATCGAGACTCCGGTGGGAGAGAATCCTTTCCCATTTACACCGACGTTGGAGCCGCTGGAGTGCGTGGTCGACAAGGTCACCCTCGTTACCGGCATGGACCGGACTTACCAGGTCGGGACGGACGTTCACGCCCAATGCGCCTCCTGTTTTTTGAGCAGTGCGCCTGCCTATTCAATCAAGGAGTCGGCTTGGCCGCTCGACCGGACGCTCGACCATGTCATTGCCGACATGGTCGGAGACAAGACCCCCTTCCGTTCGTTGGAGTTCAGTTGCAACAGCCACAAGGACAACAAGGAGTCGATCCACTTCGATAACATTTCATGGTACGGGACGGGCCATGTCGCGCCATCGCTCCGTGATCCCCGGAAAGCCTACCACCGTCTCTTTGGAACACAGGAGATTGAGGCCTACCGGAATATAACGGAACTCGTTCTCGACGATGCGCGATCGATGAAGCGCCATCTTGGCTACGCGGACGGGCAAAAATTCGCGGAGTATTTCGACTCGATTCGCGCGATCGAGGAGCAGATGGAAAAGATGGAGAATCTGCGAGGAAGTCTCGCGAAAGTGAAGATGGACGAGCCGGCCGAAGCGCATCTTCCTCGTGGCGAATACATCCGGCTCATGGGCGACCTCATGGTGGTGGCGCTGCAGTCAGGATTGACCAACGTCGCTACTTTCATGGTGGGACCGGAGCGTTGGGACACGCCGTTCATGTACGAAAGCCTTTTCGACAAGCCGGTCAGTCATCACAAGATGTCTCACAACCAGACGAAATACATCGAGCAACTTCTCGAAGTCGACCGTTTCCACATGGAGCAATTCGTTTACCTCGTCGAGAAGATGGAGTCCATCGAGGAAGCCAACGGGACTTCCCTCCTCGACAACACGATCCTCACCTACGGGTCCGGCCTCGGTGACGGATCGACGCACCAGTACAACGATCTTCCCATCATTGTCGCTGGTCGTGGAACGAGCGGGTCCATGGCAGGCAAGCACCTTCACTGCGCGGAGGGTACTCCGCTCGCCAACCTCTGGCTCACGCAGGCGCATGCCATGGGTGGACCGCAGGACCGGTTCGCCGATAGCACCGGAGTGGTGGGGTCCCTGCTGGGGTGAGCCTAAGTTGAATCAACGGGGCGCGATTCCCTTGAGCAAGCGGCTCAGCCACGGGAAGAGTTGCTTTTTGCGGCTGACCACACCTTCGAGTTCATAGACTCCGGCCGCTCGAAGTGGGTAGTCGATGTGATCGAGCACGACGGGCGGCCCCTTGATCAGTAGGAGGCTGAAGTGGCGCGTGACGTCGGTGATGAGGACGCAGGCGACGTCGATATCCGGACTGGCCGCGAGGTCGGACATGGCTTCGTCCAGTTGCTGGTGGACTGGCCAGAAGTTATTGAGTCCCACCTCCTCGATTTGGGAGATACTGATTCTGTAGCCGTTCTCCTCGTATTCTTTCCGGTCGCTGGCAATGGCATCGGCAGGAGAGCATGTCTTCAAGAGCGATCCAGCGCCAAAGAATCCCTCGGCAAAGGCATTCACGTCGATGGCGGTGATGCCGTCGAGCCACCCGAGAATCTCCACGTCCTCTTTCGTCGTGGTTGGAGAGGTCAGCTTGAGCGTGTCGGAGATGATGCCGGCGCAGAGGCAAGTTGCAATCCCCTCGCCGGGGATCAAGTCGTGGGACCGGAAGAATCCTGCGACGATGGTGCATGTGGAACCGACAGTCTTGTTGATGAACTGGACCGGGTCGCGGGTAACGAGGTTGCCGCTGAGCCGGTGGTGGTCGATGACCTCGATGATCTCTGCCTGGTCTGCGCCCTTGACCGCCTGGGAGAACTCGTTGTGGTCGACCAAGACGAGGCGCCGTCGCTTGGGGTTCACGAGATCGGTCCTGGAAAAGACGCCGAACAATCGCTGGCTGCCCTTCTCGGTGACTGGAAAGAGGGATTGGGAGGGGTGATCACCACTTTCGATGATCTCTCGAATCGAATCGAGGGGTACTTCGGGCTCGAAGGAAAGAAACTGCTTGGTGACGGCCTGTGCGACCGGGCGCGATCCACGGATCAATTGCGTGGTGCTCGCCGTGTCGCGCTCTGTCGAGAGAATCGGGACGCCATTCTTTTTCGCCGCCTGGCGCACTTCGTCGTCGGGCGCAAAACCGCCGGTGATCACGAGACAACTGACTCCTTCCTCGACCGCACGAAGCTGGACGTTTGGGCGGTCTCCCGCGATGAGAATCAGGGATTTTCCGGGGTAGGCGCCGATTCTCTCAAGGACGACGTCTTCGCTGGAACCGGCGACAAGCATGAGGAAATTCTGTTCCCTCGTCGGGTCTTCCGGGATATGCAGCGTCCGTGCGCTCAGGGCGTGGGCGATATTGGTCAGGGTGGATCGCACGGAGCGAACGGCGTCGCCGTCCGGGTCGATGGGCACGAGCAGCTTGAGGAGGTCGACGAGGTTCAGCATTCCAGACACGGAGCCGTCGAGCAGTGTGACGGGGAGCGTGCGATGCCCGCTCCGCATCATGGTGTGGTAGACGTCGAAGATCGTGTCATCCGGGGAGGCGACCTTGACGGAGCGCTGGCAAATGTCGACGGCGCGCGGTCGCACATCCATGACAAGCGACGGTTGCTCGATGCCGGCCTGCGAGAGGGCCCACTCCGTGCGCGCATTGGGTTGGCCGCAGCAAACGGCCCGCGCGTCGGGAAGGCTTGTCTGCCTCAGGAATTCCGCGTAGCCGATGGCGGAGCAGATGGCATCCGTATCCGGATTTTTGTGCCCGATGATGAGCGTCTCCGCGGTCGGTGGTTGGGAATCTTCGTTGGTCACAAGAGAGGCAACAGTGCCTCCATCTCGGAATAGCGCAAGATGCCGGGGTCTCGATCAGGGGCTTGCGTTTACCTCCGGTTTGCGCTGGAACTGCTCCTGTTCTTCCCGCGGTTTGAACTCCGGGGCGGCCTTTCGGGGGAGCCATCGAGCGAGCTTTCTTTTCTTGTCCGAGAACGAAGGATCCGACGCAAGATTGGTGAATTCGTGAGGATCGGACCGATGGTCGTAGAGTTCCTCGGCGCCGTCGTCATAGCGGATGTAACGCCAGTTTTTCGTTCGCAGGGAGTGGTTGCCAAAATAGCTGGAGGTCAAGGCAGGTTGCGTGCGAGCCGTCGCTGGCGATTCGATTTGGGGGGCAAGGCTGATGCCTTCCAGTCTTGCATTCCGGGGGAGGCCGGTGAGTTGGACGAGGGTGGGGTAGATATCGAGCAAGCTCACCGCCTCCCTGCAATCCCCGGATTCTATGCCGGGCCCGGCAAAGATGAGAGGGACCCGTGTCGATTCCTCCCAGAGCGTGCGCTTGGCGATGTGTTGCTTCTCGCCGAGATGAAATCCGTGGTCGCTCCAAAGCACCACGAAGGTGTTGTCCTTGTTCGGCCCGCTTTCCAGCCCGCGGAGGACTTCTCCGACGCAGTGGTCCACGAAGGTGATGCTGGCCAGGTATGATTGGACAAGCGTCTTCCACTTCCCGGCGTTCACAATCTCCTCGTGGGTAGGAGCGACGCCCATCTTGTATTGAAAATTCGGCGGTACATCCTCCATGTCACCATCGGGAACGAGTGGTAACTGGACGTCGTCCTCTGGAAAGACCTCGAACCACTTGGGTGGAACGTAGAGCGGGACATGAGGGCGGAAAAAACCGACGGAGAGGAAGAAGGGCTTTTCGTGTTTGTCGGACAACTGCTCGGCTGCGGCCAGCGCGAGCTGGAAATCGAACATTTCGTCGTCTGTCGGGGGATACGGCCCCCAGTCCCAGGCCCGGCCCTCCCAGTTGAGCCATTTCTTGGGGCGCGGACCGCCCTTGCGGCCGTCGAGTTGGACGTCGTTGGCGGCGGCGAGCCTGCCCCTGTAACCATGGTGCAGGATCTTTCCTCCGGCAATGGTCTTGTAGCCCTCTCCCTTGAAATACTCCTGAATCGTTGGGGCATCCTTTAAAGCTGGGAGAGTCTCGTAGGCGGGGCCCAACTCGTAACTGCCGTGGGTCGTGGCGTGAATCCCCGACATCACGCTGACGCGGGAAGGGGAGCAGACCGGGACCGAGCAGTGTGCATTGGTGAAGAGTCGCCCGCTGGCCGCAAGCTTGTCGATGTGTGGAGTCTTCGCCTGCGAATGACCGCCAAGGCAACCGATCCAGTCGTTCAGATCGTCGATGGCGATCATGAGCACGTTGGGGCGCGACCTCTCCTCGGCCTCGCAAAAAGGCAACCACGCACTGAGGAGAAGCAGGACAAGGGGTGGCTTCATGGGAACGACTTCGATTCGATGGTTAGAAGACCAGCACGTAGATCCCCGCCCCGACGATGACAATGGCGCTGAGCCAGAGGAAAAAATCGTAGGTGCGCGTGGGCTTGAGGCCCTCGGGGAGCCGGCGGTAGCGGAAGTGGAAGGAGGCGACGGCAACGATGACGAGGATGATCGTGGCGAGGATGCCGCCGATGAGGACCATGACGGCGGGCAGTTGCACGAAGAAGAAGACGGCGGTCCATCCAAGAGGCAGGGCCCACGCCAGAATGGCGATCATTTTCAGGCGGGCTTTCCGGTCATTGAAATCGAGAAGGCCGAGTTGGCCCAGTCCGTCGGCAAAAATCCTCGTCCATGCCGCGAGGGCGGCGAAGAGTGTGGAGAAAAGCACGACGATGGCGCCCGCAAGGAAGGCGTTCCGGGCCCAGGGGCCAAGCGTGTCCGTGTACATCCGGCTGAGGGTGTCCACGAGTTCGCTTTTCTCCGGGACAAGGCCTTGCGGGTGGAGGACGGCGGCGCCGAGAATGTAGAAGGCGGCGGTGACGATCGTGTAGGCAACCATCGAGAGGACGGCATCCCATCGCATGACGCGGATCCAACCGCGGGCCCGATTGAGCCACTCTTCGCTGTCGTCCCGTGGACCTGTGCGGGCCGCGTAGCCCTTCTCAAGCAGCCAGTAGTTGTAGGCCATGATTTCGTCGCCGCCGATACCGGTAAGCCCGAAGGCACCGATCGCGGCAATGAGGATTGCTCCTTCGGCGGGAAGTCCGAATCGCAGGCCCTCTCCAATATCGCTCCAGGAAAATGCGAACTCCGTTGATTGGAGGGAAAACACGCACGCAAAGGTCAAGATCGTGAAGAGCCCGATCATGACGAGCGAGAGCTTTTCAATGACAAGGTAGTAGCCACGGAAAACCAGCGACGCGACAACGCAGGCGACAATCAAGCACCAGGCCGTGAGCGACTCGCTGGGCATGGAAAATCCCTCGGTGTCCCCGTCCGGCCACAGGTCCGGCAAGGGCAGAGGGGCGACAATGTTGAGGACAATGCCGACGGTCCCGACGATGCCGCCCATCTGCAGGAATTTGACGATCATGATCCCCAGCAGGAGCCAGACCGACCAGCCGGCGGAACCAAAGCGCGGCCCCGGCAAGCGATTGAAGGAAAGCATCGTCGACTCGCCGGAATGGATGGCGTGTTTCCCGAATTCGAGTTGCAGCGTGACCTTGACGAGGCAGCTGATGATGATGATCCAGAAGGCGATAAACCCTGCTTTTGCCCCGAGGATGGTCGTGGCAATCAGTTCGCCGGAACCAACGATCGAGGCGGAAATGACAAACCCCGGTCCAAGATACTTGAGCATGCCCAGGAAGTTCGTCGGTGGTTCGACGATCTTGTCGCGGGATTGTGTGTAGGGGTTGTCCCCGGGATTGGAGGCGTTCAATGGAGGTTTGGGGTTTGGAACGATCTGTTGCTGAGCATGTAAGTCAGGGAGCGGAGAACGCGAGGCATTTCTCGACGTAGGCACGCGACTTGTTGATGGCGGCTGTGATCTCCCGGACGGTGGGCAGAATGGGAACTCCGCGGGGAACGGGATGCATGAAGATCTCGACCAGTCCCGAGTAGTTGATGTCGCGCAGGGCGGCGGTGACCCCCTTGTAGTCGAGGCCGCCACCGAAGCCGGGCAGTTGCTGCATTTCGATTTCCTTGGGGGCTTTTTCGCGAATGCCGGCGGAGTGTTCCTGGAAATAGATGAAGGGAATATGTGCGTCGCCGAGGTCGCGCAAAAGCTGGGGGATCTGTTCCACCCACTGGTGGAGGTGGTGGGGGGCAAACGCGACACCGAGGTGCGGGGACGTATTCAACTCCGCGAAGTACCGAAGCGAGTCCGGATGGTAGAGCATTTGCCGGTCGTGGTTCTCAATCGCGATCGTCACGCCGCATTCCTCGGCCACCGCGAGGTGCGGTTTCATCTTTTCGAGGAATGCCTGCAACTGCTTTTTCGCTTCTGTGCCTTCCGGTTCCATCGGTCCGTGGCGGCCGGATCCGGTAACGACGATCTCTCCGCCGAACTTTTGCAGCCATCGCATCTCTTCCTGCAGGCCGAAGGGGCCAAACGGGTAACGCGTAGAGACATCTAATTTCGCCTCATACTTCTCAAGGAGGGCGGCGAAGGCCTCTTCACCCATCTTGTCCGCCTGCTCGCGCTGGTTCCCGTGCTTCTTGCACCAGATGTCGAGTGATTCGCTTCCGGTTTTTGCAACTTCCGGAAGGATCGTATCCAGCGCCATCTCGCCATACATGGCGGAGCTGAGAACGTAGCGGAGTGCGAAGTCTTCGACAGATGCCTCCGCGCAGGAAGAGGCGACGGTAGTGCCTGCGAATAGGCCCAGAGCATGCCGCCTGGTCATCTTGGGGGTTGGATGGGACACGGCGTGAGGTGGGTGGGTTAGGGAGCCAGGTTCGCTTCCAGCATCTTGATCCAGGGGCCAACGTAGTGACCGTTGTCGTGGAAGGTTCGACCGGAAACGAGGTTGCCGTCGATGACACAGGGTTCGTCGACGAAGATTCCGCCGACGACTTCGAGATCGAATTTGCACTTGGGAACCGTCGCCATGCGCCGTCCTTCGAGGCATCCGGCATAAGCAGGCACTTCCACGCCGTGGCAAACGGATGCGACCGGCTTATCGGTTTCGAAGAAGTGGCGCGTGATGCGGACAAGGTCCTCGTCGTAGCGGATATACTCCGGAGCGCGCCCGCCGGAAAAAAGTATGCCCGCGTAATTCTCCTCCTTCACCTCAGCAAAGGCGAGATCGGCTTCGATGGAATACCCTTCCCATTCCTTGGTGATGGTCCATCCCGGTTTAATCTCGTGCAGGACCATCTGGTAGCGGCGTTTTTCCGGCGCGATGACCACGGGGCGGATGCCTGCTTCAATGAGCCGGTAGTATGGATAAAGCGTGTCGACGGTTTCCGTGGCATCGCCGACGACGATGAGGGCTTCGGCTTTGTATTCGGGCATTGAGTGATGGTTGGCTTGTTGCTGGAATGGGCGGGGCCGGAGTTTTCGCTTCGGGAGTCATTTAAGCGGATTCTCAAGCCAGACAATATTTTTGCTGGCTTGTCCGGCGATGAGAACATCAAGGTCCGTGTCGCCATCCATGTCGATGGTGCGGGTGTCGTAGGAGCCTTGGTTCATGCTGATTATGTGTTTGGTGAAATTCGCTTTTCCATTGTTCTCGTACCAGGCGGCGACGCCGTCGGCTTCTTTTCCGCAGGTCACAGCATCCAGGTCGCCGTCCCCATCCAGATCGGCGAGGTCGAGCGAGTGTGGAAAGGCGATTTCCTCGTCGACTTCGACTTGCTGGAAATCCGGGCCCTCGAACCACAGCGCGCCTGTGCCGTGGCCGCGCGTTGCGAAATAGTCCATGTAGCCGTCCCCATTGAAATCGCCGGGCATGATGTTCGACGCGCCGGGCTCGGTGTCGGAAAGAAGGTGTTTTTTCCAGACCTGGGTGGGGTCTTCCGGCTGCTCCCACCAGGCGAACCACTCGCCTCCCGGGAAGCGCTCGCCGCCTTTGGCCCCGCAGCTGATGTCGGGACGACCATCGCCGTTCATGTCGCCGAAGCCGGTGTAGTGTGAGCCGCCCGGCGCGTCCCCGTCGGCGAAAATATGACGGATCCACGAGGTAGCTTTGTGAGGATTTTTCGGTATCTCGAGCCACGCAATCGAATGGGGGAAGTTGGTCGCCCGCTCGTCGCGTCCGGAATTGGCTATCAAGTCGAGTTGGCCATCCTGGTTCACGTCACCGGTGATGAGACAATGGGTGCCGAGAATCTCGTCATCGACGGTGCGATAGGTCCAGGGTTTGCCGGAGAAGGGATCGTCCGGGCATTCCAGCCAGAAAACCGTGTTGTTGGAGCCGATGAAGTCGGGATCACCGTCGCCGTCAACATCGAGGAGACAACTGTGAATGCAGGCGGGTCGTGGCTTGTTGCGCGACGGACTGGCGAGAAAGCGATACACGGTGTGCTCCTTCCAGTCGGGCGCCTCAAGCAAGAGGACTCGATTGTCAAAGGAGGAAAGAACGTCCATGTCACCGTCGCCGTCCCAGTCATGGGCAATCGCCGAGTGAATCAGTCCTTGGGTCGGAGGTTTGATCACGTGCTTTTCCCACGGGGATTGGCCCTCGGAGTCAAAGACGGTGCATGTCATGAGGATGAAAACTGCGAGTCTCATAGGGGGGCTTGGAATTGAGCTTGATTAGCTTGAGCGATGCTGACTGAATATGTCCATGAAAACCCTCATCTTCTCGCTTTTTCTGACCTTGCCGATGTTGGCTGCGGATCGGCCTAACATGATTTTCATTCTCGCCGACGACCAGGGGTTCGGGGATGTGTCGGCATTGAATCCAGAGTCGAAGATTCCGACGCCGAACATTGACCGGATTGCCCGCGAAGGGATGATTTTTGAGGACGGGCATTCGTCTTCTGCGGTGTGTACGCCGACACGGTATTCAGTGCTCACCGGGCGGTATCATTGGCGGACGCATTTGCAGCGCGGGGTTTTGGGCGGGTTTTCGTCTCCGTTGATTTCCGAAGGGCGAATGACGGTGGCTTCCCTCCTGAAGGATGAGGGATACAGGACGGCCTGCATCGGGAAATGGCATTTGGGCTGGGACTGGCCTCTGAAGAAAGGCGGGACAGCCGATGATCAAGGAGACTTTTCCAAGGTCTACAAAAAGGGCTGGGAGGTGGACTACAAGGGTGAGATTAGGAACGGGCCGAATGATGTGGGTTTCGATTATTTTTTCGGGATCAGTGCTTCGCTCGACATGCCGCCATATGTGTTTGTCAGGAACCGCGTGCCAACCCAGCCGGCAACGGTGGAGAAGGCTTTCCATCGCAAGGGGCCGGCTGGAGCGGACTTTGAGGCGGTCGATGTGTTGCCGCGGATCACGGAAGAGACGGTCAAGTTCATCGATGAGAACGCGAAGTCGGAAGAGCCCTTCTTTATCTACTTTCCGCTCAATGCGCCGCACACGCCGATTGTTCCGGCGGGAGAGTGGGAGGGAAAAAGCGGGATCAACAAGTATGTGGATTTCACGATGCAGGTGGACTGGACGGTCGGGGAAGTGTTGAAGGCGCTGGATCGCAATGGCATCGCCGAAAACACCCTCATTCTCTTCACCACGGACAACGGATGTTCGCCACAGGCCAAGTTCGAGGAATTGGAGGCGGCGGGACATGACCACAACTTCATTTATCGGGGGCACAAGGCCGATATTTACGAAGGCGGTCACCGTGTTCCGTTTGTTCTGCGCTGGCCGGAAAAGGTGGAAGCGGGCACGCGGACGAAGCAGTTGGTGGGACAATGGGATTTTGTGGCCACTGCGGCGGAAATCGTCGGAGCGAAGATTCCGAAGACCGCGGCGGAGGACAGTGTTTCGTTTTTGCCGGTGCTGCACGGAAAGGACGAGGCACCGGTCCGGAGGTCAATTGTCTCGCAGTCGATTGGCGGGCAGTTTGCGGTCCGGGACGGCGATTGGAAGTTGTGCCTTTGTCCGGGCTCAGGTGGGTGGAGTGATCCACGGCCGGGGCGCGTGGACTTGTCGGAGTTTCCGCCCCTCCAGTTGTATCATCTCGCGTATGATCCCGGAGAAGAGAAAAATCTGGCCGATTTCAGTCCGAAGCGGGTGGAAAAGATGAAGAAGATGCTGCGGGAGGTCATCGACAAGGGCCGTTCCACTCCTGGTCCCAAGCTCAAGAACGACGCCGGGATTGTCATGATCAAACCGG
>JBCDLR010000016.1:0-22506 GCA_038745205.1 Verrucomicrobiota bacterium
AGTCGCGATGGGGTCAGTCGGCTAGTCCAGTTCCTTGTTCTGGACATTGCGGATCTGCACGACCATGGGAGGACCGCCGTGGAGTTGGAGGGCGATGAGGCCGGAGTCGCGGGCGTTCTCCTTGTCGTTGTCGATGATGTGACTCATGAGGACTCCGTTGATCTTTTGTTGCAGGTCATTGCCCTTGGCGATGATGTGCATTTCGTTCCAGGCCGGGGCGTCCTTGATCTTTTCGGCGAGTTTTCCGGGATCACCGATGGGTTCGACCTCGGTTGTGGCCGTGACGCGGACGCCACGCTTGGTCTGGACCGAGTTTGTGCCGGTGATGACGGCTTTCTCTCCGCGTTTGGCGAGGATGCCGCGGAATTTCTCGCCATAGTTGGTTCCCGCCCATTGTTTCTTGGCGTCAAAGTCCGCCTGGTAGCCGCCGACTCGCCAGCCGTCGTTGTCGCCCTCGAGTTTAAAGCTGCGGTATTGCATGCCGCTGTTGTGACCCTCGATCCGGTATTCGAATTTCAGTTCGAAGTCAGAGAATTCGACGGGAGTCTTGTCCTTGTTCTCACCGGTGAAGATGATGAAGGTGTTCCCGTCGGTCGGGTTGGCTTCGGTCGTTGTCCCCGTGATGGCGCCGTCCTTGACGGTCCAGAATTTCGGGTTGCCGTCCCAGCCTTCCAGGGTTTTTCCGTCGAAGAGAGGTTGCCAGTCGCCGGCGTGGGCGAAGGTGGATGCGAGCAGGGTGAGGGTAGCGATGATGGTGGGTTTCATGTTTACTGTGTTAATTTGGCATCAAGAGCGATGCGTAGTTTCTCTACCAGAGAAGGGTTTGTTTCGGCAATGTTCTTTGTTTCTTTTTTCGCAGTGGTGTGATCGTAGAGCTCGGTGAAGCCATCCTTGTGAAGAATCAAGCGGTGAGTCCCGGTGCGGATGGATTGATGGCTTCGGTGGTAGGAGACGGCGGTGTGTCCCTTGGATGAAGGGTTGTCAAGAATGGGCTGGAGAGAGACACCGTGGGTGAAATCAGGCATCGGGAGACCGGCAAGGCTGCAAAGGGTGGGAAAGAGATCGAGGGATTCGACGATCGCGTCCGTTTTCCTGCCCGGCTTCGGAAGACCCGGTGTGTGGATGAGGAGAGGGGAAAGGAGCGATTCCTCGAAGAGAGTGTGTTTGCCCCAAACCGCGTGTTCGCCGAGGTGCCATCCGTGGTCGCCCCAGAGGACGATGATGGTGTTGTTGGCGGCGGCCGAGCTTTCGAGTTTGGCCAGGACGCGGCCGACGAGGGTGTCGGCGTAGGTAACGCAGGCGGCGTAATATCTTCGGCACTCCAGAGCGAATTCGGCGTCTTTGTTCGGGTCACGGCCCCAACGATTGTATTTCATGAATTCTCCGGAGCCGTGGTAAGTAGTTTTCCCGTCGGGTTTGCCGGGGTGTGGAGTCTCCGGAAGGATGGCTTCCTTGTAGGGTTCGAGATATTTCGCGGGCGCGCCGAAGGGGAGGTGGGGACGAATGATGCCCACGGCGAGGAAAAAGGGCTTGTCGTCACTGGCGAGCAAGTCGAGTTGCGCCAGCGCTTCGTCGGTGGTGAGGCCGTCGGGGTAGATGGAGTCGGGGCCTTCGACGGCCTGAAAGACGTCCATGTCTTTGGCGTTCTTGCGGATTTCCCCGTGAGCAAGGCCATGCATATGACCGCGAGGATCTTGCCAGTCGCCGGCAGGAAGGAGGTGGCGGTCCCAGGAGTCCGGCATCTCCAGTTTGGAATCATCGTCCCAGTCAGCTCCCCCGCGTCCGCCCGGGTGATGGGAAACCTTGCCGACGGAAACCGTGGTGTAGCCATGTTGGCGAAACCAGGCGGGCATGCTTGGCGGAACGGCCCCCGGATTCTTTTTCAAGCGGGCGGCGCGATCAAAGAGGGCGCTGTTCCCTGGATTGCCGTAACGCCCCGTCAACAACGTGTAGCGGGAGGCGCCGCAGGTGGGTGCCTGCACATAGTGCCGGGTGAAGATGCGGCTCCTTTCTGCCAAGGCGTCTATATTGGGAGATTGAATGTAGTCGACGCCGTAGCAGCCGAGCTCCGGACGCAGGTCGTCGATGCAGAGAAGGAGAACGTTGGGCTTCGTTGTTCCCCTTGCGTGAGGCGTCGTGGTGACGGCGATGAAGGCGCAAATGAGAATGGCAAGGGGGAGGTTTTTGATCATCGGAAAGTGAGGAAAGCGGGCGGGCACCGTCTCATGGAATGCCGATTTTGCCGGGAATCTCCCGATGTGGCGAGAGCTTTGGGGAAATTGGGTGGTTCGGAGGAAAGAGCGGGGTAGTGGCGGAATCTTTGTGGCCCCGTTTTCGGTTTTGGGTTGGGGACCGGTTCTCAAAATTGAGAGTAATAACCTTATATAATTTTCATAACTAATCGCAAATTTTTTGCGATTTGTGTTCTAAAAATTATAATTGTAACGAACATGAAACATTCTCTTCGCAGCCGGAATGGATTTTCTCTTTTGGAAGCATTGTTTGGGATCGCGGTCCTGAGCAGTGTTGTTTCCATCGCGATCGTGTCTCTCGGTGGTGCGAAGAGTTCTGCGGAGCGCGTTGCCTTGGACTCGCACGTGAAGATGTTGAACTCCGCGGTAAAGACCTATTTGGCTTTTGGCGGGAGCTTGAATGGTGTGAACACGGCGGGAGAGGCGCTGGTGAAGTTGAAATCGCGTGCCACCGACGAGACCGGGGACCAGATTTCCGGACTGCGTGGATCGTACGTGGATGCGCGTTTGCGCGTGGAAATGCAGTCGGAATCCGAGGCATCGTCTTCTGCGCCGAGAGCGCTTTGGGATGCGGCGAACAAACGCTTCATCGTATCCACCGGCGGTGCTTCCGGGATCAAAAAGTTCGTGCTGGGCGAACCGGAAGAGCGCCTCGAAGAAGAGCGGGAGGTGAACCTCGAACTTGCCAGAGTTTCTGACTGGGTTTGGGACTACAACGACACACCCTCGACGAGGGCCGGTGGTCCTGATGACGTTACCACCGTTTCTGTAATTGATCCGGAGATCTCCAGGGACCCGCTTTTGCCGAGCAGCCCGCTGCCGCTGTTACCGCCGGTCATCGAACTCGCGGGCGGCGACTACCTTGCCACCGAGTTCCCCCTTTCTGTTCCCCTCCGTAATCCGAATCCTGAAGGATCGTCGCGGATCTATTTCCGTCTCGACGAAGGGGACTGGATGGAATATGGGGACGGGCCGCTCTCGATTCATGCGGACGCTGAAGTCACGGCCGTGTGCAGAACGGAGAATCCGAACCGTTGGACGGACAGCAACTCCGCCTCGGAAAGCTACGGCATGGAAGCAGTGATGCCTCTTGTCCGTTTGGCCTTTGCGAAGAATGCCTATAACTACGTTGAGCTCGGTGGGCAAGTCATTGGGGCAAGCGGCCCGGTTCCGCAGGTGGAACCGGGAATGATGTATCTGGCGAATTCCGAGGAGATTCCGCCGATGCTCCAGTCGAGTTCGTACATGCAGCCTGTTTTCACGACGGACGGTTCGGCTCCTTTGGCGTCTCCGACGGCCGTGCCGGCTCCAGCTTTCCAGGGTGGCTTCGATGGGCTGCCGATCCCTCTGTCGCTTTCGACCTTTTCTTCAGGAAGCAGCGTGCAATTCCGCGGAGCGATTCGCTCGATGGACGAACGGTATCTCTTCAATTCGGCGGAAGACGTCGAGACGATCTCGATTGAGACCCTGCGGCTGCGTCCGCCGACGATGACCAGTGATTCCTCGAACCTGGCGATCAACCTGCAGACCGCGCAGGGGGACATGCCGGTTGGATCGTTCATCGCCTTCACCACCGACGGTGAGGACCCGGGGGTAAATGGCCAGAGCCAGCCCCGAAACGGAGCCATATACAGTGGCGCCATTCCCTTCGAGTCGTTTCTTCCAGAGGTCGAGATCGAGGAAGAGGATTTCTACGAGGACGATGGCACCAACGAGCCATTTCTTCGGTATATCCGTGCCGGGGAGGGGGACCTTGAGATCAGGGAAGTCGGATTGAGCCGGGGGAGTGGGGACATCGTGCAAACGGCGAGCGTCGATGGGGTGACAGAGTCGACCAACGATCCAATCAATCTTGAATACATCAAGGTCGTCGAGGAGGACGGACAGGTCGTGACACTTGATGAGTTCAACATGTCGGGAGTCCAAATCAAGAACCTTGAGATTGAATTCTGGATGCTGGGAGTGGGGGCTTACGAGAACGGGAATTGGACGTTTCCCTGGGAGAGTAATTTTGAGGATGCGGTCAGGAACGTTCTCGCGACGCATGACATCATGGATTACATGGACTACGGCTTCCTCTTTCCGGACGAACTCACCGATCATGATTTCGACCTCGAATTCGAGTACCCGCTCTACAACGGGGACTACGTGATCGTCATGGAGCGCTTCGGAAACACGTTTTTCGACCTCGTGCCTCTGGGCGAAGACGGGGAGCCGATTCCGGACGCAAAGAGACTTGGATTTGACGCGCCCTACCGCTGGTACACCGGGTATGCGCCGGGCGCGCACAGCGGGCAACCGATCGCCTTCACGGTCGCCAAAGTGGACCGATTTGGAATCAATACCGCCGAGACGCCGATCCGCGGCTTCCGCGTCGACAATAATGGCGCCGCGGACGTCAAGTTCTTCACGATGTCCTCCGAGCCGTTTGAGACTCGCGATCCCGAACCGGAACCCGAACCGGTGGAAGTCACGATCAAGGCCCGGGCCTACCCTCCGGCGGACCTTGCGAAGTGGTTTGAGCCCAGCGACTTGATCGAGTACGAACTCGTGATCGAACAGGACTAGTCGTCGTTCAACGAACCTGCCCGACTTACTTCGTGCGGAAGATTTCCGTGGCGACGAGGGCAAGGAAGAGGTCGCGGAAGCCGCCGTTCTCCGCGGCGACCGATTGCACGACTTCGGCGATCTCCTTTCGCTCGGAGTAGTTTGGTTCGCGGCCTGTCGCGTAGGTCAGGAGTTTCTCGGAGAGGCACTGTGAGAATTGGTCAATGTTTTCGACAATCCAGCGCTTGAGGTCGGTGATGTCATTGATGGGAGTGCCGTCGGGCAAAGTGCCGGTGGCGTCGATGGATGGTCCGTCGACGACGACGGTGCGCCCCTGCTTGTTCTTGCGGGAGACCGGGTAGTGCTCCCGCCAGCGGCCGACGGGGTCAAAGTTCTCGAGGGCGAAGCCGATGGGATCGATCTTCTTGTGGCAACCGGCACAGCTCTCCTCGGAGGCGTGGGCGAGGAGGAGATCGCGCGGGGTGTTCGCGCCAGTGGTGTCGGGAGTGATGGCGGGAACGGCATTCGGTGGTGGCGGCGGGGCGTTACCCAGCACATTCTCCAATACCCACACGCCGCGCAGGACAGGTTGCGTATCGACGCCATTGGCGGTGACAAGCATGACGGCGGAGGTGCCGAGAATGCCGCCGTGGCGGCCGCCGCGCTCAATCTCTATGCGCTGCACCTGCCGCTTGGACTTGTCGAACCCTTTCTTGATATCGTAGACCTTCTGCGCGACCGCGGAAGTCGTGTAGAGGAAGTCCGGATCAATGAAATCCGTCATCGGCCGGTTGTCGCGGAGCATTTCCGCGAAGAACGCCTCCACTTCGTCGCTCAGGGAGCGGAGATTGTTTTCATTCAGCTCAAACCTCGGATCGGGCATGATCTCCTCGACGAGTCGGGTGTCGAGCCATTGGCTGGTGAAACTCTTCACGAATTCCGAGGGCGGATTCTTGCCGAGGATGCGTTCGGCCTCGGCCACGAGGCTTTGTGAATCTCTTAGTTTGCCCTCTCTGGCGAGTTTGAGGAGCTTATCGTCGGGAGCCTTGCCGCGGAGAAAGTAGGACAAGCGGGTGGCCAGATCATAGTCGTCGAGTTTTCCCGGCTTCGTTTCGCGAAAGAGGAACCGAGGAGAAATCAGGGCCGTGCGGATGGCAAGGTGCAGGCCATTTTCAAGCGACTCTCCTTCTGCGCGATGGTCGGCGATCAATTGCGCGTAAGCGTTGATGGTCTTTTCGTCGACCGGACGACGGAAGACTTCGGTCAAGAATCGTTCCATCATGCTTCGCACCCACTCTCCCTCCGAACGCTTCCCCTGTTGCCCCATCAGGTCACGCTGCAGCCGCTTGCGTTGCTGTTCGCGGGGGCCGTCGACGAGTTCAAGGGGGCCATGAATGGTCGCGCCGTGGATTTCCATGGCGGGGCCATTTTCAAAATGGTCGAAAACGACGGTCTCCATGTAGAGCACCGTGTTTCGGCGAATGAGATCGAGCCGTTCCTTGGTCGCCTCCGAATCCATCGTGGCCTCGCTGAGATCGAGGTCGGGGTCATTCATGATTTTCTTCACCCGCTCCCAACCACTCCCGCCCCGCAGGCCTTGCCCGTGTTCGATCTGTTGCCAGCCGGCGAGAAATTGTGGATCTTCGGCAAACCGTTCTTCGAAGTAGGCCGCCAGGGCGTCGCGATCGCTGTCGAGGGGAGCATCAGCCCAGTAGAAGACGATGGTCTGTCCTTCGTAGAGTTCGGCTTCAAAGGAGTAGGTGCGCGGGCTTTCCTCCGTGATGGAAAACGACTTCAAGAGGCGCTCGGAGGTGACGTCGATCCCGTCGGACCCGGAGACATTCCGAGCATAAACACGCAGTTCCATGGGTTCTGCCGAGTCGGGGGAGAACTGGGAGGCGTCGAATTCGATCCTGTAGATCCCGGAGTGGGGCAACTCAACCTTCTGCGGCCAGGTGCAGCTGCGCGACATGGCCTTGGCGCGGATGCCGAGACGCATCGCGCCATCTCTCACACTGCCGGACGAGTAACTGATGACGAGTTCGTCCGCGGGAATGACATGTTTCCTTGCCTTCGGCGTGGCCTTCGCGGGAGGAAAGATCTCGTCGGCGATCATCGCGGCGGTTTCCTTGTAGGCGTTGAGAAGCGGTGCGGAGACGAGGAGAGATTCTCCAACGGTGTTGAATCCGTGATGGAAATCGTCGGAGGGAAAGCCGTCCGGCAATTGAACCCAAAAGCCGAAGAGGGAACGGAGCGTGTTCAGGTATTCGGTTTTGTTCAATCGCCGCGCGACGGTGCCGCCGGTCTTCGTGTGCTCCATGAGCTGCTGGTCGATCCAGTGGACGAGGACCTCGCGTTCTTTCTTCGTCGGTTGAGTTTTCCTTTTTTTGGGCGGCATTTCGCCGGAGCGAACCGCTTTCAAGACCCGTTCCCAGTGAAACTGCGCGTCGTGCTCGCTCCAGTCGATCTCCAGGAAATCGAGGTTGATCTCGCCCTTCTGCACGTCGGCATCGTGGCAGTCGAGGCAATAGTTCGCGAGGACGTCGGCGGGCCGGTCCGGGATCGGTTCGACTCCGGCGGTGGAATAGGTGGCCGCGCCTGCGAAGGCGAGGAGGGTGAGAGAGCCGCGTCGCACGCTTAGCTGAAGAGTTGGTTCATGTTGCGGCTCGCGTTCGAGAATTCGTTCGACTCGATGCCCAGCCGTTGCATGAGCGTGATGTAGAGGTCGCCGAGAAGTGGCGCATTGGGCGCGCTGCGATCCGTGGTGATGTGTTGCCCATGCTTGAATCCACCGCCGGCGACGAGTGTCGGGAGGTCGGAATTCGCGTGGCGGCTCGCATCTCCCATCCCCGTCCCAAGCATAACGATGGTCGAGTCGAGGAGCGGACGGCCTTCGGCATCTGTTTTGGCTTTGAGCTGGTTGAGGAAGCGGTTGAAGCATTTCATGTGTTCCCGTTCGACCTTCACGAGGTCGCGAATCTTGTCCGGGTCGTTGCCGTGGTGCGAAAGGGCGTGATAGCCGGCCTGCAGTGTTTCGCCGTCAATGGTAAAGACTTGCCCCAGCCCGGCGAGGAACATCGTGAGAACGCGGGACGAATCCGTCTCCAGCGCCAACGCGATGAGGTCATACATCAGGCTCTCTGCTTCGAGCATGAGGTTGGGCGCGATGGGATCGTAGTTGGGAAGCTTGTATTTGGTTGTCGGAATCGGATCGTCGATGCCCTTCAATTGGCGTTGCACGCGCTTCTCAACATCGCGGATGGACTCGAAATACTCGCCGAGCTTTTCGCGGTCGCGGGCCGTGACGTCGCGTTGAAGGCGCTTGGCTTCGTCGAGGACGAGATCGAGCGAGCTTTGTCCGCTTTCGAGGAGGTACTCGGTGTGCGCGCGGTCGGCGGCGGAGGCAAAGAGTTTCTTGTAGAAGACACTCGGTCGCTGGATCATGGGCAGGGCCACGCCTTGCTTCGTGAAATTCATGGAGCGGCTCGCCTTGCCGGCGGTGAGTTGCATGGAAGGAAAACGGGAGTCTTGTCCGATCTGTTCAGCGACGATCTGGTCGAGCGAGTGTGAATCCGGACGAGCTCCGCACAGGTAGTTTGACCAATTGCCATGTCCGTTGGGTGCGCGGTGGTCAAGGCCCGAAAAGACGGTGAAGTCATCACGGTGCTTTTCGACGGGACGAAGGAGTGGCGACATCTCGTAGTCGCGTCCAGCCTGTTCCGGAAAAAACGAGCTTTGGTGGAACCCGAGGAATCCGCCGATGCAGACAAGCCGTTTGGCGTTCCCCTCAGGATTCTGCGCCGCCGCCAGCGGCATCGATTCCAGCATCGGCAGGGCAATGGAGATGCCACCAGCTTTCAGGAACTGGCGGCGCTTGAGTGGGGAGTTCGTGGACCTCATTTTCGGAATTGACGTAAACGGTGATATTACCGGGCAATCTCACGGTCGACTTGCGCCATAATTCGTCTAATCTCGGCGTCCGAGCGATGAATTCCTGTCCCCACGATCCTTTCAAGAAAGCGCGTTCCGAGGACGGCGTGCTCGAGTGTGAGTTTCAGGGCGAGAAGGTGCCGATGTTCTTGCGCCATGCCGACGTGAAGGCGGCGGCGAAGGACTGGGAGACCTTCAGTTCGGATGCTCCTTTTCGCGTGCCTATCCCTTCGGAAGAAGACGTGCGTTCGGTGCGGCAACTGCCGATCGAAGTTGATCCACCGGAGCATTCGGAATACCGGAAACTCGTTCTTCCCTTTTTCCGGCGGCCCGCAAGACCGGAGGTGATAGAGAAGATGGGAAGTCTCATCGAGGAGTTGCTCAAGGGCGCCCTGGAAGAAGACGAGACGGAGATGGTATATGATTTCGCCCTTCCCCTGCAGTCACGCGCACTGACTTACCTGCTCAATGTTCCGGAAACAGAGGCGGAGGAATGGATTCGTTGGGGGGTTCACGTCTTCCGTGATGAAGAAGCGGAAGGTGGGGGAGGCGATGTCCTCGCGGATTACATCGATCGTGCCATCGAAAGGACGGAAGGCTCTCCCGGCGAGGACTTCTTCAGCGCGATGCACTCGATGGAATACCAGGGGCGGAAGTTGACGAGGGACGAGATGCGAGGGTTTGCGAACTTGGCCTTCGCGGGTGGGAGGGATACCATCATCAACACGGTTTGCCTCGTGGTTGCGCACGTCGCGCAGCATCCGGAAGTATTGGCGCAACTGCGCGAGACGCCCAAGCTGGTGAATACGGCGATGGAGGAATTCGTGCGCTTCCTCTCGCCGCTCACACATATTGGTCGGGTTTGCCCGGTGGAGACTGATGTCCACGGGGTGAAGGTGAAACCACAGGGGCGCGTCTCTCTGGGTTGGGCGTCGGCGAACTTCGACGAAACGGTTTTCGAATCACCCGGGGAATTGCGGCTCGACCGCAAGCCGAATCCACACTTGGCCTACGGGAGCGGAGCGCACTTATGCCTTGGCGCGGCCCATGCACGGCTCGTGATCCGGACATTGCTGAGCAAGTTGAGCGAACTTGTGGAGAGAATCGATGTCCTTGAAGCCGTTGAACATGTCGAAGGCGAAAACACTTATCAACGAACCGTTGGTTACACGAAGCTGGTGGCCAGGATGGAGGGACAGTGAGTGATCTCGAGTTTCCGGGACAGGTTGACGACGTCTTGACGGGGAATTGCTCCCCGTGCTGAAGTCTCATCTCCTCGATGAACGAGTTTATCGGCGAAACGGGTCTCCGCTGGGATCGCATCGAAGAACAGGCCCGGGATGTCCGGACCGCCCGGGAATGGAAGGCATTCACGGAAAGTCTTCTCACGGAACAACCGTGTGTCTTTCATCGAAATCTCGAAATTTCCGCTCTTTATGCAGGGATCTATCTGCGAAGACCCGAGTGGTTCAAATGGGCGGGGATGGCGGCGTTGGCATCTTTTCACGTGCGGGACGGATTGAATCTCCTTGCCACGGCCACGGACTCGTCCGGTCGAATGCTTGCTGATGCCGACGGGCGGTCTTGGGCAGGAATTCCGCTCCGCGATATCGATGTCCTCCGGCGGACGAACAACGCCATCTTTGAAGACATCGCCTGGGCGCATCTGTGCTTGTTGCTCAAGGGCGCGGAAGGACTGCAGGAGGCGGCGGAAAGCAGCGGTGAGCTTGCCCCCGTTCTTGAGGTGTTTTCCGCCATGGAGGCCGACGTCTGGGCAGCCAACCTGCGGTTGCTGCGTCACGAGCAGGAGAGCATGGTGCAGCCTCGGTTTGAATCCATGTCACGATCCTTTTCCCGCCTCCTTTCCGTGGGGGCGACGATGCTCTACAAGGACAAGGGACTCTGCGAGCGGAAGACGAATGGTGTCTTTTATGCTTTCATGTTTTTCAGGAAGCCCGGCGATCTGTTAAGATCGAGGTCTTTTCCTGACATGACCAACCTTGGGCACCGTTGGGCGTGGATCTCCGAAGGCATTGTTCCCGGTTACCAGTGTTATGAATCTACTGGAAACCTGATGGAGGAAGATCTCGGGAAGATATTCCTGCGGTTGCACGAATTGAATGAAACGGCGACGTGCGGCGTGGAGAAAAGTGATAGGGCCGGGGAATAACCTGACACTCCCGGAGTCCAACAACGGTAACCAATCTACTCACCATGAAAGCGATTCAGAACACATCCAACTCCATTGTTCCGGCGGTCGTCCGCGTTATCGTCGCGCTTCCGATTCTCATCATTGGTGTCAATCACCTCGTGTCTCCTGAAGCAGCGATGCAACCCCTGCTTGAAGCGGCAGGGCTTCCGTTGCCGGCGTTGACGGCGAGGGTGGCGCCTGTCTTGGAAATTCTTGGCGCCGTATCCTTGCTAACCGGGGCTTTCTCCCGTGTGGGGGCGCTGCTGCTAAGCGGCGCGATGGCGGCCGCGACCGCGACCCATCTCATTATCGCCGGCAAAGGACTGCCTTGGCCCAATGGCGAGGAAAACGATCCCGGCACTGCGGTGCCGGCGCTGTTACTCGTCGGAGCTGTCTTTATCCTTTGGAAAGGTGCGGGACGATGGAGTTTGGACCGGAAGGCGACGCAGTAATCGTAGTCCCGTTTCATTAAGCGAGGTTCCAATCGCCGCGGTAGTCGACTGCCTTCAACATTTTATCGGCCGTGTCGTCGTTCACAATGCTCTCGGTGGCATCGTCCCACTTGAGCTTGCGGCCAGTGCGGTAGGAAACCCAACCGATGTGACCCGGAGTGATGGAGCGATGACCGACGCGGGCGGGCGCGATGCACTCCGTTCGCGTGCGAATGCCGTCGAGCCAGTTCGACTTGTGGTCCTTCGACTCGTAGAGCTTGATCGGGCCGCGGTCGAACTTCTCGATGATCCACTCCTTGTTGGACGCCTCGAGTTTTCCGCGTGAAACGAAGACCCAACCGTTTTCGCCAATCCACTTGATGCCGTTGGGATACCGGTTGGAAATCGAAGTTTTGATGCCGCCCTTGTAGGTGCATTTGACCTCGTAGTCGATGGGGGTGTCGTAGAGGTCAAAGTCCGGCATTTTCCACCCGACGGCTTCCACGGTCAGTGGCCCGCCCTCTTTGTCGAGGTCGAGCGCCCAGTTGTTGATGTCATTGTGGTGGCCGATCCAGTCCATGAGCTGGCCGGCCCCGAAGTTCGTATTCCAACGCCATGACCAATGATGACGGGCACCGTTGAAGGGAAGAGCCTTCGATGGTCCGCACCAGAAATCATAGTCGAGGCCTTCCGGAACTTTCGTGAGGCTGGAGTCACCTTCCGGTTTGGTCTTTCCGCCGGGAAGACCGATTTCGACCCTTTGAATTTTGCCGAGGATGCCGTTGCGCACGATTTCCGCCGCGCGCCGGAACCGGAGATCAGAGCGCTGCTGGGAGCCGACCTGGAAAATCGCCTTTTGCTCGGCGACGGTCTTATAAAGGACCTGGCCTTCGGCGAAGAGATGGACAATGGGTTTTTCGCAATACACATCCTTTCCGTTGCCAAGCGCTTCGAGGGCGATGAGCGCGTGCCAATGGTCGGGTGTGGCCACGACGACGCCGTCGATGTCTTTTCGTGAGCATAGCTCGCGGTAGTCGGTGTAGGCATCGCAACCCCTGAATTTTCCGGAATCCGCGGCCGAGCCGTAGTGCGTTTCGACGGCTGCCTTGGCCGGTAAACGACCTTTGTCCATTGGTTTGCGGCGCCCATTCTGGTTGTGGGCGTCATGCACGTCACAAACAGCGACGACCCGGCAATCGTCCTTGTTCAGAAAGCCCTTCAAGTGCCCGGAACCCATCCCGCCGAGTCCGACAATGCCGATGGAAAGACGATTGGAAGGGGCGGCATTTCCTGCGGCGCGAACGAGACCGGAAGGGATGATCGTTGGGGCAGCAAGAACAGCGGAGTTCTGAAGAAAACGGCGGCGGGTGTTTTTCGGGGACATGCGATTGAATGAGCCATAATGCCGATTCCTCACTGCGGGGCAGACAAATCCGGAAAAATTGCCTCAAAGTGCCCTACCAGGCTGAATTTTCTTGACGGTGGATTGCTCGGTTTTCTAGCCTCGGATCATGAGTGTGATTCGTGCGTTGGTGTTGATGAGGAATTGGCGGGTGGTTTGGTGGCTGGTTTTCGCCGCGCATTCCCAAGGAGCCGGAGCCGTGGGATTCGAATTGATCCCGAGAGGATTTGGAGATGCTGGAATGGAGAAGCTGGATGCCGCGCCGATTGGGTTGGGATGGAAAGGGAGCTGGTCCTTCGATGGGAAGGAAGTTGCCTTTGGAGGGACGGCGGCCGGAACGAATGAGGAGCAAAAGAGCGGGATTCATGTCCTGAACCTGGCGTCTGGGGAGGTTCGGGTTCTGACCGATTTTGGAAAAGACCCCGCCTGGTCGTCAACGCCCGGGGGCCCGATTGCTTTCGTGGGCGGTACCTACGGTGCGGGTGAGGAAATCTGGCTGGTTGATCCTGACGGGAAGAACCTGAGGAAACTGGTGCGAGGCGGGTTCCCATCCTGGGGCGATGACGGAAAGACTGTTTACTTTCACTCCCGTGACGAAAGCCACTTCATGAAGATATCCATCGAGGACAAGGCGGAGCCGGTGAGCCTGTTTCCGATGACATGGTATTACCCCTCGGTATCACAGGACGGGGCAACCGTCGCTTATCGGAAGGACAACCAGGTCCTCGTGGCGGACAGTGAGTCCGGGGAGACGCTGACATCGCTTCCCATCGAAGCCGGGCGCGGATTCCTCGGAGGCTGGTCGCCCAATTCGAGGTATCTCTGCTACGGTGGATACGGAAGGCACGACGTGATTGGCCTGAATCTCGCCGACCTCCGCACGGGGAATGTCACCAGGCTCAGTGACGGAAACTTCACCATGGCCGAGTGGAGTCGCGACGGGAAGAAGATCGTGTTCGACTACCGCATTCCCGGTGAGCAAGTGATCGGTTCCTTTGAAACGGAAATGCTGGGGGAACTCGTGGTGCTGTCGTCCGGGAAGAAGAAGCCCGCCGAAGTCGCGGGCGAGGAGTTGGAACGCTGGGTCAAGGATCTCAACTCGGAGAGCTTTCCTGCGAGGGAGAAAGCGAGCCGGAGACTGCTTGAGATCGGTTCACCCGCGGTCGAGATGCTCGAGAAAATCGTTGCCGACGAGAATGCCCCCGTGGAGTCAAAAACCCGCGCACACTCGATTCTAAGGCAAATCCGAATCGATGGGAGGTTCGGGGGGTAGTTTCGCCGTTGGCCAAGGGCGGCTGTTCGCGTGTCCTAGTCCGGGTTTGCTTAGTCGAAGATGGGATAAAAGGTGTTGAAGGCCTTTTCGCCGAATTCCCCCGGATCGTTGAAACGACGGTGCCTGTCGAGGCCGTCGATGGCGGCCATCTCGTTTTCGGAGAGAGCAAAGTCGTGGATTGCGAGGTTCTCGGCGAGTCGTGCGGGCGCCTGGGACTTCGGGATAGGAACCGTTCCCCGCTGGACGGCCCACCGAAGGAGCACCTGTGCTGGGGTGCGGCCGTGAGTCCCTGCAGTACTCGTGATTGTTGGGTGATCGAGAAGGCGCTCGTGTTCCCCGGCCATGCCGAGAGGGATGTAGGAATCGGCGCCGAGCGGGGAGAAGGCGGTGACGGCGATTTGCTCGGCGGAGCAAAAACGAAGGAGGCGTTGTTGGTTGAGAAGAGGGTGCAATTCCACCTGATGCACCGCTGGTCGAATCGAGCAGTAGCTGAGCAAATCGCGAAGCAGCGAGATGTTCAGGTTGCAGACGCCGATGCGCTTCACGAGTCCGGCCTTCTTTAGTTCTTCCATCGCGGCCCATGTCTCCGCGTAGGGTACGGCAATGGGGCTCATCGATGGCTCGCTGGCATCGGGATCAAGGAACCATCCGGGCGGGTAACGTTCCTCGAACGGAACGAAAGCGAGCGCGATGGGGAAATGAACGAGGTAGAGGTCGAGTTCGTCGAGCTGGAGATCGTTCAGGGACCGTTCGCAGGCGGCGCGAACGTGCTTCGCTTCGTGGTAGGTGTTCCAGAGTTTCGAAGTGATCCAGAGATCGTCGCGCGCGCAAAGGCCGTTGGAGAATGCGGCGGCGAGGCCTTGCCCGACCTCGGCTTCGTTCCCGTAGTCGCACGCGCAGTCGAAGTGGCGGTAACCCATTCCAACGGCTTCTTCGATGACCGTCGGCGCCGATTCGTTCGGGATTTTCCAGGTGCCAAGGCCCAGGGTGGGGAATTGGCCGCCGTCGGGGAGGGAAATGTGGGTCAGCGATTTCTCAGGCATGAGCAGGGCACACTAGTCAGGTCTGCCCGGGCTCAAAGGCTCAATTTCACCTTGCGGACTCAAACGGACACTACGCCCGAACCGTCACCCCTTCCATCTCCTTGCTGCTTGTGGCAAAGGATTCGAAGGGGAGGCCCGCGTTGTGGATCATGCTGAGATAGAGGTTTGGCAGCGGGTAGTTGTTCTTCTGGTCGAAGGCGAGGTGCTGGCCGTGCTCAAAGCCGCCGCCGGCGAAGAGGCAGGGCATGTTCCTGTTGTCGTGTGAGGACGCGTTGCCGAGGTTCGACGTGAGGATGACCATCGTGTCGTCGAGCAGTGTGTGTCCGCCCATGTCCACTGCCTTGAGTTCGCGGAGGAAATTGCCCCAGGAATTGATCATGGCCTGTTCAACGAGGGCGAGTTGCTCAAGTTTTTCCTCGTCGCGGCCATGGTGGCTGAGGCCGTGATAGCTTTCATCGACACCCTCGAGCGCGTTGACCGTGTTGTGTGTGCAGTGGAGGGTAACGAAACGTGTGGAATCGGTCTGCAGCGCGAGGAAAATGAGGTCGAGCATGACCCGCTTGATGTCCGCGGCATTGTTGGGATCGGGGGGGACGAGTTCCTTCTGGCTGATCTTTGGTTTCGGTTTCTCCACCCAGTCTTTCCGCGCTTCAAGGCGTCCCTCGAGTTCGCGCACGCTGGTGTACCAGGCGTCGAGCTTGTCGCGGTCGCCCGGCCCGACTTCGCGGGTGAGCGCCTTGGCTTCCGCGCCGACGATGTCCATGATGCTCTTTCCGCCTCGGAGAAGCTCGGCCTGCCGCTTCTTGTCGGCCGTGGAGTCGTCGATGAAGAGTTTCTTGAAGAGGCGGCGAGGATCTTCTTCGGCGGGGATCATCGCGCCATTCTCGGTGTAAGACGGGCTCTTCTCGTTGCCGGTGTTGAGGACGATCGAAGGGAAGCGTGTCTCGTGGCCAAGGTGCTTGGCGAAGAGTTGGTCGATGGAAATCGTGTTGCGTGAGGTGGATCCGCGGGAATTCGGGCAGGCGGTGAAGATGCTCCCTTCGGCGGTGTGGCCGCCGGTAACACCTGGATGGGACGCCCCGGAAACGACCGTGAACTTGTCGCGAATGTCCTGCAGCGAACGCAGGTAGGGCGATGGTTTGTAGTCCTTTCCGGCGGTTTCAGGAACAAGATTCGGATTGTGAAGGCCGAGGGAGAGACTGACGCCGACGAAGCGCTTGTTCCTTTCCGGGGCGTCCGAACCGAAGGCAGGCGTCATCGCATCGAGCAATGGCAAGCCGAGAGCGACGCCCGCACCACGAAGGACGGTGCGACGGGAAAGGTGATTCTTTGTTGAAATATAGGCGGTATTCATTGGTCGTTCCCTGGCTTACTTGGTGCGAAAAATCTCGCTCAAGATGGATTGCTGAATAATGGTGCGCACGCCGTAATTCTCACTTTTTGCGGCGGCAACGATGGCATCAATGGTTTCTTTGTCGCTGAAATGCGTCTTGGCTCCGGTGGAGTAGGTCAGGAATTGCTTCGCGAAGGCCCGGGCGAGCATGTCGGGTTTGCCTGCGTAGATGTTCTTCCACTCGCCGATACCGGCAAACGTCTGGCCGTCCGGCGTGATACCGCTGGGATCGACCTTCGCGGACTTGTTGGAGGTGCCGTAGGCTCCACGCCATTGTCCGATGGGGTCATAATTCTCGAGGGCAAATCCGGGGGGATCGATTTTCTCATGGCACGCCGCGCAGGACCTTGTGTTGCGGTGCTTGTCGAGCTGGTCACGAATGCTGACCGCGCCGCGGATGTCGGGTTCGACAGCCGGAACGTTCGGCGGCGGTGGTGGAGTAGTGAGTCCGAGAATGCGCTCATTGACCCAGACACCGCGCAGGATGGGCGACGTGACGGATCCGTCCGCGGTGACCTTCAAGACGGAGCCATGCGTGACGAGTCCGCCGCGATTGGTGCCCTTGAGGCTGACCCGTTGCAGTCCCTTGCCGGGAACGAGTTTTGCCTGGTCCAGATTGTAGATGAACTGGAGCCGGGTGTTGAGCATTGAGAAATCGGATCGGACGAAGTTCACAACGGAGAGGTCTTCGTCGATGAGTTCACGGATGAATCCTCGTGTTTCCTGGACCATGGAATCCTGCACGACGGGATCAAATTCACGAAATCGCCGCCGGTCGGGTTGGGTAAAATCGATCTCCTTCAAATTCAGCCATTGGTCGGTGAAATTACTGATGAACCTTTCCGATCTCGGATCGGCGAGAAGGCGATCCATTTGGGCCTTGAGGGTAGCTGGTTTCGAAATCTCTCCCTCGGCGGCCAAATTCCTCAGTTGCCAGTCCGGCATGCTCCCCCAAAACGCGTAGCTCAAGCGCGAGGCGATGGCGTAGTCGTCCAGTTTTCCGGGTTTCTCGATGAATGTGAGGAAGCGAGGAGAACAGAGAATGGCGCGATAGCCTTCCTTGACCGCGGCTTGGAAATTCCTGGTTTGCTTGAACTTTTTTTGCGCCAGCTGCTGGTAGGAGAAGACGTGATCGGATTTGACCGGACGTCGGAAGGCGCGGCTTGCAAAGGAGTGGACGAGGCGGTTGATCTCGGCGACGGGCTTATCAATCACGGGCTTGCCGTCATTGAATTTGATGCCCGGGACCAGGTTTTTCTGAACCTGCTCGCGCGGCGCGTTGGGATGGATGCGTTCGAGATGGATTCCCTTGAAGGCGAGACCGGAGTACCCGTCTGACTCCAGGTCCCGGCCTCGGAAGGAGACGTTTCCACCGCGTGCCCCGGAGGGTGCGAATTTTTGGTCGCCTTCGTGAGGTTTGATTTCGACAAGATGGTCTTCCCGGATCCACGCCTCGTAAACGTGGTCGCGGGGCTTCTCCACACCTTCGAGGCTCGCGACGTAAAACAAGACCGGATCACTCGCGTATCCATAACCCGTGCGAATGGTTCCCCAGACGGCGCCGTCCGAACCGGGATTGATCCCGCGAAGTCCCTTGATGGTGATCCGATACCAGCCCGATTCCGGAACACGGGTGGAGGGCATGCGACCGTAGAACTGGGTGCTCAGCGGCCAGCAAATGGCCTCGTCTCCGCGCGCTTCTGGGCCGCGGTAGTTTCCGCCGCCTCCCCGACCGGTCAGTTCCTTCGGACTGAACCACCGCTGGTAATTCCGGTCCCCTTTGGTCACGCGAAGAATGGCCTCTTCAAGAGCTGCATCGGCGGCGGCAAGATACTTGTCGAGGTGGAAGTGGCTGAGTTGCTGGTTCTCCGCGACCGTTTCGAAACTGTGCCCGGCATCGTCGGCGGGAAGGAACTCAACAAGGGGGATGTCGATGCCGAGAAGATCGTGCATCGTATTCTCGTACTCGATGCGGGTCAGTCGCCGGCCGCGGGAGCGTCCTTGCTTCTTGATTTTCGCTTCGTCGGTCCAAACGAGCGGCGCCTTGAGAGTCTTGAGAAAGCTTTCCAGTTCTTCGCTCTCCGGCCGGTCTTTCTCCTTGGGGGGCATCTCGCCGTCATGCGCACGCTGGAAGACCTTTTGCCACCGCTTGAAATTGTCCGAATTCCAAGGTTTGAATTCGAGGCTGGTGAGGTCCAGTCCCCCCTCCTTCACCGAGCCGTCGTGACAGTCAAAACAGTGACGGTCGAGGAAGTTGTCCATCTTCGCGAGAACGTCCTTGGAGGCCGAGTTCGCAAGGATCGGAAGGGCGAAGAGCATGAAAGTGGCGGCGACTTTATTCAAGGTTTCTGGGATTTCCGGTTCGGGTCGCGGTCTAATGACCACGGACCCCGCTTTCTCAATAACTATACGACTTCTCGGGCTCCGTGGCCACGCCCGGAAGGCATGAACCCGGCTCAGGAAGGCATCGCCGGGTCGGACTGGTCTACAGGTCGCTGCTCAGTTCGACGAGGACGCGCGCCCAGCGGATTTTCCCGTTTTCGCGGGAAACGTCGTCGGTGAAGGTCACGCGCTCCCAGTCGGTGCCGATGGGCGTGGTGGAGTCCTCAATTCCGGATTGCGACCAGTTGCTCGGGGGATTGACCAAGTCCGTCGTCCCTGCGAACTGAACGATGTAGCGAAGATTCGGCACGGATTTACGGCGCAGGAACTCGACGGTGAGACGTGAGTTTTCGCCGGGTGGAAGCCAGATTCGGGGAAGTCCCGAGGTGCCGGTCGTTGGCTCAAGGTAGCGGGGACCGGTCATCGGTTCGGTCATGTTGAAGGCGTATTTCTGCACGTTGACGATCCCGTCGTTTCCGGGATTCGACTCTGGAAGCGCATCATCGCCAACGAGGGAATTCTCTCCCGCCCAGGCGGAGAAAGTTGTGTAGGTCGGAAAAAACTGAGCTTCGACGGAAACACTTGCGAAAACCCCGGTGTCGGTCCGCGGGTTTTGCGCCGAACCGTCGCTCCACATGTCGAAGGCGTGGGCAGGATCAGGCTGGGCTTCGACCGGCGATCCGCTGTGCCCTGGATAGAGGAATTGCATCGATTCCCCGGTGATGCTGCCTCCGCTTCCCGCGGCGTATGCCAGCGAGTGGTATTCCGGAGCGCCGATGAGTTGGATGTCGTCGATGGCCATGTCGCTGTTGGAACCACCGCCGATGTTGCTGCGGAATCGAAGCCGCACGTTGCTCTGTCCGGCGAAGGCGTCGAGGTTGACGGTAGCCCGGCGCCACGGGTCCGTGTTGTCGGTCTGCTGTTCGCCCGAGAGGGACCAAAGAGTGGTCCAGGATC
This sequence comes from Verrucomicrobiota bacterium, assembly GCA_038745205.1. Classification (GTDB taxonomy): domain Bacteria; phylum Verrucomicrobiota; class Verrucomicrobiia; order Verrucomicrobiales; family DEV007; genus JBCCWV01. Next base: position 19,802 of record JBCDLR010000016.1, read on the forward strand.
CATCAAACACATCCACGGAGAGCGTGCCCGTGCTGCTGCCGTACATGTGGTAAGCAAAGTCGAGCCATACCCGGGACCGCCCAGCCAGATTGAATCCTCCCTCAAGCGTTCCCGTTTCGAAGGCATTGCCCGTTGCCTCCGTGAAGGCATACCAGATACCGGTCGCTCCAGTGGACGGCCCTGTGTTTGAGTCAGGCGTTCCGTAAGCGTCTCGTTTCCAATGGCCGGCGGGACTCGGTGCCCAAAGCCCAAAGAATGCAGGGGGGTTGAAGGCTTCGAAAGACTCGATGTAGAAGGCCGTCCGAATGCCACCGGTCAGGGTCACGGCGAAATCAGGGTTGAGGGTATCGTCGCTGGTCACGCGAAGGGTGGTCGTCCTGTCGTTGGGTGCCGGCGCCGCGAAGGTCACGGTAAACGTGGTTGATGCGTTCGGGGCCAATGTGGTCGTGCCTGGCGGGGTCACGGTGAAGTCGTCGCTGTCCGCCCCGATGACGTTGACCGCGATGTTGCTCAAGCCGCCTGTTCCCTTGTTGCGTATGGTAAACGTCTTGCTGAGCTGACTGCCAACACCGGGAACGTTGTAGGTGAGGACCGTCGAGAGTGAATCCGCGAGAGGGGTGGTGGACGGGTGCAGAATTTCGATGATGGAGGGATTCGGGCGGATCCGGTTATCCGCCATGAACGGCGCCTGCGCGACGATGTAGTGGGCATTGCGGGCGCCAAGGCCGGGATGTGATCCGTTGTAGCCGTTGCCATAGCTCCCGCTCAATCCACCCGAGACCGCCCGTGGATCCGCGGACGCATTGGTGCGGGCATCGTGGCCGTTGGGGACACCGGTGGGCGCTCCATTGTAGGAGACGTCAGGATTCGAAAAATACGGGATGCGCGACCAGTCCCAGTCATAGGCCATCACCGTCCGCACCCTTCCTCCGATGGGAGGATCAAAGCGCCAGCCGTAGTTGTGCAGTGTCGTGCTGCCGCTGGTGTCACCCCAGGCATGGCGGCAGCCGATGTTGTGGCCTAGTTCATGGACAAAAGTGAACCGGGTGGATGTCATGTAGGTCCGGGCGACAATCATTGACTCGCCGGGTCGGTAGGCGACTCCCGCGTAGCCGTCGACGTCCCTGACAATGAAGGCAGCACAGTCCGCTCCCAGTAGAATCATCAGGTCCGTGACGGTGTCTAGACTGCCGTCGGAACGATCGTCGAGGTCTCCCAACTCGTCGGTGCTGCCCATCGAGTCGGGGACGTCGCCGGGAAAGTCATAGTCCGGGTCTTCGACCGTCCCAAGAAGGACAAGCGTGACACTACCAGCCATGCTGTTACTGAAGGCGAGATTGGTCCGATCCACCGAGGCAATGATCCTGGCCTCCATGCTGGAGGTGCCTCCCTCCCATTGACGGGCTTCGATGCCGTAGCCGACGACTTGATCGATGACGATGCTTCCGGGATCCTGCGTTTCACCGGCGGAAGCCGGAGGCGGCGGGTCAACCGGGGCCATGCCGGGGTCTTTTTCCTCCGACTCTGCTCCGACGCTCATAATGGGAGGAACCTTCGGGCCGGGCTGTCCGCAGCGGGCATCGAAGGAACGGGGATCGAGCTGGCGGATCGCGATATCACCATCTCCCGCGGCTGCGTACTCGAAGTGCATGTCCCTGTCGTGGAACGCAACGGTGCCGAACACCGTCCCGTCGTGAAAAACGAAGAGGACATCGCTGGAGGGTTCATCCACGACTTTGCCCGCGATCGTGAAGGTGCCCCGGTCCCGTGAGAGGGCCTGTTCAATTTCCACGTCAACCGTCTCGTCATTACCGAGAGGCAGCGTGAACCGGTCGGCGTTGGAATTGATTAGCCGGAGAATGGCTTGTTCGTCGTATTTCGCGTCGATGGCAGAGATCGTGTGTTGATTTGCGGAGAGCGGTCCCGGCTGGTTCTCTTCGCCGACGGTCAGAATCGATTCCGGGAAGTGCTTTCCGGCGAGCACGGTTCGCTCCACTTCCCGGGGAGCTGCAAACAAAAGGGTGTTGTTAGGACCCCTGACAATTTCGTGATCATGGTCCGGATTACGAAGCTCAGGTAATACCGGGCCGACTGCGGATGGTGCGTTGGGGGAGCGGGAGCCTTCCGAGTCCGTTGATTCCCTGGCTGGTTCCTTGTCGGCAGCAAGAGGACGCGTGGCCCGATTCTCTTGAAGCCAAAGGCCCACACCGACCAGCAGGAGCACACCCACCAAGGCGGCGATCAACGGGGTTTTTCTTTCTCTCGGCGTCATGGTTTCCTAGTCCTCCATGCAGGAGCCTCCTGATCCACACCCTAAGTTGGCCTAGGTTCCCGTTGCCATAAAGCGCAAAGTTCAAGGCCCTTGACAATCAGGAAGTCACGGAAAGAGGGGGGAACGGAGAGGCGCGGTGATTCGACCTCTATTCGAAGAGCGGGCGGGCGATCTCCCTCAGTTCCGCCGGGGCGATTTTCTGCACTTTCCGGTCATAGGTGATGAGCCCGTTGATTTCGCCTTCGACGTCGGTCGTCTGCGTGTAAATGCCGCCGGCGATGCCCTGCTTTTTCAGTTCGGCGAGCATTTCGATGGAGGTACGGTAGCGCTCGAGCCACTCGGCCTTGTCCTTGGGAATGCCGCCGTATCCCCAGTTGCGGGTTTTATTGCTCCAGAGGTGGCCCTCGACAGGGAATCCGTGGCCGCCGAATTC
>JBCDLR010000017.1:0-22120 GCA_038745205.1 Verrucomicrobiota bacterium
GGAAAATCTCAATGGCCGTCTCGGACCACGCCCCTCCCGATTTTCGCTACCTCCCGGCCTCCGAACGCCGAGCCATCCGCCAGATTCTCGCGGAGACGTATTAACGGAGCCCGCGTGCCGCTGGAAGCTGCACCAGCTTCTCCCCACCCCCGCATTTTTTCCGTCATACCCAGCTGATTCAGGCCATATTATTAACAGTCCTTGTCGCTGAGGGCCCCACGAAAAACTCACCTTATGAAAAAGCTCCTTTTGCCCTTCGGGCTCGCAGTGGTTATCGCCGGCACCTCGATCATCGCCCTCGCCAAACCTGGAAACCTCGCCGCCTCGAAGCCGACGCCCGCCAAGACCGCGAACGAACAAGAGAAGAACAGGAAGAATCTACGCAAGGAGAGCCAAACCCAAGCCGTCGACTGGCAGAAGCACGCCAGGAAGATCGATGCGCTCGTTGAGGCGAAATTGGCCGAGAAGGAAATCCAGCCGAATCCACTCGCCGACGACGCCACGTTTCTCCGCCGCATCTACCTCGACATTGCCGGTCGCGTTCCGACGATTGAAGAAGCCGAGGACTTCCACGCTGACCTTTCTTCGAGCAATCGCGAGATCCTGATCGACAAGCTCCTCGCCTCCGACGCCTACACGAGCCGGATGTACAACTACTGGGCCGATGTCCTTCGTCTCCTGCAAAAGGACGGGGTTGCCTCGACCGCCTACCAGCTTTGGCTGAAGGAATCGCTTCGCGACAACAAGCCCTACGACCAGATGGTCGGTGAGATGGTCTCCGCGAAGGGCAGGGCCTGGGAAAACGGTGCCATCGGCTACTACATGCGCGACCGCGGGATGCCACTCGACAACATGTCGAATACCGTCCGCACTTTCCTCGGCGTCCGCCTCGAGTGCGCGCAGTGCCACGACCACCCTTTCGATGACTGGACGCAGATGGATTACTACAAAATGGCCGCCTTCACCTACGGCATGGACACGCGGAATTACAGCTCCGAAAACCTTCGCGAAGCGAACAACATGCTGAATCAGGAGAAGAAGGAAGCCTTTGAAAAGGCGGCCGGGAAGAACATTCCGGTGATGAACAAGCAGCGGCTGGAGCAGACCATGGAGTCCGGCAAATACGACAAGATCATCGCCAAGCACGGCATGACGAAAGCGGAATTCAAGCGCCGCGTGGAAAAGGGCATCGCCGCCACCGAGAAAAAGGACAAGGAACTCGCCACCGTGCGTCGCGTCGGTCAACGCCTGTTCCAACCGCTCCGTTACATTCAAGCAGACGAGAAAGAGAAGATGCTCAAACTTCCCCACGACTATCAGTATGCGGATGCTGAGCCTCATGAGAAGGTCGGTGCCGTCACGATGTTCGGGGACGCGATCGACATGGAAAACATCGACAGCCTTGCGGAGGCTTATGCCGATTGGATGACGTCGCCCGAAAATCCGACCTTCACCCGCGTCGTTTCCAACCGCCTTTGGAAACACGTTTATGGGATGGGCATCTTCGAGCCCATCGACCAGATCACGGCCCACATGCGGATCAGCAACGAACCGCTCCTCGAGCACATCGAGAAGCTCATGGTCGAGGTCGACTACGACATGAAGGCCTTCCTCAAGGTTCTTTACTCGACGAAGACCTATCAGCGTGAAGCCTGCCGCGACGAAATCGCCCTTGGTGAGGAGTATTACTTCCAGGGCCCCCTCCTCCGGCGCATGAGCGCCGAGCAAATCTGGGATTCCGTCGTGGCCCTGGCCATCCCCGGCGCCGACAGCTACCGCCCGCGTTTGAAGAGCCAACTCGCGAGCATTCAAAAGGCGAAGTTGATGTTTGAAAGCCTTGAGGAGCCAACCCCGAAGGAGTTCTATGCAAACATGAAGAAGTGGGCCCCACAATATCAGGAGGCCCAGGAGCGTGCGGAAAGGCTCCGGAAGCAACTCGCTGTCGCCGTCGAAAAGGGACAGAAAGACAAGATCGCCTCCCTCCGCCGCGAAATCTCGTCCGCAAGCCGGAGCGCTGAAAGGGAGATTCAAGCCGAGGCATTCACGAAACTTCCGAAAGACGGAAAGGAAAAGAACGTCCTCGCCGCCGCTGGCATGAAGGAGAGGAAATTGACCAACAACACCGACGCCGGTGCGACAATGTCGATGATGAACGACCAGCCCATCGTCTTCACTGAACTTCCGAAGCCGAAATTTCCCTCTCCACCTCCCGGGCTCGACAAAAACGAACGTCGTCGCTGGGAACAGCAGCAAAAGATGAAATACGGTCAGTACAAGAATCTCGTGAGCAAGATGGCCCGCGCCGCGGAATTGGAATCACCGGCCCGCCCCGGTCACTTCCTCCGCGAATTCGGCCAGTCCGACCGTGAGTTGATCGAGAACTCTTCCGCCGCAGCCTCCATCCCGCAGGCGCTCAACCTCTTGAACGGCCCGATAGTCGAAGCCCTCATCAATCCATTCGCCGTCTTCGGGAGCCGACTCCACGCCGCGGGAGACGAGAATGGAAAAATAAACATGATCTTCCAGGCGATGCTCACCCGCGAGCCTCGTCCCGACGAAGTGAAAGCCTGCCTCGCCGAAATCGAGAAGTCCGGCGACCGCGCCTACGAAGGCATCGTCTGGGCCCTGCTCAACACCCGACAATTCATGTTTGTTCAGTAAACCATCTCTGCTCCAGCAATCCAACAAGACTCCAAAACGATGAATAACCTCGCTAAATTCGACGAGCAATCACGACGCCGGTTCATGTCGGCCACGGCCAAGACTTTTCTGGGTGTCGGCGCCATGGGATCCCTTTCGCGGGCCACGGCTGCCACCGGTCCCGGCCTGAACCTCCCGCTCAAGGAGAAGCCCGCCAATCATGTCATTTATCTCTACATGGGCGGAGGCATGACCCACATCGACACCTTCGATCCAAAACCGAAGCATGAGAACCAGGGCAACTCGACGGCCATCGACACGAATGTCGACGGCATCCAGGTCGGCGGTTACCTCCCACGCCTCGCGCAACGCGCCGACAAACTCGCCATCGTCCGCTCACTGAATTCCACCACGGGCGCCCACCAGCAGGCGAACTACTTCATGCACACCGCCTACCAGGAGCGGGCGACGATCCGCCACCCCGGCATCGGCGCCTGGATGCTGAAATACCGCGGTAAACTCAACAACAATCTTCCCGGATCCGTCTTTGTCGGCGGAAACAGCCGCATCTTCGGCGGTGCTGGTTTCTTCGGACCCGACTTCCAACCTCTCGCCATCGGCGATCCGGAAGGTGGTTTGAAAAATTCCGTTCGCCGCCAAATGAGCGAAGACGAGTTCGAGACCCGCCTGAACCTCGCGAACACCTTCGACAAGGAATTTGTCGCTCGCTATGACGTCGAGAAAGTCCGCGCCTACACGCAAATGTACGACGACGCCGTCCGCATTATGAATTCCTCCGACCTCAACGTCTTCAAGCTCGAAGGCGAGTCGCAGGAAACCCGCGAGATGTACGGCGACAACCCGTTCGGACAAGGCTGCCTCCTTGCCCGCCGGCTCGTCGAGCACAACGTCCGCGCCGTCGAAGTCACCTACGGCGGTTGGGACATGCACAACAGCATCTTCGAAAACGCGCCCACGCGTTGCGAGGTCCTCGACCAGGCCATGGCGGCCCTTCTCGATGACCTTGAGCGTGTTGGCAAGCTTCAGGATACGATGATCGTCCTCACCACCGAATTCGGCCGCACCCCGCGGATCAACCAGAACGCCGGTCGCGACCACTACCCGAAAGCCTTCTCCAGCGTCCTCGCCGGCGGCGGCATCAAGGGTGGAATCGCCTACGGAAAAACGAGTGAAGGCGCGGAAGAAGTCATCGAAAACAAGATCACCGTTCCCGACTTCAACGCCACCATCGCCCACGGCCTCGGACTTCCCATCGATCAAGTCCTCTACAGCCCGACGCAACGCCCATTCACCGTGGCCCACAAGGGCGCGCCGGTCATGGACCTCTACGCGTAGGGCAAAACCCGATTCGAGGAAAGCCGGACACCACAAGGTGTGCGGCTTTTTCTATGCTACTCTCCTGCACTCGATCATGGAGACACCCGAAGCCATCCGCACGCGCCGCACCCTGAAAGTCATCGCCGCCGCCAATGCGCCGTGGCCAGCCGACGATTCGCTCCCAACGGAAGCCCTCGATGAAATCATCGCTCTCGCTGGTATGGCACCCTTCCACAAACCGGCAGACAAGTCCTACCGTGAGGGAATCGACGCACTCGTCCCGTGGCGATTCCATGTTCTCGACGCCGTCAATTGCCGCGCCCTGCTGCAGAACCTGCAAGCTCGCGGCATCGAAGGCGGAAAGATTTCCGGGATGCTGGCTACGGCGGATGCCCTTGTCCAGGTCACTTGGCTACCCAATCCCGCCAAAGGCAACAAGATCAAGCAACTCTTTGATCCCACCCTGCAAAACATGGAGCACATCGCCGCGGCCTCTTCCGCCGTACAGAATCTCCTCCTCGCCGCCACCGACCGCGAAATTCCCAACTACTGGTCCAGCGGCGGGATCCTCCGCGAACCGGCCCAGTACGATCTCCTCGGCATTCCGTCTCGGGAAATCCTTCTAGGCTCGATTTTCCTTTTCCCCGCGGACACCCGCGACGCGGAACTTCACGAAGGCAAACTCCGCCCCCTACGCGAACCCGTCGCTGACTGGGCGAGGCGGGTGGTCATCCGCCCATAACCCGAAATCGCTTTCGGTAGGCCAAAGGCGTTAATCCGGTCGCCTGCTTGAACCTCTTCGTGAAGTGACTCTGATCGTAGAATCCTGCCGACAGGGCAATCTCACCAACGCTCTCTTGAGTAAATGACAGAAGGCGCTGCGCCTCCTGCACACGCAAGGACCTCAGGAAATCTGTGGGAGCCATGTGAAGCAGACTGCGGAAACGCCGATTGAAATGGGTGGAGGACATACCCGCCAGCCTGGCCATCGCACCCATGGAAACCGGTTCCGTAAAGTGGCCCTCCAGGTACTTCATGACCGGAGCCAGTTCCCGAAAGTAGGCCTCCTGCTCCTGGGGCCTCGCAATCGGATACATCGCCCCCGCAATGCCAATGACGTTCCCCCTCAAACCGAACAAGGGAGTCTTGCTCGAGACAAACCACGCCGGCCTTTCACGTCGGAGCATGACCAGCCAAACCTGATTTGGAATCGGCTTGGCCGCTTTCATCACGCGCTGGTCTTCCGCCATGTAGGCCTCGGCCATGGCCGGCGGGTGCAGGTCGCGGGCATTCTTGCCGATGACCTCCTCTTCTCGGTTGACTCCGTGCCGGTCAAGAAATGCCCGGTTCACCCTTACAAATCGACTCTCGGCATCCATGCAATAGAAGTGCACGTCCGGCAGATACTCGAACAGCGCCATCACACTTTTCGCGTTGGGATTTCTCGCGAAGAACTCACGCTGAAGCCTCAGCGGCTCGGATTCGGACTTCATGGTCAATTCATACAAAAACCAGCCCCTACTTTACAATACCAAAATCAACAATTCCGCCTACATTGACTGTCCCTTTTCGAATGAGTGCTCCGCTCAAAGGAATAGTCCTTTCCTTCCTGCTCGTCGCAGGAAACGTCGAGGCGGAAACGCATGGCGCCGTCGACTTCGCCCGGGACGTTCAGCCGATCCTTTCGGAGAATTGCTTTCACTGCCACGGACCTGATGCCGCGGACCGGAAAGCCGGCCTGAGGCTCGATACCCAGGACGGGGCGTTCGCCGATCTCGGCGGATATGCCGCCGTCATTCCCGGCGATGTCGACAAGAGCGAGCTCATCGCCCGCATCACCGCCCACGGAAGCAATGACATGATGCCTCCGGCCAAGTCAAACCGATTACTAACAAGGCAACAAAAAGACCTTCTTGTCCGCTGGGTCGAGGAAGGCGCGGCATGGGCGGACCACTGGGCATTCGTCGCCCCCGAACGACCCGGGTTGCCTCGGGCTTCTGACCCGGCCTGGAACCTGAACCCCATAGACCAGTTCATCTATCGGCGTCTCGAGAGAGAAGGCCTTCAGCCCTCGCCGCCAGCGGACTACCGAACGCTTCACCGCCGCCTTCATCTCGACTTGACCGGATTGCCACCGGAGGAAACTCCAATCGATGGGAATCCACGCCAACTCATCGAGCGATTGCTCGCGTCCCGCCACTTCGGCGAACGCATGGCTCTCCCCTGGCTCGACGCCGCGCGCTATGCCGACTCCAACGGCTTTCAACAGGACGGCGACAGGCACCAATGGCCCTGGCGAGACTGGGTCGTCCGTGCCTACAACGAAAACATGTCCTTCGACCGGTTTACGATCGAGCAACTCGCGGGAGACCTCCTCCCGGAACCGACACAGGACCAGCTCATCGCCACCGGTTTCAATCGCAACCACATGCTCAACGGCGAGGGCGGAGCGATCAAGGCCGAGCAACAGGTGAACTACGTGGTCGATCGCGTCGACACCACCGCCACCACCTGGCTCGGACTGACGATGGCCTGCGCCCAGTGCCATGACCACAAGTACGACCCCATCTCGCAGCACGAGTTCTTCCGGTTCTACGCCTACTTCAACAACATCCCCGAGACCGGTGGCGTGGACAAGCGGACATCGGGCGGCTGCAATTTCGGTAATCGGCGCTCGGTGCAGTTCTCCCGGCCTTGGCTTGAAATGCCCACAGACGAGCAGACGGAGACACGTGCCCGGTTGAAGAATGAGATTGCTGATCTTGAGGAACAGGTGAAGAAGGAGGAATCCGCGATCAAGAAAGCGGTCGCGACGTGGGAAGCTGGCATTCCTCCCGGTGACAAGCTGAGCGCGGAGAAGTTTCCTGGCGGCATCCACCGCATCCTCGCCCGCACCAATGACTCCACCCGAAAGGAAAACGAGCGGAAGCAATTGCGGGAATTCTTCCTGAAAAACGTCGATCACGGGCATCCGGAGTGGAGAACAACAGGGGAGGAACTTGCCGCGAGGAAGGCGGATTTGACCGCCGTTGAGCAGGGAATCGTCACTGTCATGGTCATGGAGGAAAATCCTCCGGACAAAACCAGGAAAACCCACATCCTCGCACGCGGTGACTACCAGCAGAAAGGAGAAGAAGTCGGTCCCGGCACCCCGAGCGCGCTGCCGGAGCCCGATCCCTCCCTTCCGAACAACCGTCTCGGTCTCGCCCGCTGGCTCGTTTCCCGCGACCACCCCCTCACTGCGCGCGTCACGGTCAACCGGCTCTGGCAGCAGTTCTTCGGCACCGGCCTCGTGAAGACGTCGGAGGACTTCGGCGTCCAGGGAGAGAGGCCAAGCCATCCCGAGTTGCTCGACTGGCTCGCCGTCGAATTCATGGACTCCGGCTGGGACGTGAAGCACATGGTCCGGCTCGTCACCAACTCACGCACTTACCAGCAGTCGAGCAAGTTCACCTCCCAGCTCCTGGCGACGGATCCCGAGAACCGACTGCTCGCCCGCGGCACCCGTTACCGGCTGCCGGCGATGGTTCTTCGCGACCAGGTCCTGTCGGTTTCCGGCCTGCTCCTGCATGACATCGGCGGACCACCCGTCTACCCGCTGCAGCCGGAAGGGCTTTGGGAGGAATTCTCGTTCGGCAAGATCAGCTATCCGCACCCGGAGGAAACGCCGCAACTCCACCGCCGCAGCCTCTACACGTTCTGGCGTCGCACTGTCGCGCCGCCGAACATGTTCGACAATGCTTCGCGGCAGATCTGCACCGTCCGGGAGTCCCGCACGAACACGCCGCTGCACGCGCTCACAATGCTCAACGACGCCACCTACGTGCAGGCCGCCAAGGCATTTGGCCAACGGCTGAAGAACCAATCCGCGAAAACACGAGCCGCGAAGATTTCTGACGGCTTCGCCGCCGTGACTTCCCGTCCACCCACGTCCACCGAACTGGATATTCTCGTCCGATCCTTTGCGCGGGCGGTTACTGAGGAAGGTCAATCCCCCGACGCCGCCTGGACGCAAATCGCCCAAATCCTCCTGAATCTCGACGAGACCCTGAACCGTGAATGACGCCATGAACACGATCGATCCTCTGCAACAAACGCGCCGCCAGTTTCTCGGCAGGGCCGGAGCTGGTGTCGGTGCGGCGGCGTTGAACCAGTTGCTGGCGGGCGACGTCCTGGCGAATTCCGGAGAGCATTTTCCCGCGAAGGCCAAGCGCGTGATCTACCTCATGCAGACCGGCGGGCCAACGCACGTCGACCTCTTCGACTACAAGCCGCACATTCTCGACAAGCGGGGCGAAGACATCCCTGAGTCCGTGCGCTCCGGGGTTCGCTTGAGCACGATGACGGCGAATTATGAGAACTACCCGGTTCTCCCACCCCTGAAGCCCTTTCAGCAGGACAAAAAAACCGGAATGTGGATGTCCGATCTCGTCAAGCACACGCGCGACATCGCAGACGACATTTGCCTCATCAACTCGATGCACACCGAGTCGGTCAACCACGCGCCGGGGGTCACATTTTTCCTAACAGGTTCTCAAATCCCCGGTCGTCCGAGCATGGGTTCCTGGCTCAGCTACGGACTCGGTTCCCTCAACGACGATCTCCCCTCCTTTGTCGTCATGCTCTCACGCGACCGCGAGGCGACCTGCGGCCAACTTTTCTATGACTACTACTGGGGCAGTGGATTCATCCCGAGCAAGCACCAGGGAGTGAAATTCCGCAGCCAGGGCGATCCGGTCCTCTTCCTTTCCAATCCCAATGGAGTCACGCGCAAGATGCGGCGTGGCCTCATCGACGATCTCGCCGCACTCAACCGCGAGCACTATCAACACTACCGCGACCCCGAGATCGAGACCCGGATCGCGCAATACGAGATGGCCTATCGCATGCAGGCGTCCGTGCCCGAGTTGACCGATCTTTCCAACGAACCGCAACACATTCTCGACATGTATGGCCCCGACGTGCTGCGCCCCGGTTCCTTCGCACGCAATTGCCTGCTCGCCCGCCGCCTCGCCGAGCGCGGGACGCGGTTCATCCAGCTCATGCACGCCGGCTGGGACCAGCACCAGAATGTGCCGACGCAATTGGAGATCCAGTGCCGCGACACCGACCAGCCATCCGCCGCCCTCGTGCAGGACCTGAAACAACGAGGACTCCTCGAGGACACCCTTATCATCTGGGGCGGCGAGTTCGGTCGCACCCCCTTCGGCCAAGGCGACATCAATAATCCAAACAAGCACGGTCGCGACCACCACGGGGCCGCCTTCTCCATCTGGATGGCCGGCGGAGGGGTGAAAGGCGGCATGCAATACGGAAAGACCGATGACTACGGCTACAACGTCACCGAGAACCCCATCCACGTGCACGACTTTCAAGCCACGATTCTGTACTTGTTAGGCATCAACCACGAGAAACTTACCTACCGCTACCAGGGACGGCGTTTTCGCCTTACCGACGTTCATGGTCATGTCGTGAAAGATATCCTGGCGTAGGAAAATATCCGTAGCCGAAGTCGTGAGATTTCGCGCAGAGGACGTTGCCAACGCCCATGAATAGTTGCTTCGCCGATTGATTGAAGGTCGGTGAGGGCGTCGACACTTCAGAAATCCAACTTCGCGTTAGAATCCGCTCTTCTCCGTCGTATTCGTTTTACACCGAATGAACCGCTTTTCCCTTCTTCTTGTGTTCCTCACCAGCCTCGAAATCTCGTTGGCCATGAGCGACTTCGAGCGCGGGAAGATCCTCTACCAGAAGCAATGCCTCGAGTGCCACGGCGCCGATGGCGAAGGGGTGGCCGACGAGTACGACGAACCGCTCGTGGGAACTCGACCCTTCGAAAAGCTCCAGCGCTACATCGATCGCGCGATGCCGGAACAGGATTCCGATTTGTGCGTTGGGGAAGACGCGAGGTTGGTCACCCAGTACATCTGGGAGGAGTTCTATTCGCCCGAAGCCCAGACCAGGCGCACTCCGCCCCGCTTCGATCTCACCCGGCTGACCGTCGAGCAATACCGCGCTTCGGTGGCGGACGTTGTTGGGCGTTTTCGCGGCAACGCCAACCGGCCCTTCGACGACGAACGTGGCCTCAAGGGGGAATACGTTGCCACCAATCGCTATCGTCCCAACGCGAAGCGTGATGCGAAGAGACTCGACCGGGTGGACCCTGCCCTGCAATTCGACTTCGGCAAGGGCAGCCCGGCGGCGACCGGTTTCGACAGCGAAACATTCTCCATCGAATGGGACGGCTCGATTATCACCGAGGAAACCGGGCTTTACGAAATCGTCCTTCGCACGCGCAACGGCGTGATGATGTATTTCAATCAGCATCATACCGGAAACAAGGAAAACGACGGCGTCGCCTTCATCGATGGATGGGTCAATGACGGTGACGCCATCAAGGAACACCGCGTGACCGTCTACCTCCTCGGCGGGCGCGCCTATCCCCTTCACATTGATTTCCTCAAGTACAAGCAGGACCTCGCGTCCATCCAATTGCTCTGGAAACCACCGCATGGCGTGCTCACTCCGGTCCCGCACCGGAATCTCCTTCCGCGGGTTTACCCTCCGGTCACCGTGGTCTCAACTCCCTTTCCCGCCGACGATTCCAGCGCCGGCTACGTCCGTGGAAGCCTCGTTTCCAAGGAATGGCACGAGGCCGTGACCAATGCCGCCCTTGAAGCGAGCGGCCTCGTCATCGACGACATCAACCGCCTCTCCGGATCCGACGCCGACGACGAGGATCGTCAGGGGAAACTCAAGGAGTTTTGCCGAAAGTTCGCCGTCGCGGCCCTCCGTCGTCCCATGACGGAGGAGCAGTATCAACGGATCATTGATCGCCAGTTTTCCGCCGGAATTCCTGCCGAAGAAGCGACTCGCCGATCCATACTCCTCGCCCTGACTTCCCCACAATTCCTCTACCCGGGCCTCGCGACGGAGCCCCACGATCACTATTCCGTGGCGGCCACACTCGCTTTGGCATTGTGGGATTCGATTCCCGACGAGGCCCTGACAAACGCCGCTGCCAATGGCCACCTCCGGACACGCAACCAAGTCCTGGGGCGTGCCCGAAAGATGGTGGAGGATCCGAGGGCCAAGGCAAAGATGCGGGGCTTCTTCCATCACTGGCTCGAAATGGATGCAGTGGACGAAATCGCGAAGGACCGGAAGAAGTATCCGCATTTCAACGACGCCATCGCCGCCGACCTCCGGACATCGCTGGAACTCTTCATCGACGAGGTAATTTGGAAGGGAAATTCGGACTACCGGGAATTGCTTCTCTCCGACAAGGTGTGGATGAACAAGCGACTCGCGGGACTTTATGGCAAGGAATCAGAGGGCTGGGGCTTCAAGCCCGTGTCCTTCGGGCCCCGGAAGCGGAGCGGTGTCCTCACTCATCCCTATCTCCTTTCCGCGTTGTCCTATCACGACAATACCTCACCCATTCACCGCGGCGTCTTCCTCACTCGGAACATCGTCGGCGAAAAGCTGAACCCGCCGCCCGACGCGACAACCTTTGACGACGGAAAATTCGATCCTTCGCTCACGATGCGGGAGAAGGTGACCGAGTTGACGCGCTCCAAGGCATGCATGGCATGTCATCAGACGATCAACCCGCTTGGCTTCAGCCTTGAGCACTACGACGCCATCGGCCGATGGCGGTGGAAAGAAAAAGACAAGCCTATTGACGCAACGAGCAACTTCGAAACCGGGGAAGGCCAGAAGATCAAGCTGACTGGACCCCGCGACGTGGCCAACTACGCGGCGAAAAATCCGTTCGCGCACAAAACCTTCATCCGCCAGCTCTTCCAACACACGGTGAAATACGCGCCCGCCGCCTACGGCACCGACACCCTGGAGGAACTCCGGAAAACGTTCGCGGACTCCGGCTTCCACGTCCGCAACATCCTCGCCGAAATCAGCGTGCTCGCGGCAATGCATGAGCTCAAGGAGAACACGGAAGGCAAAACTGCCGCAAATCGGACTCAAAATCCGTAAGAATTTACAAACCGCTGAAATTTAGGATCAAGGACCATGACGACTTCCCGCCGCCAATTTCTTCGGCGCTCCGGCATTTCCGCCGCCGCGCTTCCCTTCCTTTCCGGGCTTCCGAGCCTCGTCGGAGCCGAAGGAGGCCCGCGCAAGCAGCGGGTGTTGTTCATCGTTTCTCCGAATGGCACCATCCCGCCGGACTTTTGGCCCGATGAAGAGGGCGCCGATTTCAAATTGAAGCGCATCCTTCAACCACTCGCCGAATTCAAGGACCGCATGCTGGTGATCAAGGGCGTCTCGAACAAGGTCCGGGGCAAGGGCGACAGCCACATGCGAGGGATGAGTTGTCTCCTTACCGGCACCGAACTCATGCCGGGCAACATCATGGGCGGCGGAGGCGTCCCTGCCGGCTGGGGTGGCGGCATTTCCATCGATCAGGAGTTGAAGAACTTTCTCCAGTCCAAGGAGAGCACCCGCACGCGCTTCGGATCCCTCGAAGTTGGCGTCGCCGTCCCAAATCGCGCCGATCCGTGGACGCGCTGGAGTTATTCCGGGGCGAACAAGCCCGTCGCTCCCGTCGATGACCCCTATCAATTGTTTCAGAAACTCTATGGCAGCATGCAGGGACGGGACTCCCTCGCCAGCATCTTCGATGAAATCCAAGGTGAGTTGAAAACAGCCACCAGGAGGCTCAGCCCCGAGGACCGTGCTCTCCTTGACGAACACGTCACGCTCGTGCGCGCGATGGAAAAGGACCTCGAAGCGCAACGCAACTCCGGCGCGCTCGAAACGCCTGCGCCGAACCTTGAACCTGGCATCCTCAACGAGAACGACAACATACCGACGATCAGCCGCATGCAGATCAACATGATTGTCAACGCCTTCGCGAATGACATGAGCCGCATCGCCACCCTGCAATACATGCGCTCCGTGGGCAATGCCCGCATGCGCTGGCTCGACATCGACGATTCCCACCACGGCCTTTCTCACGAAAAGGACGCGAACAAGGCTGCACAGGAGAAACTCGTGAAGATCAATCGCTGGTTCGCCGGTGAATACGCGTATCTCGCCAAGCGCCTCGCGGAAACCCCGGAGCCCGGCGGCAACGGCAGCATGCTGGACCATACGACCATCGTCTGGACCAACGAACTCGGCAAAGGCAACAGCCACACGCTCGACAACATCCCGTTCGTCCTCCTCGGAAACGGCAGCGGATTCAAGATGGGCCGCTCGCTGAAACTCGCCGCTGACGAAAAGAAGAGCAACACGAACGTGGCGCACAATCGCCTCTGGATGGCCCTCGCCCACAGCATGGGGCACGATCTGAAGACGTTTGGCAAGCCGGACCTGTGCGAAGGCGGTGCGCTCGACTTGGCCTAGCCGCAAAGGCCTCCCGCCTGTGAACGCGCGCGAGCAAGAGTTCCGAGCTGGGCAAACGACTTCCTCGGGCTGAGCCGCCGTCCCGTTTGGTCACAAGCGGGACGCCTGTGCTACTATCGACTTTTTCCAGCCGTGATCATCTCCATCGCAGTCCTTTCCAGTTTCCGCGCAACTTCTGGCTTCGCGTCGTAAAGATCGGTCGTCTCGCCGAGATCCTCAGCGAGATTGAAGAGCATCCATGGGCGCTCGAACCGCTTGCCCCGAGGGTCCTGCCTTCCACCGGACCCGTTGCCCAGCACGAGCTTCCAATCGCCCTCGCGGATGGCAAACATGGCGCCGCCCGAGTGATGAATGACGGGCGACCGCTTCCAACCTTTCTGGCGCTTCACCTCGAAGAGCGGACTGATGTCAAAACTGTCCGGCGCAGCGTCATCCGCCTTGGGCAGCTTCCCGCCGATCATCCCAGCTGCCGTCGCGAACAAATCGACGTGGCAAATCGTCCGATCACACTTCGCACCGGCCTCGATCCCCTTCGGCCACTTCACAAAAAACGGGACGCGGTGCCCCGCTTCCCAGATATCCGCCTTCGTTCCCCGCAATGGTCCATTGGCCATATGATCTCCTTCGAAGTAGCGCTGCTCCTCCGGCACTTTCACATGCGCCGGAGTCGCCGGATCCGTCTCCCGATACATGAAGGATCCGTTGTCACTCGTGTAAAAAATGGCCGTATTCTCCGCAATTCCCGCCTCATCGACCGCCTTCAGAACCTCCCCCACCGTCCAATCCACCTGCAGGATGAAATCGCCGTAAGGCCCCAAACCTGACTGGCCCTCGAAACGAGGATGGGGGGAAACCGGTTTGTGCGGCGCCGTGAGCGGGAAGTAGAGAAAGAACGGTGCCTCTTCCTTCGCCCGCTCTGTCACATGCGTCGCCGCCTTCTCCGTCAGGTGGTCGAGGCAATCGATGATCGAAAAATCAGCACCCAATTCACCCTCGCGAAGAAACCCGGGGAACCCCTGCTTCGGCTGCGTGCGGTCCGGCTGGCCGGTGATCTCATGACCTTCGACGTAGACGTAGGGTGGGAAATCCAACGACGCGGGAATCACATATGAATGGTCAAAGCCGAGATCGACGGGCGAATAATCGAGTCTCTTCGACCAATCCCACTTCCCGTCCGTTTTCTGAAATCCAAGGCCGAGGTGCCATTTACCCACGACTCCCGTCGCGTAGCCCTGTTCCTTCAGGTAGGACGCCACCGTCGGCCGGTCCTTTTCAATCAACGGCTCCCCATAGCCGTTGAGCACCCCACGCGTGAGTTTGCTCCGCCAGCAGTAGCGACCCGTCAAGGTCGCATAGCGCGTCGGCGTACAGACGGCCGAAGGAGAGTGCGCGTCGGTGAAGGTCATGCCCTCTTCCGCCATGCGGTTCAGGTTCGGCGTGGGGATTTTCGATTCCGGGTTCAGCGCCTGCACATCGCCATATCCCATGTCGTCGGCGAGGATGAAGATGATGTTAGGCCGCTCGGCGGCGCTGGGCAGAACGGCGACAAGGAGGGCGAAGAGAAGAAAGGCAGGGAGTTTCATGGGAGTTTGCAGATTATGTCACGGCGACTTTGATTCACACGCGATTCGCGCCAAGTTTCCCTCATGGTCCTGAACGTCATTTGGGTCAGTTTCTTCCTCATCGGAATTCTTGTCTCCCTGTCAAAGCTTCTCATCTACAAGGACCCTTCGGCGTTCAATGACATGACCGCCTACCTCGTCGGAGGCCAGCTCAGCGAACTCGACGCCAACGGCGACCCGAAATCGACGAGCGGCATGGCGCGGGTCGCGGCTGAGCTGTCGCTCGGCTACATCGGCCTCATGGCCCTTTGGCTCGGCATCATGAAGATCGGCGAAGACGGTGGCGCCGTGCGGGTTCTCTCCAGGATCGTCGGCCCGTTCTTTCGTTGCCTCTTCCCCGGCATCCCGAGGGAACACCCGGCGACAGGGGCGATCATGATGAATTTCTCCGCGAACATGCTCGGCCTCGACAACGCCGCCACGCCCCTCGGCTTGAAGGCGATGCATGAATTGCAGTCGCTCAATGAAGAGAAAGACCGTGCCAGTGACGCCCAGATCATGTTTCTCGTGCTCAACACCTCGGGACTCACGATCATTCCCGTCTCCGTCATCACCCTTCGAGCGATCAATGGGGCCGCAAACCCCACGGACATTTTCCTCCCCATCCTCATCGCGACTTTCTTCGCCACGCTCGTGGGCATGATCTCCGTTGCCATCGTCCAAAGGATCAACCTTCTCAAGCCCGTCGTCTTCGCCTACGTCGGCGCCGCGCTCGCGCTCGTTATCGGTATGATTTTCTGGTTCGGGCAATTGAACCCCGACCAGGTCCAGGCGCAGTCGAAAACACTTGCCTCACTCATCATCTTCGGGCTGCTCGGATGGTTTTTCGTCCTCGCCCTGCTCTCACGGGTCAATCTCTATGAAAGCTTCATCACCGGCGCAAAGGACGGCTTTGGGGTTGCCATCAAGATCATTCCCTACCTGGTGGCCATGTTAGTGGCCATTGGAGTCTTCAGGGCCTCCGGCGCCATGGACCATCTCATGAACGGATTCAGCTGGCTGGTGGGTGCCCTCGGAATGAACACGCAGTTTGTCGACGCCCTGCCCACCGCCGCGATGAAGCCGCTTTCCGGCAGCGGAGCACGCGGCTTGGCGGTCGAAACGATGCAGGCCTTTGGCGCCGATTCCTTCGCCGGCCGCCTCGCCTGCACCTTCCAGGGCTCGACGGAAACCACCTTCTACACGCTCGCCGTGTACTTTGGGGCCGTGGGAGTTACCCGGACAAGATACACCGTCGCCTGCGGGCTTCTCGCCGACTTCGCGGGAATCGTTGCCGCGATTTTCGTGGCCTATCTCTTCTTCGGCTCCTGAGGAATAACTGGATTTTTCCGCCCGGGGAAAGCATCTTTCCCATCCATGCGACCCCCTTTTCTTCGACCCCGCAGGCTCGCCATTCTCTTCCTTGCGACGTCGTTCGTGATCTTCGCAATGGATGAAGGGAAGGCCGAGGAATCGCAGGCCAATGACACGTTGGGCAAAGAACTCGAGACGATTTACCTCGCCTGGAAAGACTCCATCGAGACAGGGAACGTCGAGAAGTGGGTCGCCAACAGCACGCGCTTTTCCCGGCGCAGCATTCGCAACGCCATCGTTTCGCGAAAGATGGACTTTCCGGAAGCCTTCTTCGAGAATCCCATTCGTCCACCTTCACTCATCGGCCTGAAGTTCATCCACGCTCTCGCCGTCGGCGAAACCGCACAAGCCGTCTATTTTGGCCGCGCGGACTTCCAGTTGTCCGATTCCTCTGCCGACGTCCCCAACAGCCTCCTCGTCCTGCGATTCCTCAAGGAAACGGACGGCTGGAAGTTTGATTCGACGCAACTCCTCAGCCTCGCCGGGATGACGGACCTCGAGGCAAAGATTCGAGCGGGGGACTACGCGTTTCTCGACGACGATCTTTTCATCCCGCCCGGCCAGGGACCGGAGATTCCCGAGCTTTGCCCGATTCCCGAGGTAGCCGGGCACTTTGACCTCGTTTCCATCGGCTACGAGACCACAGTCTATGTGAATGATTTCGCCCAACCCTCGATCGCCAACAATGGCGGGAGCCACATCCTTCTCGGCGGGCTGAAACGCGGCTTCAACAAGATCGTCATCCGGAGCAAGGAGGTTCCTCCACCGGTCGCGGAGGACGGAACGCGCCCGGAGAGTCTTCTCGAGTTCAACATCTATGCCATCCGCGATTCCGGAGGCACCCAGAAGTCAGAGCGCCTCTTTCGTTACGCTCCGGACAAGGTAACCGGGAACTTCATGATGCAAATCCGCGGGGATGGTGGTTGAGTCTGGGGCATTGAAGAAGTTTCTCCGCCATCCGGCCTTTCCGCTCTTCCTTTTTATTTTCGCGTCACAGGCGACGGGTGAGTTTTACCCGTTCTCGCCGTTTTCGATGTATTCGAACCCGACACCGCGGCCGATGCGTTTGTATTATCTCGCCGATGGCGAGGGCAATGCGCTGCCGATGACCTGGCACTCCGGCAGTTCCCCGGCACGCATGACCAAGACCTTCAACCGGCACAAGGGCGGAATGGAGGACGCCGATTCACCGCTTCCTGATGCCGAGATTCGGCGCATTGCGGGAGAAGTTGTGCTGAATCAACTTCGCGAACTTTCCCTGAAGCGCACGAAGCACCGGCAACTGCGCGACGAGATTCAGCTCATTGAACTTTCCATCTCCGCCGGCCGTGACGGCCTTCAGGAAAACCACAAGCCGGTGGCGAAGCTCGAAGCCCTGCCAGAAGAAGACGCAGGACCTTGAATTTGAGCCCCACAGCTTTCGACCACGAAAGGTGGATCGCGATCTCCGGCCGCGATGCCGAAAACCTTCGTGCGACAGCAAGCAAACTTTTCTGGTTCGGCCTTCGCTCCACGATGACGCGCCTCGCGGCCCTGAAAACCCGTTTCCGTGAAGTCGATCTTACGCCGATCTCGACAGCGCTCCTTCGTCGCGTTTCCCTGACATCGCGCCCGGATGTCGCGATCCACCTTTTGCCATGCTGAAGATCCGCCAGTTTTTTCAGGAAGGATTCCGTCCCCACCCCGTCGGCGCCACGGAATGGCTCATCATGCGCGTCCTTTTTCCGCGCTCATCCTTTGGGACCTTTCGGCGCCCGGCCCCTACGTTTTTTCCAGCCAGCCGAGCCCGCAGGGAGTCGCGAAGATCTTTGACCTCACCTGGCTCAACCAACCGTGGGCACACCAATTTGTGCTGTACTCTGCAGGTATCGCCTGCCTTTTCTACATCTGGGGTCAAAGAATCGCCCTTCTCGCCTCTCTCCCTGTTCTTTTCGCTCTCGCGACCATCGTTCGCACCTACGAAAATTCGCAGGGTTTCACCGACCACTCACACCAGCTCATCGCCCTTACCCTGCTCTCACAGACCATCGTGATGTGGACTCTTTTCCTGAAACGTCACCACCTGGATATCAGGGACCGCACGATGGAGTACGGTTGGTTGCTCTACTACTCGCAGGGAACAATCGCCGCGACTTATGTCGTCGCCGCCATGAGCAAGATCATGCGCTCGACTGGCATGTGGGTCTTCAATTCACCGTATCTCGCCCTCGATCTCGTCAAATCGAAACGGCAAAACTACTACAAGTATCTTGACGACGAGTTGGCCACCGACCCGGAGAAAGCCGTCTGGGTTTTCGAAAATCCGAACCTCGCCCGCGTCCTTTTTGGCGGCGCGTTCTTTCTCGAACTCTTCGCCCTTTTCGCCTTGAGAAACCGCCCCTGGGCCCTTGCCATCGGCATCGGACTCATCGCCATGCACCGCGGAATCCGCTGGATGATGGGACTCAACTTCCTCACCGCCGAGCTGATCGTGGCGATCTTTCTCCTCAATATCCCCTTTTGGATCGCATGGATCCTCTCCCGGGGGAGAAAAACCCTATAGCAACGCACCCTGCCGTTCCTCCACGCGCCGCCGCGCTTCGGCGAGATACGCTTCATCAATCTCGAACCCCGTGTACTCCGCCAAACCACAATCGAGGGCGGCCAACGCGGAATGCCCGATGCCGTTGAACGGATCCAGCATCACCGTCTCCTCACCCTTGCCGTGCAATCGCACGCACCAGGCGGCCAGTTCGACGGGAAAGGTCGCCGGATGCGGCCGTTCGCCCTTCCGGCTTTGAATCGTCTTATAGGGAATGAACCAGTTGTTTCCCCGGCAACGCCGATCCTTGCCCCCGGTGTGCCCCCATCGATCGATGTTGCTCTTGTCCTGGTAGGGCACGCCGATGGCCAACCGGTCCAACTCCACCTGTCCCGTCTTTGTCCAGTGAAACACAAACTCGTGGCAGTCGGTGACAAATCGCCTCGAGTTGATCGGTTTGAAGTGACCGGCTGAAACCGGCGGCCCGGTCTTCGGCTCGACCGTGATCGACTTGATCCAGTGGAAGGTGTTCTGAAGCACGAGCAAACCACGAATCTCCAAGGCCAACTCGTGGGGCAAAAACGGGTCGGCCGGCGCCGCTCCCACATTCAAAAAAAACGAACCATCTTCCTTCAGGACACGCTTCACTTCTCCGACCCACTCGCGGGACCAACGGAGATATTCCTCCCGTGAGGAACCGTCGTCATAAGTGGCATACTCAATCCCCAAATTGTAGGGCGGTGACGTCACGACCACGTCGACGGATTCCGCCGCCATCCCGCGCATTCCCTCGACACACTCGCCCTGCTCGAGGCGCAGGACAGTGGTTTTCGGGGCAGGCATAAGGACGTTTTCCCGCAATTCGCGCAAAAAACAACGTTGCATCCAGCCGAAACCGCCGAAGTTTGTTTCAAACGACCGTTTGATGCCTCCTGCCAGCGCCAGCACTGATTCCAAGAAGGAATCCGACGCCGATTCCGCGTCGGACGCCCAGTGTTGTCAGTCAGTGAACAGCACCAAGGATTGCATCCTCGCCGTCGCGGAGCGGCTCTTTGCCCAGCGCGGATTCGATGCGGTTTCACTTCGCCAACTGACGGACGAAGCCGGAGTGAACCTCGCCGCTGTGAACTACCACTTCGGGTCCAAGGACGGTCTCATCCTCGCCGTGCTCAATCAACGGATTCAGCCATTGAACGTCGAACGTGTTCAATTGCTCAAGGAAGCGGTGGAAACGGCGGGAGAGAATCCGATTGAGCCCTCCGCCATCATCCGTTGCTACATTCGCCCCGTCCTTCACGCCGCCGCGGAAACGACCGACTCTGATGTGGCACTGGCCAAGCTCCTCGCGCGCCTGCTTGGGGATCAAAGCGAACACATGCAGAAGATGGTGATCGATCAGTTTCCGGAAGTGGCGGAAATCTACGTTCGAGAGACTTGCCGCAGTGTTCCCGGCCTGGATCCAACCCGCGCGCTCATGCGCCTTCTCTTCGTGGAAGGATCCATGATTCACTCGCTTCTCTATCTTGACCGCCTGCACCTTCTCGCGGAGGGCTTTGCAGCCCCGGACGTCGCGGATCTGGAGGCTCGAATCGTGCACTTTGCCGCACCGGGTCTGAGCGCCCCCGTCTCCGGCTAGTTTCCGTCTGAAAGAGGTAAGAATTCATGGGAGAACTCCTGAACATCCGTCGCCTTCGAACCGCGTCCCTCGCGCTCAGCTCCCTTTTCCTTTTCGGGTGCGCCGCGAGCGCGCCCCCTTTCTCCAACCCCCTGTCCGCCACGGCCCCCGGCGAATACGTGACCGTGGGCGCGGCGCTCGGCGGCCCGAACCAGGATTGGACGAAAAGCTTCAAGGACCGGAAGCTCAATCAACTCATTGAAGAGGTTTACGACAACAACCACGACCTCAAGGCCGCCGTCGCTCGCGTCGACCAGGCGGCCGCCACCGCGAGATTCGAACGGGGTGACCGCATTCCCAGCCTCGAGACAAATTTCAACGGTTCCCGGCAGCAGCAGGCATTCATCGGCTTCCCCTTCGGCAGCGACGGCGAGGCAGCAGATACCGGGGCGCCGGCGAAATCCCGCTCCAACCAGTTCGGAGTTTCATTGGATCTCTCGTGGGAACTCGATCTCTGGGGACGAATCCGTGCGGGTGAATCGGCCTTTATCGCCCAAGCGCAGGCCGCGGGCTTCGACCACGACAGCCTTCGTGTTTCACTCGCTGCGCAAACCGCCAAGGCATGGTTCGCCCTCGTCGAGGCCAACCAACAACTCGCCCTTGCCGAAGAATCCGTCGAAAGCTTCGAGGATTCCCAGGAAATCATCCGCGACCAATTCAAGCTCGCCGACCAGTCGGGCGCGCAAGTCCGGCTTTCGATGGCCGACGCGGAGAATGCCAAGGCAACCCTGGAACAACGAAAGGAAGAATTGAAGGTTGCCACCCGGCAGTTGGAAATCCTCCTTGGCCGCTACCCTGCAGGGGAATTGAAGGCGGCCGATTCCCTGCCCACCCTTCCGAAGCCGCCGCCGAGCGGGCTCCCTTCCGAGTTGCTCTACCGTCGCGCCGACCTCGCCGCCGCCGAGCGCCGCATCGCGGCCAGCAATCGCGAAGTGAAAGAGGCCAAACTGGCCCTCCTTCCGAGAATCTCGCTGACCGGCAGCGCGGGAACGGCGACCGATGACATCGGGAAGGTGCTGGAAATCCCGGACTTCGGCGTCTGGAGCATCGCCACACGAGCCACACAAACCCTCATCGCCAGCGGAAAAACACTGGCCGAAGTCGCGCGACGAAATGCCGTCGTTGCCGAGTCGCTGGCCAATTACCAATCGACCGCCCTCACCGCCTTCTCCGAAGTCGAAAACGCGCTTACCGCGGAACAAACCCTGCTCGCCCGCGAAGGGGCCCTCGACAGGGCGGATAGACTTCTCGAGGAGGCTTACGAACGGGCCAAGCAGGAATACCGGGACGGCGTGGGCGACGTCCTCACCATTCTCACCGCCCAGCGGCAACTCATCACCACCCGCAGCCAACTTCTGACCGTCCGCCGCGCGCGACTCGATAACCGCGTCAATCTTCACCTCGCCCTTGGTGGCGATTTTGATTCCCGTCGCAACGTCGACAAAGCCATTTCTTCATGAACCGACTTGGACAGATCGTAGCCATTGCCGCCATCCTCATGGGAACTGCCGTCCTCATCGGGCTCTTCTTCGTGCTCGCGCCCAAGGCGGAAACGGTGGTGACCGAGCAGGTGATTCCAACCGTCGAGACCATCGCCGTCCA
>JBCDLR010000018.1:0-22028 GCA_038745205.1 Verrucomicrobiota bacterium
AGGTAATGGTAAACGTCGCCGACAATCCGGCCCCGATGGGCGAAAGGATGCCGGGCAGTCCGCTCACCGAAAAATCACTGGAGCCGTTCACGTTGGCGCTCACAACCAGCAGGTCCATGTCGCCGTTGTTCGTGATTTTGAAGGTCTTACTCACCGGGCCACCCTGCCAATCGACCTGACCCCAATCCGTTCCATCAATCGTCTGCGGCGTGATATCACCATCAGGAATCTCGACAGCCTGGGCCGTTCCACCGAAAAGGTCGAAGTCCGGTGTGGCTAGTGCCAGTGACGGCACGAACAGGCTGCCAAGACAAAACATGCGGATAAGTGCAGATAGAGGGAAATTCATGGACGATCGCGGCATTGAGGAAGCCGCCGTGCGTGGAAACAAGGCGGCCCTGCGAATCTAACAAGATTTTCTCAAAAATCCGGGCAATTCACGTTAGAATGGCTGGCTCCCGTGGTTCCCATCTTGGAATTATGCACCCTTCCTCCCTCTTCATTTGCTGCATTTATTTAGTTTGCGGCCACGCTTCCGGCTACACAATCTCAACGTCCAGCGACGCGAACGGTCCCGTATTCGACTGGATCAATATCCGCTCCACCGGCACGGAAGTGGTCGGTGGCAATACGTCGACCGGCAAAGGTGAGGTGGAATTCGAAGTGCCGTTCCCTTTCTATGACGAGGTCGTTTATCACGTCGCCGTCAGTGTCGAGGGCTACATCGACGTGAACCGAAGCGATTCCGGAACGGACTTGCCGGGATCCAACCCGGGCGGCAGACTCTATGGCTATCACGCCGACTTGGAAATCGCGAGTTCACCGCGCGGCATCTACTACCAATATTTCCACGATAGCCCGCATCCGCACTACTCGGGGGGTGTCCATGTCTTCCAGTGGGACCAGGTCAACCACGCAACCGGAAGTTCGAGCTTCTTCTCGTTTCAAGTGCTCGTTTTCGACCACGGGGACATCCTGATGCAATACCTGAACACCCCGGCATCGGTGTCGACCCGCACTTATACCACGGGCATCCAGCGCTCAGGAACCATTGATCCGTTGGTGCCGCAACCATGGCCGGTCGCCGCTTACCACAACGCTCCTTCTGATCCGGATGTTGCCGCGAATCTCGCCATCCTCTTCGAGCCTCCTTCGATTCTTGTAACTTCCTCGACCGACTCGATCACCGACCCGGACAACCTGCGCAATGCCATTCGGCAATCCAGCCAGAGCGAAACCCTGACAAAAATTGAATTCTCTCCCACCCTTTCCGGCCAGACGATCACTCTCCACAAGAACCTCGAGCCCGGCTGCCATTTCAACGACCTGGAATGTTTCGACCCGCCCGCGCTCATCATCGACGCATCGGGCCTGCCTGACGGAATCGCCATCCACGCGCAAAACCTGGGAGCCACAGAACGCACGGCGTCGATGATCTCCTCGCCGAACATCGGCACTCACCCACCACTGCAGGACCAACGCTTCACGCCTCCATACATGCTCCTGAACAACTTGGACGTCACCGGCAACGACGGGAGAATTCTTGCACAAGACTCGCCCTGCTCGGTCGTGATGACCCGCTGCACCTTCGACGGACTCACCGGTGGCGTCGTCGTTTTTGACGACTTCACGGGCGACATCACTTTTCCGGTTCTCGGTCAGGTGGTGATGCGTGATTGCGAAGTCACGAACTGTTCCGGTTACCTGCAGGGCGCCAATGACGCCGTCTTCAGCTTTGAGGAAACGATGCCGAGCAATTTCCACACTCCCGTCGGCATTAGTGTCCACGACACAATTTTCAAGGACAATACCGATACACTCTTCAGCGAAAGTTCCATCGCCACCGGTGGCGGCAATGGCCGCGCCAAGGTGCATGTGCGGGACTGTCAGATTGACAATCTCTCGAAAGACTTCGCCATTCTGAACACGCTTCAGGAGGTCATCATTTCGGACAGCGCGTTTTACTCCGCAGGCATTTCCTCCGGCAGTCCATTGAGTGTCGTTGTCGACATGCAACGGAGCTTCTTTGCGAAAAAGGCTTACGATTCATTCGGAGAGGCCAACGGTGGTGTGACCATCGATAATTGCACCTTCTCCGGCGACGAAAGATTCTTTCGATTGAACGGCGCGCGACCTGGAGCACTTCAGGACCTGCTCGTCACGAGTTCCACCTTCGTGCGGGATGCCGCCATGAGCAGCTCCGTGTTTCACTTCTCCGGAAATAGTGGCGACACTTACAATGCCCGCTTCGACAACTCTATTTTCACTGGTGGAACCGTCGGATCCAATCACGTCACCAAGGAACAAAGCGCCAATCCCCTTTCGGTCCCAAACCTCAGCGCAACGGCCTTCTTCGCCTCGATTTTCGATCGCAGTGAGCCATTGGTAAGCACCTCTGCCGGCAACACGGGAATCGATCCGCTTTTGCTCCCGCTTGCGATGAACGGCGGACCCACGCCTACCCACTTGCCTGCCTCGGGATCGCCGGCGATTGAAGCCGGGACCACCGGGGGAACGACCCTGGCCGCGACCGACCAGCGCGGGGTCATCCGCCAGATCGACTTCGATGGAAACGGGACGGCCAATGTCGATATCGGTGCCGTGGAAGTGGAACCGATCTTCGAAGTCACCACCCTCGTCGACGAATCCGTCAATCCCGGCACCGGCGTTTCCCTGCGCGAGGCGTTGAATTCCTCGCCTCCGAACGCGACAATCACCTTCGCTTCCAACCTCGACGGCGGAACGATCCAACTCGGCTCCAAGCTCGACGTCACATCGAATATTCACATTGATGCCAGCGTGAAGGCGTCTGTCACCGTCCGCGGCTCTCCTGGATTCAGTCTCTTCGATGTCGCCGACAATGTGAATATCGAAGTCACGGCCCTTCGCATGGAGAGAGGAAGGCGCGGGATCGAAGGCGGCTTTGGAAACATCGTCACCCTCAACAATGTGCAAATCCATGACATGCACATCGCAGGCGATGTCGGAGCAGGCATCCTCCTTTTCTCCAATTCCACGCTGGTCGCGAACTTCCTCGAAATCGGAAATTGCTCAGCTCTGGAAGGCGGCGGCCTGTATATCTTTCGGAGCGACATCACCTTGAACGACTGCTGGATCCATCACTGTTCCGCGACGGCAGCTGGAGGAGGCCTCGTCGCATGGGATTCGGCAAATCACGGTCCGCGACTGAATCGTTGTGCCTTCACTTACAATTCCGCACCTACCGGTGGCGGCATTTTCAAAACCGCCATGCCAAATGACTTGACCGGCTTTTCCCTGATCAAGAGCTGTACATTTGGCGAAAACGAAGGCGGCGCAATCTACAACGAAGGCGGCCCCCTAGAAGTTCAATTCTGCACCATTCACCGCAATACAGGCCTCGGTGGCGTCAGCGGTCCGGATCTGACTCTGACGAACTACTACCAGTCCATCTTGTCCGGTAACATCAGCGGCAGCAGTCTCCAGAATGTCACGGGCGGAAATTCCAGCGGTTACAATCTCGAAGACGGTAACTCTGGCATCCTGGACCAAGTGACTGACATCATCTTGTCCGACGCGAAGCTGACTCCCCTTGGTTGGCACGGCGGCTTCAGCCCGACCTATGCGCTCCTCGCCAATAGCCCCGCGATCAACGGCGGCGAACAGATCTGGGCTTTCCGTTCCGAGTTTGTCGAAAACACACCGGACTACTTCGGCACCTTGCGTGACCAGCGTCGGTTTACCCGTCCACGTTACGCCACCAACTATATCGACATCACGAATGATCAACCAACCTTCGGCATCCTTCCCGACATAGGAGCGGTCGAAATGTTCCAACCCGTCATCGTCACCACCTCGCTCGACCAGAATCAAAACCCGGCCGGATCACTCGTATCGCTGCGCGAAGCGATTCGCGATTGCCCGTTCGGCGGACGAATTCTTTTCGATTCCAGCCTCGATGGTTCGGTCTCCCAGCTGCTCAGCGCGAACAACGAGCTCGACACTGGCGCGAACGCAATCATGATCGATGCCACCGGACTCTCTCGCGGATTTCGCGTGCGAGCGGGAGGCGGTGATCGCTGCTTGAGCATTCCCTTCTCCGCGCAGATCTCCATTCATGCCGTCTCGTTCTCCGATGGTTCATCCAACATCGGGGGCGGCGGGATTTGGAACGAAGGGTGCCTCACACTGACCCGCTCCGCCGTGTATGACTGCGTGGCGTCTGGAGTCGGCGGCGGTATCTGGCACGACGGAGCTTTTCTTCACGTGGAGAATTGCACTTTCTCCGGAAACCAGGCCCAGGGCCACGGCGGCGGCATCGGCCAGAGCGACGACGGCACTTATCGCGTTCGCCACTGCACGATCGTCAATAACTCCGCCCTCGGCGGCGGGCAGGGGCTCAGCGTGGGCGACGGCGACCTTCACGTGACGCACACCGCCTTCGAGAGCAATGGCAATCAGGGAGATAAGGTGGTGGAGGTCGTCGGCTCAGGCGAGACGCTGTCCGGTGGATTCAATCTGGAAGACGCAGGCGGTTTCGACGGCAGCATCGCAAGCGATATCATCGGCGCGTCCGCACAGTTCTCGACACTGGCTGACAACGGCGGCTACGCCTTGAGCCACTTGGCACAAGCAGGCAGCCCGGTCCTCAATGCGAGCACATCCACGCTCGCGCTCATCGAAGCCGACGACCAACTTGGAGGTAGCCGCGTGCTCAACAAGTTTCTCGACATCGGCGCCGTCGAGCACGGCGGCTATTTCGCGTGGATCCGTACGCAAACAAGTAACCCCACGCTCATGCCCTTCAATGCGAGCACCCGGAAGGACGGCATGCCCAACGGTATCGACTATTTATTGACGGCATTTCTCAGCGCTGGCCACACCACAAGCGGGCCATTCTATCTAATGACTTACGATCACACGATTCCCGATGTGGATTTCACCCTCGAAACCAGCCGCGCGCTGGATCGCTGGGAAGCGATTTATGAGTGGCGATCAGGAATGGTCGTCACCGACGATTGGTCTGCATCTGTTTCCAACAACGGAAACAACCGCACCCTCACCCTCTTCGATCCGGATCACGCCACAGAGCACAACGGGCAAGCCCGCGTTCACGCAAAACTGCGCTAAGATCAGCGAGGCCCAAGTGTCTCCGGATTTGGACCGCGCCCTTTTTCGCCCTCAAATTGCTCGAGATACTTTTTCACTTCCATCCTCACCCGACTCGGGGCGAGTTGACTGATAAAGGATTTCTCAAACGTCGCTTCCTCCGAGCCCGGAAGCGCCTCACCGAGAAATTTTTGCCAACTGGCGAAGTTCTTCACCGTGAGTGTCGGTTGCGGTCGAAGCAAATCAGGCGCGTTGGTCAGAAAATCCCGCGTCGACCGATGGAGATTGTTCGCCCCCTTCCATGAGAGACTCGAGAGGATGGTCTCTGTCGTTTCTCCACCGAACCAGTTGAGAACACGCTGCTGGTTGAAAATGCTGTCTTCGGCAACGACGTCGAGGCGCGGCGGGAGTCCTTCCCCGGCCCGCGTCCAAAAGAAAATGCGACCGAGACTCAAACTGCGGCGGAACACGACCTCCAACGACGGACTCTTCTTCCAGAGGTCGAATATCTGGTTACACCGAATACACGAGTCCTCGATAACAACAGAGGCACTTGCTACGTCAAATTCCTGACTCTCGCCGGCCCGCACGACGAACGCGCGGCAGTCCAGCGTATTCATCACCGTGCGCGTCATCCGAACGTGTGCATTGCCGAGCAATCCGATCACAACCGGCCCCGTCTCCGCCCATCGGTTCGTTGTCGTGTAGTCGAAGGAAAAATAACACTGGTCGATTGTAACTTTGGCGCCATTCGTCACGCGCAGGATTCCAGGATCGCCGGAACGCGGAATCGGATTCACAAGGGACAACCGTTTCAAGGTGAGGTCGCTCCTTGTGATAATCCCGGGCTGCCCCTCGGTTCCGAGTTCGATCCGGGGCAAAACATCTTCACCTGCGATGAAAGTGAGCGACTTACCCGTTGGAATTTCCAATCTTGCGACTTGGAAGGGACCTTCGGAGGTGAAGGTCAACACCTCATTCGGTCGTGCATTCTCGACGGCCTCGCGGATTGTGGAAAACGCGCCGACCCGATGAAGGAAAATGATATCCCGGTCAGTCGCCGCCGA
The DNA here is from genome assembly GCA_038745205.1 of Verrucomicrobiota bacterium. GTDB lineage: Bacteria > Verrucomicrobiota > Verrucomicrobiia > Verrucomicrobiales > DEV007 > JBCCWV01. Next base: position 6,156 of record JBCDLR010000018.1, read on the forward strand.
CACGGCGAGATTGTAGGTCCTCGCGACAGCGGGAATCTGCAGCAACAGCATCGCCAGCACAGACGCCAAGGCCATTGAAGCGGCAAGACGAATGAAGAATCGGCGACGACGTTCCGCGCGTTTCGGAGGTGGCGCGTACTCATCGTCAATGGCCTGCACCACCTTTATCGCCGACGCCGGCCGATCTTCCGGATTCTTTTCATGCAGGCTCTCGAGCAAGTGGCGGAACCACTTGGGAAACTCCGGTCCCAGCTTTTCCTCCGGTTCGTCTTGAGCCACATTCTTGAGCGTGGATACCGTCGTATCTCCGGCGAAGGCCGCTTTTCCAAGCGCGCATCGGTAGAGGACGGATCCCAGGGAAAACAAATCACTCCGTCCGTCCACATCTGTCCCTTCGGCTTGTTCAGGGGACATGTACTCCGGAGTTCCGGCGAGGACCGTGCCGTAGGTGAGGCCCGGATCTTCCGTCACCCGCGCGATCCCGAAGTCCCCTACCCACAGCTTCTCCTTGTCCTCATCGAAGAGAATGTTCGCGGGCTTGATGTCGCGGTGAATGATCCCTGCATCATGCGCTGCGGATAACGCATCCGCCACTTGTCTGGCAATGGACTTCAGCCTTTCAAAGCCAAAAGCCTCCCCCTGCGCCAAAGCGTCCTGCAACGAACCGCCCGCGGCAAGACGCATCGTAAAAAACGGAGTTTTTCCCTCGTCTTCAACCGTGAAAATAGGAAGGATGTGATCGTGCTCCAGTGCGGCCACCGCTCGCGCCTCGCGCAGAAACCGTGCGCGGGAGTTGGCGACCGACGACAACTCCGGCGACAACACTTTGATCGCAATCAACCGGTTTAGTTTCGGATCCCTTGCTTTCAATACCGTGCCCATGCCTCCGGTTGCGATACGCCCAAAGACTTCATATCCGCCCAACGTGCCTACAACGCTTGTCTTGTCCGAAGGAACCAGAAACACCCTCCAGCGCAGGTCATCATCCGCAAAGGTGGTTTCGTCGTTGCTCAAGATCCTCTCCCGGAGCGCCCCGAAATTCGTGCACTGGGCTCCGCACAACCCCTTGGCCACATCGACCGGAAACACCGGATCTTCCTCCGACTTTCCTTCGAATCCGGAACCCTCCAACTCACGCTCGAAGGCGGCCGCGTCGGCCGCATCCAGTTCCCCCGCCAACCAGGCGGACATCCTCTCATCATCGATATCGAGGCGGTCCGCCACCGATGACTATACGGTTTTCACTTCACTGAACTTCGCGGCATGGCGCGCCTTGAGAGCGATGAGCTTCTTCTGGTATCTCCCCTGCACAATGTCGGCGAGAACGAGGACGGCAATGACGAAGTAGAAGGTCGTCTTTGTCATCGGGGTAATCTCGTTGCCGAAGAATTTCAGGTGGGCGAGGTGCCCGCCCTCGGTCACCAGCATGATACCGACAACAAAGAGGATGAAGAGACCGAGCACTTCATACATCCGGTTCTTGTGGAGAAACTCCGAAACCTTGTCCGCCAGAAGGATCATCAGCGCACCACTGACGACGATGGCGACGATCATGACCCACATCGTGTAGGTCGTCTCGCCGTCCGCCGTCTCCTTCTTCGCCAGGGCCATCGCACTGAGAATTGAGTCGAAGGAGAAAACAAGGTTCATGAGGACAATCATCGAGATGACTTTTGCCGCTGAAGCCGACTTTCGCTCCTCGCCGTGCCCCTCCTCTATGTGCATCATGTGGAAGATCTCCTTGATCGCGGTGTAGATGATGAATCCGCCACCAAAGAGGACGATGATGGCGTGCACATTGAAATCGCCGTGAACGAAATCGTTGTGCAGCTTGAACAACGGCTCCTTGAGATACTGGACGAGATTAACGAGGAGGAAGAGCAAAACGATCCGCAGACCCACCGCGATTCCAATCCCCAGCGTTCGCACCCGCGACTGCACTTCCGCCGGGGCACGCTTCGATTCGAGGGAGATGTAGAGGAGGTTGTCGAAACCCAAGACCGCCTGCAGAAGAATCAGCATGGCGAGGGTGAGCAAGTCTTCGAGGATCATGAGGCTGTCTTGGTTCTCGGCCTATTCGGTCGCTGGTAACTAAAACCTACCCCCTCACTTCCTTCTTCCATTCATCGGGCTTTTCAGAGAGATCGGAATCGTCTTCGTATTTCTTCTGCAACCCGCGCAGGCGTTGGGTCATCCTGCCGATGACCTCCTCGTAGTCGGAGTTACCGAACTGATTCACATTCTCGTCCGGGTCTTCATTGAGATCGTAGAACTCCCACTCGTCGCCGAACTGGTAGAAGTGCATGAGCTTGTAACGGCCGGTGCGGATCCCGTAGTGGCGCGGCACCATGTGGACGCTGGGATACTCGTAGTAGTGATAGTAGATCGCCGTGCGCCAGCCATCGGGCTTGGCACCGCCGCCTTTCAGGATCGGAACGATCGAGGCACCCTGAAGGTCACCAGGAATCGGCGCGCCCGCCATGTCGAGGAAGGTCGACGCGTAGTCGAGATTCTGGATCAAGGCCTTGCTGCGGCTTCCGGCTTCGACGACGCCCGGCCACTTGATGACAAAGGGCATTTTCAGGGACTCGTCATACATCCAGCGCTTGTCGTACCAACCGTGGTCGCCGATGTAGAAGCCCTGGTCGGACGAGTAAATCACGACTGTGTTCTCTTCCAAACCAAGCTCTTTCAGCGTGTCCATGACCTTGCCCACCCCTTCGTCGACGCCTTTCACGCAGCGGAGGTAGTTCTTCGCGTAGCGCTGGTACTTCCAGCGAATGAGGTCCTCTCCTGAGAGGTTTGCCTCGTGAAACGCCTTGTCCCGCGGTCCATAGGCCGCGCGCCAAGCCTTCATTTGCTCCTCCGACATGCGCTCCATGTTCCGCCAAGCCGACTTGTCCTGACGCTTTTGTGTCGCCTCCCCTTCAAACTCGGCGGTGAGGTCGAGGAAGAGGTCATAATTGATGTCCATATGCCGATCAATCTCAAGCTCCTGGTGCCGCGCGGGTGGCGCATTGTCTTCCCACTTGTCGAAGAGCGTATCCGGCTCGGGCAGGTCGCCATCCGCGTAGAGATCAAGGTGGCGCAAGGCCGGCATCCAGTTCCGGTGCGGCGCCTTGTGCTGAACCATCAGCATGAAGGGTTTTTCGCCCGATCGCTTGTTTTGCAGGAAGTCGACGGCCATGTCGGTCACGATGTCCGTGCAGTGTCCTTCCACCCGGATCTTTCCGTCGGGTGTGAAGAAATCCGGATTGTAGTAGAGCCCCTGACCCGGCAAAACCTTCCAGTAGTCGTAACCCTGTGGATTTCCCTTCAAGTGGGACTTCCCGTAGATTGCCGTCTGGTATCCAGCGTTCTGCAGGAGCTTGGGAAACGTCTGCTGGTCCCAGTTGAACGAGTTCCCGTTGTTCATGAACCCGTTCTTGTGACTGTGCTTTCCAGTCTGGATGACCGCGCGGCTCGGTCCACAAATGGAGTTTGTGCAGAAGCTGTTTTGGAAAAGCATCCCCTGCGCCGCGAGCTTGTCGATGTTCGGCGTCGGGTTCACGGACTTGAGCCAGCCGTCGTAGGCGCCGATCGCGTGCGGCGCGTGATCGTCGGTGAAAATGAAAACGATGTTCGGTCGTTCAGCAGCCACCGCACCAGCCGCGAAACCGAGGAGGGCGAAGAGATTGAGGAGATAGCGGGAATTCATGGCGACATTCTTTGGCAGCGAGAAGGAGAATTCAAGGGAAGTCACAGCTGAGCGTATGGAATTTGAAGGTGACATCGACTGGCGATGGGCGGTAATTGGACGGAATGAGGAACCCCTGTCTTCATTGGCGAGTTGCGATTTGCTGCGCTTTCGGCGCCCTGGCTGTCGTCTCGGGCGTTTCCGCGCAAAATCGGATTTCGAAAGGAATCCAGGTCCTTTATGACTTCGCGAACGCCGAGGGAACAGTCGTGCGCGATCAATCCGGGACCGGAAAGCCGCTTGATCTGACCATCGAAAACCCGGAAGCGACGCAGCGAAGTCCGGGATCGCTCATGATCAGGGGCAAGACACTCATCCGCTCCCCGCAAGAGCCCAAAGCCCTCATTGCGGCCATCAAGCAATCCAGCCAACTCACCATTGAAGCCTGGATCACACCCGCCGGCGAAAGTCAAAAGGGACCAGCGCGAATCATCACGCTCTCGAAAAATGGCACGGAGAGAAATTTCACCCTCGGACAGGATGGGACCAAGTACGACGTGCGTTTCCGGCAACCGGGCAAGAACAGGAACGGCACGCCTTCGACCTCCACCGGGGCGAACACAGTCACGCCGCAACTCACCCACGTCGTCTACACCCGCGGGGTGAGCGGTGACGCTAACATTTTCCTCAATGGCCGCCGTTTTGCGAGCAAGAACATTCGCGGCGAACTCGGAGCCTGGAGTGACGACTATTACTTTGCCCTCGGCGACGAGATCACCGGCGGGCGTCCATGGAAAGGCACCTACCACCTCGTCGCCATCTACAACCGGGCGCTTTCCCCGAATGAGATCCTGCAGAATTTCCGCGCCGGCCCCCGCGGGAGGATTGCGCCAGCGAAGGAGAAAACGGACCCCAACGCCGAGCTCTTTGAAACCAAGGTTGCTGCCATTCTCTCGAATCATTGCCTCGAATGCCACGATGCCGGCACGCGGGAAGGAAAACTCGACCTCTCGACGCGAGAGGCCGCACTCGCAGGCGGCAGAAAGGGATCACCCGTGGTCGCCGGCAACGCGGCCGGGAGCCTTCTCTGGGAGGAAGTCGAGCACGATGACATGCCCGAGGACCGGACACCCCTTTCGCCGGAAGAGAAGCAGGTGTTGAAGGACTGGATCAACGGTGGCGCGAAGTGGTCGCTTGATGTCATCGATCCGTCTCTTTACATCCACGGCGGGAAATCCAGCGAGATCTGGGTCCAGCGCCTCACCATCCCCGAGTACATTGCGACGGTACAAGCCGCAGTCAGCGTCGACATATCGGGCGAGGCGCACGAACTTCTCCCGCCCGACCTTCGCGCGGACGGGTTCAACAACACGGCCTACAACCTCGGCGTCGACCTCAAGCACGTCGGTGCCTATGCGGAACTAGCGGAGATCATTGTTCGTCGCATGGACGTGAATGAGTTCGCCGGGAGGTTCACGAAAAACCGGAAGACGATGGAGGACAAACCGATCCGTCAACTCATCCGGGACATGGGCGAATGGATTCTCCGCGGAAGACTCGACGAATCGGAGGTTTTCGTTTTCCGCGGAATCGTCTCCAGCGTCGCTACCGCCGGCGGCGACTTCGAGGAAGCGGTCTCCTATCTCCTTGAAGCCATGTTGCAATCGCCGCGCTTCATCTACCGGATTGAAAACCAGCGCGGCGATGGCACGCGCTACCCGCTCAATGGATTCGAACTGGCTTCCCGCATGAGCTACATCCTGTGGGGAGCGCCGCCTGACGAACAGCTTTACGAATCGGCGAGAAGCGGAGCACTCTTCCATGCGACGACCGTTGAGCAGCAAGTAAAACGAATGCTCAAGGACCCCCGCGCGCTCACCCGCGCGAGGCGTTTCGCGGAGGAATGGCTCGACTTGGAAAGGCTCGCGTCTCTCGCCCCCAATCCTGACAAGTTCCCTCGATGGACCTCGAAACTCGCCATGGACATGCGGGAGGAAAGCCTCGCGTTCTTTGAGGAAGTGGCGTGGAACCAGCAACGACCGCTCTCCGATTTGCTCAACGCAGACATCACCTTCCTGACCCCGCAACTGGCCAGCCACTACGGACTAAAACCCAAGGCCGGGGAAATGTCCCGCTATGACCTTGCGTCGAACCCCGTTCGCGGCGGACTGCTCACCCAGGGCAGCGTCCTCACCGTCGGCGGCGATACTGCGTCCATGGTCTCGCGCGGGCTCTTCGTCCTCCATGAACTCCTCCGCGGCGAAGTGAAGGATCCGCCACCCTGTGTCGATACCAGCCCGGTTCCGACCAAGGCAGGCCTCACCCAGCGCGCGATCGCCCTCGACCGCATCGCCGACAACTCCTGCGGCGGTTGCCATGCGAAATTCGAGCCCCTCGCCTTCGGACTCGAGAAGTTCGATGGGCTCGGAACATACTTCGACCGGGACGAGCACGGGAATGCGTTGCGCGACGACGGGGAGATCCTCTTTCCTGGCGCTGCGGAGCCTGTAGCCTACGAAGACTCCGCCGGATTGATGGACCTTCTCGCCGGAAGTCCTCGTGTGCAGGAGACTCTGACCTGGAAAGTTGCCCAGTTTGCGCTCGGGCGTCCGCTCGGCCTGGAGGATGCCCCCGTCCTTGAAAAGATCCATGAAAAGGCGCAGGATTCCGGAGGAAACTACGCTGCGACCATTACCGCCATCGTCATGAGTGACCTCGTGCAAACCGCCCGCACCGAAGTCGCCTCCAACTAACATTCCAACTATTTTGCCATGAACCGACCTGCCCTCAGTCGCCGCACCATGCTCAAAGGTCTCGGGACGATCGCCGTCGGGCTGCCCTTCCTTGAAGAGATGCTGGTTTCGACGGCGAGCGCGGCCGCTGCGAACACGGTTCCCATTCGCGCCTTCAATCTTTTCTTCGGCCTCGGCATTCCCGCGCCCTTGCAGAAGGAAGGCTTCGACGGCGTGCTCGAACCGTTGAAGCCGCTCCGCGAAAAGCTCCTCATCATGCGCGAGGTCGATCACGTCCGCGCCGATGCCAAGGGGATCAATGCCCACTTCGACGGTGCGTCCGCCGCCTTCACCGCAACCGCGCCCGATGGCGAAGCCAAGGCCGGCGGCGCGTCACTGGATCAACTCGTGCGCAGAGCGCATCACCCGGACGGGTTGCCCGCAGGCATGGTTCCCACCTTGGTTGCCGGCACCTTTTTCCGCCGCAGCCGCATCAGCCGTTACGTCCACAGCTACAACGAGGACGGAACAGTTGCCGGCCTCATGCAGGAAAGGCCACGCGACCTGTTTGAAAGGGTGTTTGGCACGGTGCAGGTCGCGGGAGCCGGCGAGGATGCGCGGCGCGAACGATTAAAACGCAGTGTCCTCGACTCCGTCGTGGAGCAATACAAGCATTTTACCGGTGCGAACTCTCCCCTCGGATCCACCTCGAAGTCCCGCGTTTCCGAGCATCTTGACCGCGTCCGCGAATTCGAACAACGCGCCTACGAAATGCGGGATGTTCAAGCGAACGCCCCGGAACGTCCGCCGGCCTCGAAGATCCCGCATGGGGGCAAGGCCGACCCGGGCGGCGAAGGCATCGACATCAGCCTCGAGGAACTCACCAACGCCTGGCGCCTGACCGCCGACCTTTACGCGCTGGCCATCGAACTCGACCGCGCTCGCTTCGGGTCCCTCACCTTCCTCGCTGCGGGTGAACGCATCCGGCTTACCGGCGACTACCATTACGACGGTCGACTCGTCCACACCTTTGACGATGGCAGGCATCTCAATGCCTCGGGATCAAAAGGCTGCAGCCATGAGTATTGGCACCAGTTCAACGAGAAGAAGGACAACCAGAACCTCCGTCACCATGCGCACATGAAGATGCGCGAAGTCGCCTACTTCCTCAAACGCCTCGACGAAACGACCGAACCTAACGGAAAGACAATTCTCGACAACTCTCTCCTCACTATCTCCACGGAATCCGGTGATGGCCGTCACAACGACACGAAGCGTGAACTCTCCGGGGTCTTCCACGCCATCACGGGCGCAAACGGACGTTTCAAAACCGGCGGCATCGAGGACGTGAAGGCGGAGGGAATCGACGTTTACAACACGATGCTCGATTCGATGGGAGCCTCCGGACGCCTCGGGCCGTCCGGGCGCGAGGGGCTTTCCGTGGACCAGATTCGGGCGTGATCTGTTAAAAACCCCGGAAAATAGTGGTTTTTCTTCGAAAACCGCTTGCCCATGGCGTGGGTCTCGTGCAAAAGGAGCGCTTCGGTTTTCCAAACAACCAACAATCACCAACAAGAAACTAAATGGCCAAGAAAGCATCTACTATCGAAACCAAGTACAGCAAGACTCAGATCCTCGATCACATCGCGGAAGCCACCGAGTTGACCAAGAAGGAAGTCTCTTCCGTCCTTGATGAACTCAGTAACGTCATCGAAGGGCACCTCAAGAAGAAAGCCTGCGGCGAGTTTGTCCTCCCCGGCATGTTCAAGATTGTCACCGTCCACAAGCCTGCCACGAAGGAACGCAAGGGAATCAATCCTTTCACCAAGGAAGAAATGATCTTCAAGGCCAAGCCTGCCACCACCGCGGTCAAAGTCCGCCCGCTTAAGAAGCTGAAGGAAATGGCGCTGTAAGCGTTCTCCCCCATCAGAATTTCATGAATGGCCGCTCCGGAAACGGAGCGGCCTTTTTCTTGCTCACAAGACCCCTGTGCCTCACAAACACCAACCGCGTTGCGGACAGAGGGAAGAGAATCGCCTGAGATTCGGGAATATGCTCGACCATGAAATTGCCAAACCTCGCCTGCCCGTTGATCGACCCGCCGACAACCTCTTCGGACGCCATGAAGCCGAAGCCAAAAAGGAGGTCGATATCTTTGGTGAAATCGACACTGGAAATTTCGGGCCAAGTGACTCCGCGGAGGGTCAAGGTTTGTCAGTTCGCAAACGGCGCTATCAGGACGTCGGCGGTCGAGGCACCGACCGGAGCGGCCGGTGGTAGTCTAGACTCCATCCGCTCTAGAGACGCGGCTCATTGAATGGGGTCTTCGGGATCGTCCCGTCCGCATGTTTGCGCAGGAGTTCGCGGAGTTCTCCGATGACCGCCCTCTGCTCCTCGTCGGGATCAAGCGCGAGGTTCTTGAACTCATTTGCATCGACAGCGTGATCATAAAGCTCAACACCGTGATCGCCCTCCGCCCACTCGGAGTAGCGCCAACGCTCCGTGCGAATACTGCAACCCATGACGGGGGTTTTGAGACGGTCGTCGGCAGGGCGAAGGATCTGTGTAATGGCAAAGCTCTCCCAGTCACGAACCGGGTCGTTCAAAAGTGGAACCAGTGACCGACCAGCCGCCGATGGCGACGGGGCCAATCCCGCCAATTCGAGGACGGTCGGATAGATGTCGATGAACTCGACAATGCGCGCACAAGCCGAACCGTTGCCGTCGACCCACGGCGCTCGGATGATGAGAGGAGCCCCGGCACTTTCCTCGAAAAGGGTTCGCTTCTGCCAAACGCCATTGTGCTCGCCAAGGTGGTATCCATGGTCGCTCCAAAAAACGACGATCGTGCTGGACGCCAAATCAAGACGCTCGAGCGCTTCCAGCAGTCGCCCGACCTGGTCATCAATAAACGAAACGCAGGCGTAGTAGGCCTGCAATGCCTTGAGAAGGGTTGGCTCGTCGAGCCCGTAGTGAGGTATGGGGCAATTGTGGGCAAAGGCCGCCGTCGGGACGTCGTCACGGTCGCCCGCGGGCGCGAATGGCAACTTCATGTGCGCCAATGGATACATCTCGAAGTATTTCCTCGGTGCAACGAACGGCGTGTGCGGCCGGAAGAACCCGGCGGCAATAAAGAAAGGCTCATCCTTTTTCGCCTCCATCAGCTTGATTGCCTCCGTCGTGATCATCCCGTCGGTCTGCTCCTCCGCCGTGCCATCCGCCGCCAGCCAACTCAGGGCCGCACTGATCTTCCGGTGCGGCTCGGCGTTGAAAATGAGATTCTCCTCGTCCTTGTCGCGACCCTTGGGATTGACCGTCAATTGCCAGGACGGCGGATCATCGAAGCCATCCGTCCCGATACTTGCGGGCACGTTGTAATGATAGATCTTTCCCACCCTCGCCGCGAAATAACCGGCTTCCTGGAAATGCTGGGGCAATGTGAGGACGTCAGGTACTTCATCACGGAAATACCGGTCGAGATCGTAGACCTTGATCTGGTCCGGACGCATGCCGGTCATGACGGATGCCCGCGATGGGTTGCAGAGGGGAATCTGGTTGTAGGAGCGGCGAAACATGACTCCCGACCTTGCCAACTGGTCAATATGCGGCGTCTTCGCGACCGCATCCCCAAAGCATCCTAACGCGCTCGCCAAATCATCAACGGCAATGAAGAGCACGTTCGGCTTCTCCGCGGTGAATCCGGCTCCTGCCGCAACGAGAAAAAGAACGTGGAAAAGGGCAAGGGTCTTCATAGACGGAAAATTCCGCCCATTTCACAACCCCTTGGACCAGGTGTCCACCTCCGAATCGCTGATTACTCCTTCGGACCGCCATTTCCCCAGAAGCGCAGCCGCAGCATCCTCTCCCTTCGACTCCCTTTCGAGCATCCAGCGCAATCGCCGCGTTTCTTTCGATTCGCCGACCTCGGTCAACTGCATGAGATCTGCGATCGCCTCGTCAAACATCTTCAAGCGAATGTAGCCTTCAACCGTCTCCACGGAAACATCCGGTAACTCGTGATCAGCGCTCTTCTCTTCCGTAAATGGAACACCATCGATCCGCTTCTGCAGCGGCGCCGGAATCTCCTCGTCGTGTGCCACTGATTCCGGGTCCACCTGCGAAAGGTAAACCCATTCATCCTTGTCTTCCTTTTTCCGAAGCAGCGAAACCGCAATGAGCACGACAAGAAAGCCGCCCACGGCCAGGGTCGCTTCCAGAATGACCGGCGTGAAGACAATCTGAAACGTCCCCGCCACCATGCTGAAAACCGTTTCCCGCAGTTCAGGGAAGACCACAAGCGCGATGAAAAACACCGCAGCCATGAACATGGTCGACGCCCACCAGGGAAGACGCTTGGTCTCCGGTTTCGATTCCGTCGCTATCGGCTCTGCTGCCATTACCTACAGGTTACGATCCCCAGACCCATTCGACAACGCCGCGAAATCATTCCAGAACCACGAAAAACACCAGAATTCGCGAAAGAATCCAAGATGGAAATTCTGAAGGATTCTCGCGCTCGTTCGTGGTTCCCGAAGATCATGATCACGGTTTTACAAACTCAGTCAGTTCTTCGGGCAATCCGCATTCCCAGGCAAACGTTCTTCCTTCCACTTCCACCTCCAGTTTCGAGCTATGCAGCGCATGGCGGGGCAAGAGCAACTCGCGCTCCAATTCCGAGGTCCATCCGGTCTCGATGTGCCGGAGGTAGCAATGGTCACCGGGTCCGTATATCTTGTCACCAATGACCGCAAACCCTGCGTGCGCCAAATGCACGCGAATCTGGTGCATCCGGCCCGTCACCGGCTTCGCCCGCACCAGGGAAAACCGATTCCCGTTTGCGGTTTTCCGTTCAATTCGCCGTATCACCACGAACCGCGTCTCACAAGTTTGTCCCTCCGGATGCACGCAACGTTTCACCCAGATCGGCGATTCTTCGATTTCCCCCTTTCGCAAAATCGGCTCATTCGAAACCCATTCATTTTCTTCCGGCCAACCCCACACGATCGCGAGATACTCCTTCTTCACCGCCCTCCTCTGCATCGCCTTGCCAAACCGGGACGCCCATTCCCTGTTCTTCGCCACGAGCACGAGTCCGCTTGTTTCGCGGTCGAGTCGATTGATGATCGAAAGCCGCGCTCCGTTGGCGAGGTCAAAGGCGAGCAAGCCCGCAAGCCCGTCGAGCAGGGTCGGCGGGTTACCCGGCACGCCCGGATGCACCAACAAGGGAGAAGGCTTGACGACGACGATGTAATCTTCGGTCTCGTCGACGACCTCGAAGTTCGTATTATTGGCGATACTGCGCATTTTCCGCAATCCATGATTACCCTGAAAAACGTCTCCCGCACCTACCAAAGCCAAGGCAAGGAACCCGTCCAGGCCCTGCGCGATGTCTCGCTGGAAATCGAGCCGAATTCCTTCATCGCCGTCACGGGCCCGAGCGGTTGCGGGAAAAGCACGATGTTACACTTGTTAGGAAGCCTCGATGTTCCCGACAGCGGCGAGATCAACGTCGGGAACGTCGCACTGCACGCAGCGACAGAAGAGGAGAAGGTCCGTTACCGCCGGGAGGACACGGGGATCATCTTTCAATTCTTCAATCTCCTCCCCACGATGGACGTCCGCGAAAATGCCGCCCTTCCGCTCCTTCTCCAGGGTGTGCGGACAAAAGACGCACACGAGAAGGCTGATCGTCTCCTCGACCTCGTCGGCCTCACGGAACGGGCCGGCCATTTTCCCCACGAACTGAGTGGCGGAGAAATGCAGCGCACCGCCATCGCTCGTGCCCTCATCCACGATCCCGTCCTCGTCCTCGCCGACGAGCCCACCGGCAATCTCGATACCAGGAACGCCGACCGCGTTCTCGATGTCTTCCGCAAGATCCACGCCGAAGCCCTCACCACCCTCATCGTCGTCACCCACAGCGAAGATGTCGCCGCCATCGCCGACCGCCGCATCGCGATGGAAGACGGGCGGGTGGTGTAGCAGAGGGCGGAAGTCGGAGATCACTAGTCGGAGCGTCGGTGCCTTCATCCATTTAACTCTTCGCTCTGCGCTCACTGCGCCGACTCACGCATCTTCACCAGCTGCGAACGAAAACCTGCCATTCTCTCAGCCTGTGCGGGCTCAGTCGCGAGATTCATCATCTCATTGGGGTCTTGAGACAGGTCGTAGAGTTCCTCGAAGAGAGGATCGGAGTCGATGTATTGAATATACTTCCATCGTTCCGTCCGAATCCCTTCATTGCGTGGGATGACCATGTTCCAGGCTTCCATCGGCACGAAGTGATGTTCGTAATACATCGCCTTCCGCCAATCATCCGGGGTCGCGCCATCGACAATCTCCTTCACACTTCTTCCCTGTACAGATTCCGGAACATCTATCCCCGCGTAATCCAGCATGGTCGCACCCATGTCGATGCTCAGGGTAAAGTCCTCCTTCCGCACCCCTCGCTTCGATTCCGGAAGGCGGGGATCATAAAGGATGAGTGGAACGCGAATCGACGCGTCGTGTGGATACCATTTTCCGGCGAAGCCGTAGTCGCCGAGATACTGGCCGTGGTCGGACGTGAATATAATGATCGTATTCTCGGCAACATCCGCCTCCTCCAGTTTCGCCATGATGCGCCCCACCGCTTTGTCCACTCCGGAAATGAGCCGGTAATACCCCTTCAGTGACTCCTGCGTGCGCTCCGGACTCCAGTAGCGAATGGCCCAACGAGCGCGGGCCTCGGAATGCTTAATGAAATCCGGCCAACGTTCGAAATAGTCAGCGGTCGCCGTCGAGGGAAGCGGGATCTCAATGTCGCGATAGAGGTCGGCGATGGATGGATCGGGATCGAAGGGAAACTGGTCCGACTTCACACTCGAGCTGTCCTGCACATGGGGTGCCTTGAAACTAATCGAGAGATGGAAGGGCTTCGCGTTTTCCTTGTCGATTCCAATACTGCTCTCGATGAACTCCTCCGCCTGATTCGCCATCACACTCGTGAGGTGAAAGGTCTTCTCCTTTTTCTTCATGATGAATTTCCCCTGGCCGGGAAAGCCCTTGTTGAAATCGAAGACATCCTCGCCCGGCGGAGCGCCCACGCCATATTTTCCGATAAATCCCGTTCGGTAGCCGCCCTGCTTCAAGAGCGCAGGATAGGACAGTGCCAGTTGCTCAGCCGTCATTGACTCCCCGAACTGCCACATCCCATGCCGCGCAGCGTATTGACCGGTCAAAATGCACGCCCGGTTTGGTGCGCATATCGCCGACGTGACAAAGGCCCGATCAAAGATCATTCCCCCCTCGGCAAGGGCATCGAGGTACGGCGTGTGAATGATTTCGTTTCCGTAGCATCCCAGCGTATCCCAGCGTTGATCGTCTGTGAGGAGGAAAATGATATTCGGTCGGTCATCGGCAGAAATCGAAGCATTGCCGACGAGGAGGGCGAAAAGACTGAGCAAGAAAACAGCGAGCTCGGTGGATCGGGGGAACATCCTCTTATTGAAGCTCGGTTGTACCTCACTCGTCAATCGCCTTCCGCTCTAGCGTATTTCCTCCATTTTCATCTAATGGAGCTGTCGCTTGAAGATAATGACAACGTCTCTTGTCTGCCCATATGAATGATTGGTGTCCAAGCCGACCGCAAGTTCCCAACCTTGACTGCCAAGTTCATTCATGAGTGCGTCCAGTTTGAATTCATCAATTTTACCCCCCGACCAACCGTGGGCGGCGAGCTTAATGGTTTTGTATTCCCATTTCGTCATGAGGTGTTTTGGTGGTGTTTCAGAATGTGACCATTGAATTCGATCACAGTCCTACATTTCAATCATCCTCGCTCCTGCCAATTACAATGCGCATTCAGTTTTGTAAGGGAGTCTCGAATGGCACGTTGGATTCAATCCTTCTGGCTTGGTCGAGCGATATTGGGATCGAAGAATTCCAACGCTTCTTCCCGCCAATTTCGCGGCTCCCGCTGCGCTTCCTTGAACCGCTTTCGATGCTTCGTTCCCCTCCCGCTCACACGCGCCCTCCAGAGACGAAAACTCGACGGCTTCAAATGAGCCCGCATCACCTTGATCACTTCTGCTTCGGTAATTCCCGTCCGCTTCTCGATCTCTTCAAACGAGACACGGTCCGCCCAGGCTAAACGGATTACTTCGTCGACGCGTTCAAGCTCCATGGTAAACTTCACGGTCGAGGGCTGAATTCCGGAGAACAGGTTTTGCCGTCAATTTGTGAATTTCACGACATGAATTCCAAAATATCACCTCATGTCGACGTTAGTGTCTTCTTCCATTCGTCCTCCCATGGCCGGTAAGAGTCCTGCATCCGCTATTGGGAGCACTCCTCCGATTCTGCTTTACCCTCTGAACCACTCTGCGACTTCGACACTTGATCAGTAGCGGGTTGCTCAGCGACGGGAGCAAAGAGTTCATCAAGTAAGCCTCGACCGTCAGCTGGCGATGTGATCAAAAAGGCGATGTCTCTTGAGCCCGCTGCGGCAGAAATTTGAAAATCGATAAACGGGCAGCACTCCGATTCCAGTAGAATAATCGATGTGACTAATCGAAAATTCTCTTCCTGCCTTGGGAGAGTAAATTTATATCCTCCATTTATCTTCTCTGTTTTTGTTGCTTTAGTCTTTAGCTCTCTGAGAACCGTATTCTTTCGTTCTTCGAGCGCCTTGTCGTCTAGCGAACAATTTGGGTCCTGCACGGCGTTCTCTTTGTCGTTTGGCTGCTGGATCGAATCGCCACTTTGCCCAACAACTGTCGACACAAGCAGGAAGAGCAACAAACCGGATGCATATTGGAGTGCCGTTTTCATCATTTTATTCTACCTGACGCCGAGGCGGACTCGCCTTCTGACAAGACCCCATGACAACAGTGTATATCGGTTTCCAAATTCAGGAAAGACGTTTCGAGTGCATCCGGATCAGGAAGTTGAATCCCGTAACTTGTTCACGCTGGCTGGACCATGACGCGTGAAGGAGTGCTCGAGGTCCCGGCAGTCTTATCCTACGAACTCTGAATTGGCATCACGGCTCATCAGCCGGAGAGAAGTTATTACGACCCAGCTAAAGACGACAATGAGAATAACTCGATGAGCAACTGGCTCAGCCGACACCCCTCCAGAAACGAACATGATCGGCAGTATCGAAAGAACGACCACCCAGTTGGCCGTTTTACGGTCACGTGCGGTTGATCTTGAACCAGTGAGTCGAGCTAGCCCGAAACAGTAACCAGCCAGCGCAAGGCATATCGAAACATAGTGCGCCGTCGAGAGTGGCGAATGAGCGTCAGAAAAATCAGTTGGGAAGGCAGCGAGCGCAAAACCGAGCCCGGCCACCATCAAACACGCTCCGAGGATGCGGTCGTTTTTGCACAAGCCAAAAAACCAGCCAAAGGCTGCCAGCAATAGCCCAACTGTTATGAATCCGAAAAGGTTCCACCACGTGGCGTACGGCTGACCTTTGCTGCC
>JBCDLR010000019.1:0-21897 GCA_038745205.1 Verrucomicrobiota bacterium
GACGGCGGCAAAGGCGGCGGAGGTATTTTTCGAATCCCAGAAGCGAAATTCAGACGTACTGCGATCGTAGCGGAATGACAAAATGATTGAATCTCCCGGCATGGCCCGCACTCCGCCTTGGGTCACAACCTGGCTTCCGAGGAAGGCGCGGATGGAACCGTTGTTGGTCAAACGCAGTGCAAAGAAACCGCTGTTCTGACCCGAAGTATTACCCAGGATGTCATTGATGATGTTCTCACCCAGGGATCTGACCTTGAGAGCAACAAAAACACAGAACCCGTTTCCGTTGGTTTGATCGAGCCAAGCGTCCGACTCCGCTGAGGAAAAGAGTTCGAGACTGTTCCGGTCAGGCCCGAAGTCCAATCCCGGCAACCCACTCTCGAAGACCGGCGCTCCCGTGAAACTCACGTTTCCTATCTGCGCCAAGGCATGATTCCCGCTTGCCGATTGGTCGGTCCATTGGGTCACCGGGTTTCCGAGGACACTGGAAGAAATCGAGGCATCAAGGGATTGAAGCTCTGCGGCTTGAGCGGAGAAAAGGCCACCGCAGAAAACGAAGGCCACGAAGAGCCGGATTCGGCGGGGAAAGGAAAAGATATGGGTTCGAATCATCAACGGGGTTTTTGACGGCTCACTCGACTGAACACTCCAAAGGGCGAATCCAGAGAGTGATAATCTCTTTATTCCACCTGCAGGGCAGTCACAGGGAACAATGGCTGGCCCCGGCAAAATTGGACGCCGACCACCCTTCTACTGCTGGCAGAGCAAAAATCCGCCCACAAGGCGTCCGCCGAAACGCGCAGCCACCCTCCCAGGCACCGGGGCTCCCGACCAATTCCAGACCTCCGATCTTTCCGCGAATTCCGCCTACCCCCGTACGTCGTAGCAAAAAATATACTCCTGGTCGCGCAGGTAGAGCTTCCCGCCGATGACGACGGGGTGGGACCAGATCTTCCCTTTCTCGGCACGGATCTTCGATGACTTGGGCAGTTGAAACTGGCCCTTCTTCGAGAAACTCCGTGGATTTGCTTCCACGAGTGTGACGGTGCCGTCGCCTTCATTCAGGCAATACAGCATGCCGTCGGCGACATGGACCGCACCCTTTTTGAGAGCATTGCCGTCCTGTTCCATCCATGCGACCTCTCCGGTCATGAATTCCTGGCACATCAGGTTGCCCCGTTTCTTGTCCGTGAAGCCATAGACGTGATCGCCGACAAGCACAACGCCGCCGTGGTGATTGACCATCTCGGTGTTTTCCCAGACATCCTCTGCCTGCCCGCCCGCGATGTTGACCAACTTGGCTCCCGCCCCGTAGCCCGAAGTCATGTAGACATGACCGTCGCGATAGACGGGCGTCGGAATGACCGCAACCTTTCCGGGCTCCCAATTCGACTTCCAGATGACGTCGCCGCTTTCAGCATCGAGCCCCGCCAGCGTTTTTTCAAAGAGCTGGATGTACTGCTTCTTCCCATCCACGTCGGCCACCACCACGGAGGAATACTCCGCCCGGTCGGTGAGATCCGTTGACTGCCAGATCGTTCGCCCGGAATTCTTGTCGAGGGCGACGATCGCCCCTTCGCTTCCGCCGGGCGTGACCAGAACCTTGTCGCCATCCACCGTCGGAGACTCCGAGTATCCCCACTTCGAGAGCTGACCGCCAAAATCGTCGACAAGATTCTTCCGCCACTTTTCCTTTCCGTTCTCAGCGTCAAAGCAAACGACATCGCCTGCCACTCCCAGCACATAGACCATGCCGCCGCTGACTGTCGGCGTCGATCGGGGGCCAGCACCCCATCCGGTGTTGTATCCATCCTGCGGGTCCATCTCGACATCCGCCGTCCAGAGTTCATTGCCGGAGGCGGCGTCGAGACAAATCAGGATCTCCTGTGTCTCGCGTGCGCCGAGTGTGTAGAGCTTGCCCCCGACGACGGAAAAACTCGAATATCCGCTGCCCGCCTTCTCATAGGTCCATTCCAAATCCGGGCCGTCATTCGGCCATGAATTGAGCAACCCGGTATCAGGAGAAATGCCAGTCTGGTCTCCGCCACGCCAACCCGGCCAATCGCTAATGCCGCTGCCGCCCGCGGCCTCGGTGGCTGTTGAAGCTGCTTGCTCTTGAATGAACGCCTGATCCGCTGCACTGAGGCTGGCAACAGGAACTTCGAAGGTTCGTCCATCCGATTGACGTTTCAATTGCACCCTGTCGCCGTTCACTCCCACAAATTCGGCCACCAGTTCCTTCCCCTCCGCGTTCGTCCACGTGCGGGCGTGGGCATGCGTAAGCAGCAAGGCAAAGACAGCGGCAGCAAAAAGTCGGGGGTAACAAATCATGGTCAATTGTCGGTTTATTTTGCAGAATACGTCACCCCTCTCGCAAAACCAACCCTCAAACCTCCCATATCTCCGAGGATTTCGGACCATAGGCATCGGACGTCATTCCCAGCAAGATGGTTTCTCCACCCCAACTTCACGCATTGACCGCACTCTTGATCGCTGCCACGGGAGCCTCCGCAGCGCAAAAACCGGACGTCGTCATGATCGCCGCTGACGACCTGCGGCCCATGCTCAGCTGTTACGGCGATCCACGGATCAAGACACCGCACATTGACCGGCTCGCGGCACGGAGCGTGCTTTTCGAGCGGGCCTACTGCCAACTGGCCAAATGCGGACCGTCCCGACTTTCCCTCATGACCGGGCTGCGGCCGACTTCGATTCAGGTCTTCGGTCACTCCGGAAAAGAACTTGCCGCTTTTCGCAAACGCCGTCCCGACGCGGTTTCCATGGCGCGGTGGTTCAAGGACCGGGGATATGTGACGCGCAGTTTCGGCAAAATCGATCACGATGGTTGGCAACTCGCCAGTGACTGGTCCGCGCCTCCCTTCGCCGGACGCGAAAGAGAAATGTGGGAAATCCATGATACCGAGAATCCCGACGGTAGATCAATCATCGCCGATCGATGGTCTTGCCCGGTGTCCCAGCATCCGGACGTTGTGGATACTCATTTTTTTACCGGGCGCATGACCGAGGAGGCCATCGACGTTTACCAAAATCGTGACGATTCCAAGCCCGTCTTCCTCGCCGTAGGCTACCGTCGCCCCCACCTGCCGTTCACTGCGCCAAAGCGATATCATGATCTCTATTCACCCGACGACAGCTGGCTTGCGGAAAATCTGGAGCCGCCCGCCGATTCACCGCCGATGGCCTGGGTCAATTCGGATGGATACTTGAAGGGCGCGCTCCGGCTGGGCGTTAAAGTTGCCGAGAACCCCACGCACGAGGATTGGCAATCGTGGAACGGCTTCGAAATGAGGAGCTACCTGGGCGTCCCGATCCAAGGACCGATCGAGACGGGGCTCCAGTTGGAACTCCTTCAGTCCTACGCTGCCTGCGTGAGCTATGTCGATTCGCAAATCGGGAAATTGCTCGACGCCATTGAACTGGAGAAAACGATCATCGTTTTCTGGAGCGACCATGGTTGGCACTTGGGCGAGCACAGTGCCTGGGGCAAAATGACCAATTTTGAGGTCGCCACACGCGTTCCCCTTCTGATTTCAGCTCCGGGAATCGCTCCCGGTCGGACGCGATCCATCGCCGAACTGGTCGACCTCTACCCGACGCTATGCGATCTAACCGGCGTCGCGGCCCCTGCCCATCTGCAGGGAGAAAGCCTGCTCGAGGTGCTCAAGCAGCCTCAGCAAGTAGCGGAGACAGTAGCCCTCAGCGAATACCCCCGCTTCCAGGGAGATTACCATGGCCGCACCATTCGCACCAACCGCTTCCGCTACGTGCAGTGGCGGAAAACAACGACCGGCAAAATCGCGGAGAGAGAGCTTTACGATCACACCACGGATCCTGACGAAACCACCAATATCGCCAACAGGAAGGAAAGCGTTGAATTGATGGAGTATCTCGACACGCAACTTCACAACACCTTTGTTCAACCATGACCCCAATCCATCGCCGCCAGTTCATCCGGTCCGCCGCCGGGCTTGCTGCCGCCAGTTGCGCTTCCCGCAGCTTCGGTGATTCCCCCACCATCCACAATCTCCTGAGCATTGGCACCTACGGACTTCCCGGTTACTCCATCGAAGACGCCATTGACTTGATCGGCGGGACCGGGTTCGAAAGCATTGAGATCGCTGCCATGCCGGGTTACCACGGAGCCCCTGACCAGCTCTCACGAAAGGCCCGAAACAGGATTCGCAAGCACCTGTCAGCAAGGGAAATACAGCTCGGGGCCCTCATGGGTTTGCCCATTCCAAAATCCGGCAGGCAACGCGAGAACCTCGACGCATTTAATCAATTGCTCGAACTGGCCCTGGATCTTTCCCCCGACTCGCCCCCACTCATTCAAGGCGTTCTCGGGAGCGGCACATGGGAAGAGAAGAAGACTCTTTTCCTCGACGAACTCGGACCCTGGGTCGAACGGGCGAAAGCGGCTGGAATCCAAGTAGCCATCAAGCCCCATCGCGCTCACGCCATGTCCCTCCCTGAACAGGGCATCCAGCTCATTGACCAACTCAACGCCGCCGATTCTCTTGGACTCGTCTATGACCAAAGTCACTTTGCCTACCGCGACCTGCCCCTCGCCGAAACGATAGCACGCGCGCTTCCCTACACCGCCTACGTCGTCATGAAGGACGCGGTATTGCTCGACGGCAAGGTGCGTTATCGACTCCCGGGACAAGCCGGTTCGATTCCACACACGGAAGTGCTGCGACACTTCATCGGTGGTGGCTACCGCGGCGAGATTTGCGCCGAAGTAAGCCGGCAGGTTTGGAGCGGAGCCGGATACGACGCCGTCGATTCGACGCGAACCTGTTTGCACAACCTCCGATCGATTCGGGACGGCATGGATGAATCAGCGTTTTCCCAGATCTTCAACGGCCGCGACTTCACCGGATGGGATGGGAAACGAGGCAGCTGGGAGGTGCGGGACGGGGCGATCTGGTGCACGGGCAAATCCGAGAAGAAAAACTGGCTCATCTGGCGGGGCGGCCAGCCCGACGACTTCATTCTCCGCATGGAATTCCGCTGGGACCGAGGAAATTCCGGCGTCCAGGTCCGCAGTGATGACATCGGCGACTGGCAAATCCAAGGCTACCAGGTCGAGGTCGCCAAGCAGGAAGTGATGGGGTTATGGCACCACTCCCTGCTCGACAAGGAGAGCCCGAAACGGGAAGCCCGCCATCTAATGGTCGAGGCTGGCGAATCTGCGGTGATTGCCGGAAATGGATCCCGCACCAAGACTCGCATCAATGAAGCCGAGGCGGTGAAAGCGCAATTCCAGGAACACGCGTGGAACGACCTCGAGATCATCGCCCAAGGCGACACGCTCACGCAGAAGATCAATGGCGTCACCTTCTCAACCGTCACCGACCGTGACACGGAACAAAGTCGCCGCAAGGGCTGGATTGCCCTCCAGGACCACGGCAAAGGATGCGAAGTCGCGTTTCGGAATCTTCGCATTCGAATGATAAGCTGATCCGACAGCTCGACACCTCCACAAGAATCTGCAAAACCACGTCTACATCATGCCCAAACTTACCGTCGTCGCCAACATCACCGCCAAATCGGCCCCCGAGTCCATCGCCTTGGTGAAGTCCGAACTCGAAAAGCTCATCGAGCCCACTCGCTCCGAGACGGGATGCCTGCAATACGATCTTCACCAAGACAATGAGGAGCCTGCGCGCTTCCTCTTCTTCGAGAACTGGGAAAACCGTGATCTTTGGCAGAATCACCTCGCGGCCCCACACATCACCGCGTTCAAAGCGGCGGCGGACGACGCCATCGAAGACGTGGTCATTTTCGAAATGACGCAAGTCGGATAGCCGGGTAAGAGACTGTCCGACAGGACGTCTCAAATGGGACACCGCAGGGAGAATTCTCCTGCCGAAGAAATCCATGGTTCCGTCTTTGAAATCCGGTCCAATCAAGGCAGAATCCATCGAAAGCCATGAATACCCTGCTTCCAAAACTTGTCGTTGCTGTCCTGACCGCTCTTCCCGTTGCACTCGCCGCCGAGAGCTGGCCGCGATGGCTGGGCCCTGAGGGCGACGCCGTGTGGCGGGAAACTGGAATTGCTGAAAAGTTCCCCGAAGGGGGGCCGAAGGTGCACTGGCGGGTTCCAGTCAGTTGGGGATACGGCGGCATCTCCGTGAGCGATGGTCTTGTCTTCGTCATGGACTACGTAAAGGAGTCCGGAGACATCATCAACAACCCCGGGAGCCGTGATAATCTGACCGGTAAGGAACGTGTTCTTTGCTTCGATCTCGAGTCCGGCGAGGAGATTTGGAAACACGAATACGACCGACCTTACAGCGTTTCCTACGGAGGCGGTCCACGATGCACGCCAACCATTGCCGATGGCCACGTCTATGCTCTCGGCGCCGAAGGCAACCTATGGTGCCTGCATGAAAAGGACGGCGCCGTCGTTTGGAGCAAAGACCTCCCGAAGGAATACAAAACCGAAACACCCATCTGGGGTTTCGCCGCCTCCCCGCTCGTTCACGACGGCCTCGTCTACTGCATGGTCGGCGGCGACGGATCCGTGACCGTGGCTTTCGATGCCAAGACCGGCGAAGAAAAATGGCGCGCTCTTTCCGCTCCCCAACCAGGATATTGCCCGCCATCCATCATCAAACACGCAGGCGTCGATCAACTCATTATTTGGCACGCCGAATCGATCAACGGCCTCAATCCGACAACAGGCGACGTCTACTGGTCACTTCCCCTCAAGCCCTCTTATGCCATGTCCATCATGGTGCCTCAGAAATCCGGGAAATACCTCTTCGCCAGCGGCGTTGGTCGCGTCGGCGCGGTCATCGAATTGGACGACGAAGAACCCGGCGCATCGTTTTTGTGGGAGGCTTCCCCAAAACAGGGACTCTTTTTCGCGAACAGCAACCCCATCATTCACGATGGCGTCATCTACGGCGCGGATATCGACACGAGTTCGCTCATGGCGGCGAAGCTTGAAGACGGCGAACGCCTCTGGGAAACCACCAAACCCGTCGTCGCCCCGGATCTCAAAGGGAGCGTCCGCCACGGCACAGCCATGATCGTTCGCCACGAAGAATCGGGACTCTTCTTCATCTTCAATGAAACCGGTGCCCTCATCATTGCTGAACTGACACCCGAAGGCTTTACCGAAATCGATCGTTTCCAAGCCGTCGAAGCCTCCAACAACGCTTTCGGCCGTCCCGTCGTGTGGACCACTCCCGCCTTCGCGGAAAAATCCGCCTTCATCCGCAACGACAAGGAACTCATTCGCGTCGATCTCTCGAAGGAGAGCTAGCGATCTTTCGCAGTCCTGCCCGTTATCCTACCCCCATCCACTGATCATGCTCCCGCGTCTCCTCGCCGTAATTCTTTCACACGTACTCGTTTTTCCAGCGGCAGCCGCCCTCGCGAAGCCCGACGTCCTCTTCATCGCCATCGATGACATGAATGATTGGACGACTCTTTTCGATAAGGACAACCCAATCCAGACACCGAACATGGAACGCCTCGCCGCTCGCGGTTGCTTCTTCACGCGAGCTTACTGCGCATCCCCTGGTTGCAATCCTTCGCGGACCGCGATTATGACCGGCCTCCGCCCCACGACCTCCGGCGTCTACGGAAACCCGGAGTTCTGGCGCGAGAAGGTTCCTGACATTGTGACATTGCCTCAAGACTTTGAGCGCAAAGGCGGCTACGCCACCCGTGGGGCCGGGAAGATTTTCCACCACGGGAAGAGCGGTGCGGACCGCCCCGAAAACCCTTCTTTTCAAGAGTTTTTCAAGAAACTCCCCATTCGTGGTCCCGGGCCCAACAAGAACTACAACGGATACAAAAAGCCGGACAATCCCCGACTCGCCAGTCTTGGCTTCGACTGGGGCGTGCACGACCAGAAGATGATCGACGTCGATATGTGCGAATGGGTCGAATCCCGTATGGAAGAAAAATGGGACAAGCCGCTCTTCCTCGCCGCCGGCATCTTCAACCCTCATCTTCCTTTCTACGCACCACCCGAAACCTTCGAGCGCTACCCGCTCGAGAAGACGGCCATGCCAGTCATGAAGAAAGGTGACCTCAACGACGTCGGCGAAATCGCCAAGCGCATGGTGAGAAAGGAATTCTGGATCTACGACAATACCATGGCAGCCAAGCCGGGCTCCGTGGGTAGTCTTCAACGCATGATCCAATGCTACCAAGCCGCCACCGACTACGCGGATCAGATGGTGGGGCGCCTGCTCGACAAACTCGACGAAACCGGTCGCACCGAAAACACGATCATCGTCCTTTGGTCCGATCACGGCTACCACCTCGGCGACAAGGAATCGTGCGTGAAGTTCACCCTCTGGGAAAAGGCGAACCGCGTTCCCTTCATCATCGTCGCCCCCGGTGTCACCACCCCTGGCTCACGTTGCAACCGCCCGGTCGGACTCGTCGATATCTACCCTACCCTTCTCGAGCTCGCCGGACTCCCCGCAAATCCGCGAAACGACGGTCTTTCCCTCGTTCCTCTGCTGAAAAATCCAAAGATGAAATGGGAGCGCCCCGCTCTCATGACCGAAGGCCCCGGAAATCACGCCATCCGCTCCGACCGCTGGCGTTACATCCGCTACGAGGACGGCGCGGAAGAACTTTACGATCATTCCAAAGATCCTTGGGAGCATGATAACCTCGCGAACGATCCCCAGTTCGCCGACGTCATCACCAAACATCGCCAATGGCTTCCAAAGAACGAGGCGCCAGGTAAGGGAATGGACCACCTTTACCGGCCCCCACCAACCGCCGGCGCTGGACTGCCCGGAAGTGGATTCTCGAAGACCCGCAAGGTTGACGGAGACAGAGCCACAAAGGGCAAGAATAACTAGCATCCCCCCCATGAAGATGAAACCCTCAATCACTCTCGCCATACTTCTTTCTTTCTGTCTGGCTGGACTCGCGCAGGAAAAGAAGCCGCCTCAAAAGAAACCACCCTTCCCTGTCGTCGAGCACTTGCTGCCCCCGGCCAAGCCTTCGCTTCTCCCGCAATACTCCTTCTCCGAGACCCTGGAAGAACAGGAAAAGGAACTCGCCGACAACCCTCTCCTGAAACGCTTCGCGGACTCGCGGGCCGCCCAAGCCGACGATCCATACCGCCCCTGTTACCACTACGTGAATCCCGAAGGTCGACTCAACGACCCCAACGGATTGTGTTTCTGGCGGGGTCGCTGGCACCTCTTCTACCAGGCCTACCCGCCGGAAGACGACCGCCAGCACTGGGGCCATGCTGTCAGCGACGATCTCATTCACTGGCGCGACCTCCCCGTTGCCATCTACCCCGTCCCGGAAGACAAATGCTTTTCCGGCAGCACGCTCGTCGAGGAAGACCGGGTCATTGCCGCCTACCACGGCATTGGCCGCGGAACGATGATCGCCGTGTCCAGCGATCCACTTCTCCTCAACTGGGAAAAAATCACCGGCGACGCGGTCATCAAGTTGAAGGAAAAGGACGCGCCCGATCACCCTTACGAAGTCTTTGATCCCAGCATCTGGAAGCAAGGCGACTTCTACTATCTCCTCACCGCGGGGCAGACCAAAACCGGCCCCGGAGGAAAAGTCATGCGCCAGCAGTTCCTTCACCGCTCGAAGGACCTTGCCCACTGGGAATACCTTCACCCGTTCGTTGAGGACGACTACTATGGAATGGTCGGCGACGACGGCGCTTGTCCTTACTTCTGGCCCATTGGAACCAAGGAGCAGAATAAACATATCATGCTTCACTTCAGTCACATGAGCGGCGGCAAGTACCTGCTTGGCGACTACGACACCGAGCGTCAAAAGTTCGTCGTCACCGACGGAGGAGACTTTAATCATGGTCCCGTCGCTCCCGGCGGCTCGCACGCACCATCCGCCTGCCCTGATCCGGAAAACCCCGCTGCCGTCATCGGCCTCTTCAACATGAACCCCGGGATGCGCTTTCCTGATCGCCATCACTGGAACCAGATCATGTCCCTGCCGCGCCGCTGGACCCTCTCCCCCGAAGGCAAACTCCTCGTGCAACCCGCCGGAGACATCAAGTCCCTGCGCGGAGAACGCCGCCGACTTCGAGATCGGGCCCTCCCGAAAAACAAGGAAGTCGTTTTCGACGTCATCCAGGGCAACGCCATGGAACTTGAACTCGAAATTGAACCTCAGAATGCCAAGCTCATCGAGCTGAATGTCCTTCGCTCACCCGAGGCGGAGGAGTACACCCGCATCCTTTTCCACCCCGAAAGCGGCTACAAAGTCAAGGACGGCGTTCGTCGCGATCGCCAACAACGTGTCTTCACGCACGGCACCCTGACGATCGACACTTCGCGCTCCACTACCCTGAACAACGTCATCGCCCGCTCGCCCGAAGTCGCCCCTGTTCTGCTCCGAAAGAAGAAGACCATCAAGATGCGGGTCTTCATCGACAAAAGCATCATCGAAGTCTTCATCAACGGCACCCAATGCACCGCCGTCCGCGTCTATCCCGGACGCGAGGACAGCACCGGCGTCTCCCTCCGCGCCGTCGGCAACCCCGCCAAGCTGACAACCCTCACCGCTTGGCAGATGAAAAACATCTACGAGTAGTCCATGCTCACTTGACTGTTTGCCGCCTGCGGCTGGACGGAGCGAGGGCCAAACGACGGCAAGAATCCCGGTAACCTGAACGCCGCGACCGCGAAATGTGAACCGGTTGTTCCCCCGGCCATTCGATGGCACGGTTCACGTCGTCATGCGGCCCGCTTCACTCCCCTTGATTCTTGCTGCCATTCTCGCTCCGTTGCTCGCGGTCGTTCCGACCGCCCACGCGCAAGGAACGACCGTGCCACCCGTCTTCAAGCGCTACAACCTCCGCTGCCTCGCCCCTCTTCTCAAAGACCTCGATCCCGAGGAACCAGAGAACCTCGATCAAGCCTTTCTCGCCGGCCCCGCCGGATCCGCTGAACGCGTCTCCAATGATGATCCGGCCAGCGACGAACGCGTGGGCACCAGCGCCATCCGGCTTCCCATCACAACAAAATCGCCGGATGCGCAGTCTCATTTCAACCGCGGCCTCGCGCTCCTTCACACCCTGTGGTACCGCGAGGCCGAGCATGCCTTCCGCAGTGTTGTCCATCATGATCCGGATTGCGCGATGGGCTACTGGGGGCTCGCCATGGCGAACGAACTTCGCCCCGGACGTGCGCGCCTCTTTGCGCGAACCGCCGTTATGAAATCGAATCGAAGTCTTTCACCCATCGAAACGAGGTGGATTCAGATTCTCGCAAATTACTACGAAGTCAGCGCCTCGACCCCTCTTCAACCGCCTCAAGAGAGAGAGATCGGGAGCAACGATTCCCTGGAATCGCGAACGGCCGAGCGCCTTCACGCCCTCGAAGACCTCGTCAT
The DNA here is from genome assembly GCA_038745205.1 of Verrucomicrobiota bacterium. GTDB lineage: Bacteria > Verrucomicrobiota > Verrucomicrobiia > Verrucomicrobiales > DEV007 > JBCCWV01. The sequence continues at coordinate 11,389 of JBCDLR010000019.1, forward strand.
CGATTTCCCCGACGAAATCGAGCCGAAGGCCTTCCTTCTCCGCCAACTCGCCCTCGACAAGTTCCGCGCCAACATTCCGGTGACCACCACGCTGGGCGCCGAGCACCTCGCGCAGGAGCTCGCCCAAAATCAACCCGATCATCCCTCGCGGCACTATCTCATTTTCCTTTGGCTCGATCGCCGTCCGGAACGCGGAATTGCATTTGCCAACTCCGCGCCGCACCTCTCACCGGGCGTGGCGGAAACCTGGCGATACGCTGGGGAGGCCTACGCTGCTGCTGATCGCCTTCATGAGGCCATCACTTTGTATGAAGCCGCTCTGCGCGTCGATCACCAGCTCATGGAGCAGCGCCTCCTCATGCCGGCGGAAACCGAAAACCTGGGTGGTAATTACGAGGTCCTGATCCAGACCCTCGCCGACATGGGGCGGATCGATGAAGCCCTCGATTGGTCGAAGCGAGCCACCCGGTTCCCCACTTCCATGCTGGTCCGCGAGAATTCCACCCTGCCCCTTCCAGAGGTCGATCTTCCGGCAATGGGCCACCGCCTGTCCCTCGAATTGCTGGCCCGCGGAGAGCGCTGGGAGACTCTTCTTGAAGAGGCGACGGCAGATTCCAATCGCCTCGCCGATTTTGAATCCCGATCGCGGCAGTTGTTCTGGAAAGGCCTCGCGTTGCATTTCCTCGACCGCGGCGACGAGGTTCGGGCGACGGCGGACGAAGTCCTCCAACTCTTGAGAACCGCATTGAAAGAAGGCGTTTCCAACAAGACGGAACGATCGATCTCCGCTTCCCTGGGCGCACTGCAAGCCTGCTCCAAACTTCTCCAAGACGCATCCCCCGCCGCCTTTTCGACCGGGACAGCCCCCGACCTGCTCACCCCTCAAATCCTGATCCTTCTCTACGACAAGGCGGGCCTCACCAACGAAGCTGCATCCCTTGCGCGTGACCTCGCCGCGAGCCATCCGCGCCGCGTGTATCCCGTGGCCACCCATTGCTACCTCGCCTTCAAGAGCGACAACCGAAAGGAGGCGTCCCTGCACTTCAATCGCCTCTTCCGCGCTGACGCTGCTCGCACCGACCCCGATCTCCCCGCCCTTCGGCGACTCGATCCCCTCGCCGCCGACATGCAACTCCCCACGCCGTGGACACTCCCCACCGCTCTCGCCGTCCCTCCTTCTCTCCCAGCGGATCTGTCCGATCTTGGCCCTGGCAAGTGGACACCTCCCTTGGCACCCGACTTTTCCCTCCAAGACCACGCCGGCAAGATTCACTCTCTCGCGGACTTCAAGGGTAAACCGGTCCTTATCAATTTCTTCCTCGGCATCCGCTGCGCGTTTTGCCTGGAGCAATTGAATGTCTTCAAACCCCACCTTGAGGAATTCACGGACGCGGGAATTGAGTTCGTTTCCATCAGTTCGGATTCACTTGAGCTGCTCCAAGAGAACTTCGGAAAGCTCCCGGAGAAAAGAGCCGGTTTTGAAGAAGAATTCCCTTATCTCGTTCTCGCCGACCCTGCACTCGAATCCTTTAAATCCTACCGCGCCTTCGACGATTTTGAAGACGGCCCCCTTCATGCCACCGTCCTCATTGACGGCGATGGACGCGTGAGGTGGGCGGACCGCGGACACTCCCCCTTTCGGGAACCCTCGGCCCTTCTTCGCGAGGCACAGCGACTCCTCGCTCTCGAAATCCCCTGATTTTAAGGATTTCCTCCGCTTGAACCCGGCTTGAATCAAAGGCGGAGTGACCGTACACTTTCCCGCAATTAAATGCGGGAATTCCGCCCCGCAAGAAACCCGGGACTTCCGTCCTTCAGGGCAGCTACCATGATCACTCTTCTTCTACCCCCGAAGAAGCGCACACGGATGACCGGTGCCTTCGCCTCTTTCTTGGCACTCCTCGCCCTCCTCACCACCTCAGGCCATGCCGTCACCGTCGCGGATCTCGACACGGACAATGATGGACTGGCCGACGCCTGGGAGATCCAACACTTTGGAGGACTCAATCACACTGACGGCGAACCCACCGACGATCCTGACAATGACGACAAGGACAACCTTCACGAGTGCAACGCAAACACCGACCCCAATGATCCCGGTGATTGCCTCGTTCTTGTCTCCTCCGCGTTTGATCCCGTCACGGCCCGCGTGACCTGGCCGACCGTCTTTGCGAAGAAATACCGTCTCGATGTCAGCGAAGGCCTCAACACGACGTTTCCCATCGAAGGCACGCCGGGCAATCCCCTTGAGTTCCGCGGCACCGGCGAAGAACTCACCGCGGACTTTTCAGACACGACGAATCCCATGGTCTTTGGCGCCGTCACCCGCCATATCTGGAACGGACTCGGCTCCATCCCCGCAGACCTCGACGCTCACTTCACTTCGCTGATCGCGGGCGACGCGGACGGCGACGGCACCGAATGGCACCCGAAACTTGAGACTCCAACCGACGACGGCGAGGCCTACTCCGCAAAAATCAGCGGCTTCATCTCCGTCAAGCCAGGGCAGGGTGGCAACTACACCTTCTACGTCGCCAGCCGGGGACCAAGCAAGTTCACGCTCTACAACGACCCGACTCCCAGCGCCGTCCACGCCACATGCCGCGTCGATGATCCCGATTTGAGCACGGAGAAAGACTGGCTCGCCGATCCGGTTCAGAAATCCATCCAGGTCTCGCTCGCTCCCGGCGTGAAGTACTTCTTTGAGGCCCTCCATGTGCACGACAACGGCCTCGACCACTTCGCCGTCGGCTGGGAGAAGAGCACCAGCCCCGGCATCATCAACGTCGTCCCGGGCGACTGCCTCTCCCCCGCTGAGGATTTCGGCAGCCACAACGCCGGCGCCCTCTTCACCGGACAAAAGCGGAAGTTCGTGCGCGTCACTGCCCACGGAGCCCTCAGCTTCAATGATTTCGATGCCGACGGCGACGGAATCGATGACGGCACGGAGATCGCCCTCAAGAAATTTGGGTTCAATCCACGCCAGGCCAATGGCACCGGAAACGGCGGAGGCAACGACGGCGATACCCTTGCCAGCCTCTTGGAATTCAACCCCGCCCTCGACAAGGAAGAAGTCGCCGCCCTCGCCATCGACGACGAGGCCGTCGAAAACTCCTCCCCGCCGCTTCTCGCCGGCGACATCGTCGACATCGCCAATCTCGATGGGGACGACACGAGCGGCACCTCCGAAGACACAATCACCATTCGACTCAGCCGCAGCAAAGGCCTCCATCCTCTAACTATCAATTACACCATCGACACGGACGGCAGCGGCACCAACCCCGCCGCCACGCCAGGCGTCGACTACAATGCCACGGAGGGGCCTGGCGGCCCTGTCGCCGATGGCACCGTCACTCTCCCCGCTCTCGCTTCCAGCGTCGATATCGAAGTCACCGTTGAGAAGGACGCCATCCACGAATATCCGGAAACGATCAGTTGTGCTGTCGATACCACCGCTGACCACGATCCCGCCCCGGGTTTCGAAGTTGCCACGGCTGAAATTTGCGACATGCCAGACGACGTGAACATTCTTTTTGTCGGGGCCTACGTCGACGATTTCAATGCATCCCCCGGGACAAACTCCACCAACGGCACCGTCAGCGGCTATCTCAAGGGAGACAAGCGCCTGTTCATCATGCGTAATGACAACTTCGGCAACTTGTCCTCTCCGCAGACGGACACCCACTTTCACAAGGTCGTCTCAGGTGGAGCGGGCCCGCCGATCAAGGACATCGCGGAAGACTCCGAAGCCATTCTCGGACGCTACCTGACCTTTGATTGGGACCTCACCGATCAAGCTCCCGTCACGCCCGACCCGGGCCCCGGCATCCCCTCCCGCCAGGTGGTCATCGATTCCCTCTTCAACCAGAATTCGCAGTCCAAGATCTACATTAACCTCCACACATCCGACAACGGGGGCGGTGAAGCCATGGCCATGCTCGAGGTCGCCACCGGCTCGGTGGAAGAACCGGACCCACCGGCAGCCCCACCGTCGCCCGGCGATGCCGGATTCCCCCTCCTCTCGGGGACCGACCTGGAGCGCGAGATCGTTCGCTTCCTCAACCAAGCCACCTTCGGCGCCGCTTGGGAAGACGTGCAGGCCATCAAAACCGCCATTGAAACCGAGCGCACCACCGGCGGAAACCCTGACTATCACCGCGTCGAAGAATTCGAAAAATGGATCGAGGAGCAATGCAAGATGGAGCAAACGTGGATCCTCGATTACACGATGGCGATGGACTTCATGGAGTTCAATCTCCGTGGCCTCTGGGACGACGCCGAATGGAACGACTGGTCCAACAACGCGAACAATCCCAACAATCCCGGCGAATCGGACGTCGAGCCCGTGCCGACAACTTGGCCGACGATCAATCGTTCCCTGACCAATGGCCCTGCTCCCGGCATGCCGAACACCCACCCTCACTTCTGGGCCAACCAATGGTATCCCGAAGGCCGGTATCCCACCGACCACTCATGGATCAACTGGATGGATGACGAGACCTCGGGCGAAGGCAGCAAGACCGTGCGCAACCTTGGGAACAACGGACCGAACCATAACAACCGCCGCGCCGCCCACTGGATGATGATGACCAATGCGAAGGACCAGCTTCGCCAGAAATGGGGCTACGCCATCCAGCAGATCATCGTCGTCGCGGACACGCTCGACGCGGTTGAGGACCGCCACTATGCCGCCGCGAACTACCAGGACATGCTCAATTACTACGGCCTCCCCACCGACCGCGACGGGAACGACACACTCGACGCCAATGAGCAGGTTTACTTCCGCAACATCATCGGCTGGGTGAACTGGAACCCCGTCATGGGCTACTGGCTCTCGAGCATCCGGAACCGCGCCGCCTACGATATCGACAACGACAACATCATCGACGTCTTCCCCGACGAGAACCTGGCACGGGAAGACATGCAGCTCTTCACCATCGGACTCTTCAACCTGTGGTCGGACGGATCACTGCAATTGCAGGCCGGAAGCGATCCCAATGTCCCCCCCGGTTCCTCCGCCACCTACACAAACGACGACATCCAGGAATTTGCCCGCGTCCTGACCGGCCAGAACTCCAGCCGTGAAGGCAACACCAGCCACGGACCGACCCTCAGCTGGAACGGTCAAGGGATCCCCGAGGATCCCTTCCAATGGGGCATCGAGACAACCGGCCCCTTTCCCGACAGCGGGGACGTTTTTGACACCGACAACACCAATGGCGACAGCGACGCCAACGACGGCGACGACGGCATTCTCTACAACCAGGGCGATTCCGCTTTCGACGAAGGCAACGGCTATCGCTGGACCGGCCACGAGTGGAACTACCCCATGCGCATGATTGGCCGCAATAGCTCCGGCTCCGCCATCTACCACGACCTCGGGGTGAAGACCATCGCCGGAGGGCGCGTCATCGACAACACCGGTCTCCTCTCCGACCAAGTCACGCCTGAAAACTCCACCGATGCCAGCATGATCGCCATGGGCATCGAGGACATCGAAGACGCCATGGACTGGTTCGGTGGCAAGGTCGACGGCAATCCCGGACCGGACTTCACGGGAGCCAATGGCAACGCGGACTCGAGCCACGCCTCCACCCCGCCTTTCATCTCCCGCCGTCTGATTCAACGGATGGTGGCCAGCAACCCTTCCTCCGACTACCTCTATCGCGTCTCCAAGGCGTTCAAGGACAGCGAGGGCAACATGCTAGAGGTTTGCAAGGCGGTCCTTCTCGACCACGAAGCTCGTGCCCTTGAGAACATCACGAACACCTTCGGCATGAAGAAGCCGCCGCTCGAAGCCTACGTTCAGGTCCTTCGCAGCTTCGAAGCCCACTCGCTTCTACCCGTCTCCGAAGACCCGAGCCTCCCGCCGTTCTCGCTGCCACCCTACAACGGAAGCTGGCCCACGGACGACGGCAATGGATACAACCCGGGAACCTACCCGACGACGCCGTTCACGGATCCCCACGAGGTCCCCTTCGCCACCGAATACGGCTACCCGGCAAGCCAAGCGGACAACTTCCGCTTCAACTGCCACTACCCTTACCCTGTAACCGACGACCAACTCTCCATGACCCCTTTCCGCCAGGAGACCGTCTTCAACTACTACCTGCCCGACTACACGACCGGCGTCGTGCAGTCCGCCGCACTTGTCTCTCCGGAATTGCAACTCGCCACCGAGTCCAACGTCGTCCTGAACCACAATTACTTCTGGACCATCACCTGGACCTGGAACACCAACCGCACTTCGAAAGCTGACGGACAGGACACGCGCGAACTCGGCGGAAGCAACCGCAACCAGCGATTTATCTTCACGGGATCGGACACCGGCGGCGACTGGGACCACCACGACCGCGTGCGCATCGACTTCGTGAGCTGGGGTGAGTTCGTCTTCTCGCAAGCACCCTTCGTCGCCAACAACATTCCGGCTTCGGGAGGTCGTTCCAGCGCCTCGCTGGAAGCGGAAGCCGTCCTTGATTTCATCGACCACCGACTCACTGGCGGCGCCTTCAAGGAGAAATACCCGTATGACGAAAACGATGACGACGACCCCCTGAAGGATGGATTCAGCCCGCGCGAGCCGAATGCCAACGACGGGAACTTCAACAACGACGGAACCGACGGTCGCAATCCTCGCGAATGGATCATCCACGCCCTCGTCGACGCCTACGGCGATGCCACCAATGTCCCAAACGATCGTCGCGACTATTTCCGCCTCGCGCTCTACCTCTTCTCCCAAACTCCGGAATTCCTCGTCAAGAAGTAGTCCCGGCACACGCAAGCCATCCAAGAAAAACTCCCACCAAGAACGAGACTACCATGAAGAAGAAGCCTATCCAATCCTTCGACATTCACAGTCCCAGGAAAATGGACCGCCGTTCTTTCCTGACCCGCACGGGAAGCGCGGGACTGGGCGCCACCGGACTCGCCTCCACCATCACGCAGCTTCAGATGGTCGGTGAAGCCTCCGCCGCCACGACCACCATGGACATGAGCAAATACAAGTCGCTCGTTTGCTTCTTCCTCGGCGGCGGGTGCGACATGAACAATGTCCTCATCCCTTACGGAAATCATCCGGACCGGATGAACTACGAAGACGATCGCCAGTTCGCGGCAGTCTCCGAGACCGCCATCGACAATGCGGGCACAGTCCTCAACGTGACGGAGGTAAACGGGACCGCACCCGGCGGCGGCGGAAACGTCTTTGGCCTGCACCCCGAGTGCCTGAACATGGCAAGCCACTTCAACGCCGGGCGACTCGCCTTCATCGCCAACTGCGGCACCCTCGCCGTCCCCATCCCGGAAGACGTTTCCCTCACCGATTATCAAAACGCGATCAAGCCCATCCAGCTCTTCTCCCACTCCGACCAGGTCAACGAGTGGTTTTCCTCCATTCCGCAAAACCCCTTTGTCTCCGGTTGGGCCGGTCGCGTTGCCGACCTCTTCCGCGCCGCCCCCTACATCAATGCGCCGGATGAAATCAACAAGGATAGCTTGAGTTCCATGCTCATGACGGCTGCGGGCAGCACGGACCTTCTCGTCGCACCCGGCGGCGCCGTCCCGCAGTATGCCCTCTCCCGCACCGGCCCGATCAACTTTGCCGGCTACGGCAGCGACTACGTCAACGGCCTGAATGGAAACGTCTACAGCACGGGCGCCACCGGCGACCGCCTTCGTGCATTCGAGGGCATCATGAACTACCAGCACGATCACATCCTCGAGCAAGGCTTCCAGAACGTCGTCAAGAGCGCGCGGGAAAACGAGGAAATCATCGGCGCCGCCCAGGTGGAAGCGGACAACATCCCCACCGGCGGCAGCACACCCAACGAAACCGGATCCTACCTCAACGACATCTTCCTCGACGTCTACAATACCCGCACGAACAGCTCCATTTCCAATCCCACGGACCTTCCGAATGACATGGAGGAACTGCTTATCATCTGCAAGCTCATCGCGGGACGCCAGTGCATCGGGAACACCCGGCAGATCTTCTTCTTCAACCTCGGCGGATTCGATACCCACAACGACATCAACGCCAACCTTCCCCCTCTCCTCGAACAGGTCGACATGTGCATCGAGGCCTTCGTCCAGAGCATGGATGCCATCGCCGGAGCACAGGCCAGTTTCGACACGAACATGGTCACGATGTTTGAGGCTTCCGATTTCAACCGCACGTGGATCCCGAACACGTCCGGGACCGACCACGCCTGGGGCACCCACACTTTTTGTGTTGGCGGTGCCGTGGAAGAGGCCTTTGCCGCCGGCGGGTCCAATCTCAAGGTCCATGGCAAGTTCCCCGAACTCGCCGTCGCGGGCATCAATGACGTTCCCGGCAACAACATCCGTGGTCGCTGGATCCCGCAGTTCTCCACCGACCAGTATTACGCGCGGCTCGCCAAATGGTTCGGCGTTTCCAGTTCAGACATGAACACGATCTTCCCGAACCTCGCGAACGGGTTCAGCGATCCTTTGACTCATCCGGACCTCGACTTCCTCCCCCTCTAAGTTGAGCAAGGAACTGGCAACCATCATTCTCGCCGGCGCCCTTCTTGCCGCACTTGTCGCCGGAGTTTTTTTCAGCGGATCCGTCAAGACGAAGGATGTTTCGGTCTCTTCGTCTCCGCAATCGCAGACACCCGAAAACGGACCCGGGCCGGAGCCCACTCCCACTCCCTCCGCGTCCGACCCCTCGGAGCCTGAAGCGGCAACGCCCTCTCCCGTTCCGCCGAAGCGCCTCGGCCCCGTCACTGACACGGTCGCCGGAAAGCGCAGCTATGACATCGGGGTGCGCCGCGATCCACGCATGACCCACACCGACGATGGAAAGCACATTTTCAACGAGGCCGTCGACATGGCCCGCCGCCTGCACACGAAAGAGATTTCGCCGGAAGAGGACGCACAGTACCTGAGCAGCATCATCGGGTTCTACCGGGCGGTTTACCGGCAAAACCCGGAAGCTGGCGACAACCAGTCCGTCATGACTGCCCTCCTGGGCGACAACCCGCGAAACATCGTTGCCTTCCCCGCCGATCACCCTTCACTGAACGAGAAAGGCCAGCTCCTCGACCGCTGGGAGTCCCCCTATTACTTTCATCCGCTGTCCGGCACGCAGATGGAAGTCATTTCCCTCGGACCCGACCAGCAACTCGGAACCAACGACGATGTCATTCACACACAGCGGGAGGCGTCCCATTTCTTCCGGGGCATCACGGATGACTCAGTACCGGGCCTGGACGAGGAGTTTTGAAATTGGCGGATCGCCAACTGGGGACTTGTAAGATGATTGGCATCTGGGAGTATCCTTTTAAACCACAAGACGCTCTCAACCCCCATGATTCCACGCCTTCGCCGGTGCGCCTTTCTTTGCACCCTTTTTGCCCTTGCCGCTTCCTCTCGCGCCAGCGAGCCCCCGCCGAACATCATCTTCATTCTCATCGACGACCAGGGCTACTATGACCTTGGCTGTTACGGTGCCACCGAGGTCAAGACACCGCGAATCGACGCCATGGCGGCGGAGGGAATACGCTTCACCGACTACTACGCGGCCGCACCCATTTGCAGTCCATCAAGGGCCGGACTCCTCACCGGCTGCTATCCACGCCGCGTCGGCAATCACGTCTGGGTCCACCGCGCGGACTCGCCCACCGGCATCCATCCGGATGAATTGACCCTCGCGGAACTTCTCAAGGACAACGGCTACTCCACCGCCTGCATCGGGAAATGGCACCTTGGATTCCACAAGCCGTTCCTCCCGACGAACCAGGGCTTCGATCACTACTTTGGACTCCTGCACAACCTCGATCCGGTGGAAGTCGTCTATTTCGAGGACGAGGGCGGCGTGCCCCTGATGAGGAATGACGAGATCGTCAAGCGCCCCGCCGAACCCGGCGAACTCACGAAGATATACACCGATGAGGCGATCCGGTTCATTGACGAAAATAGAAGAAGCCCGTTTTTCCTCTACCTGCCCCACACCATGCTTCACACCCCCCTGGGTGTGACGAAGGAATTCGAGGGCACCTCCGAATGGGGCGAATACGGCGACGCCATCCAGGAGCTCGACCACAACGTCGGCCGAATCTTCGACAAGCTGGAGCAACTCGAAATCGCCGACAACACCATCGTCATCTATGCCTCCGACAACGGGCGCGGCCCGGGCCGCACCCCACAGCAGAAGATTCAGGGCCGCAAGCTCACCACCTTCGAAGGCGGCATACGCGTCCCGGCCATCGCGTGGGGACCGGGAGTGGGCATTCAAAGTGGTGCGGAGTCCGGGGCCGTCGTGCGAGCCATGGACTGGTTTCCCACCCTCGCCACCTTTGCCGGGATCAGGGTTCCGCAGGAAAGAATCATCGACGGTCGCGATATCACCCCGGTCCTGAAAGAGAACGTCAAGTTCGTCCCTCCCCCGGGACTCAAGAAATCGCTGAATTCCGATGTCCCCCTTCGGCGCCGATGGGAGCCACCCGGCGAGTGGGCCTCGCTCGTGAATCGATACGAATACAGCGA
>JBCDLR010000020.1:0-21892 GCA_038745205.1 Verrucomicrobiota bacterium
ATGAGTCCCGCCACACTGGGAGACCACGGAGGGTCAATCACCGACCTCTCCCGCAGTTTCAGGTGAGCGACCTCGCCGGCCGGAAACGTGCCGAGGCAATGCCCGTCACGAAGCCACTTGATGGACTCCCGCATTCCTCGCAGGTTGCGCAACTTCGCCCCTTCACCGCCGAAGGGATCGACCCCAATGATAATGGGCTCTGCTTCCGGCACGCGCTTGAGCAGTGAGTTGGCAAGAAACTTCGAGTCAGGACGGTGTTTCAGGAGCAGATCGGCCACCATCATCGCATCGAGGCCGCCAAAAGGATGATTCGAAACCGTGACCAGAGGGCCGTCCCCTGGAATCCGCTCGAGATCCTCCTCGGACACCTCGTAGGTGACATTCAGATTCTCCAGGATCCCGGAAAGGAAACTCTCCCGCGGCAGTCCATCCGCCCTCACCGTGCGGTAGGTCTTGTTGAGCTTCTCAATCGCGAGGAAAGCCTCGACCGGAGGCGCAACGAGACGGTAGACCCCGCGTCGAATTGGCGAGCGAATCTCACGGGAGAGATCAATCAGCTTCGTTCCTGTCGTCATGGGGTTTTCTCGCCGCGTTCGTTGTCATGCGGACGTTGCCCGCCTCCGAATACGAGCCGCAGGAGCGACCAGAGCGCAACCGGTTTCAGTCCACGATCCCGGTTTTCCGCCGCAATTTCATAGGCCAGCGCCCATTGTGCCCCAAGCACTTTCCACGCATTCCACAGGCCATGCTTGGGGTCGTAGATATGCGTCGCTTCCGAGGTCACCCCGTTCAATTCCAGAATCCTGATGCCATACCCACGAGCAAGATCCTCCCCGGAAGGCACCCGAAGATCATACCTCCCAAAATGGAATCCGTCGTAACACTTGCTGATCCGATCCATTTCACCCGTCAGTTCGGGGGAAATCAACCGGCACGCGTCGAGGAACAGGGCTCCCCGGCAGTGGGTGCCCAAATCCGTCAGCGCAAAGTCCTCCCCCTCGCCCGGCACGTGATCGAGTTCTGCTTCATGCTTCTCCAGGAAAAAGGGAGCCATGCACACCGCCCGGTCGTCGGCGAGGATCAACTCCTCAACCGTCCGGGTCCCGTCCCCTCGAACTGCAATCAGCTTCTTCTCTGTGACCGAAAAAATGCGTCCCATTTCCTCACTGGGCCGCCGAACATAGAAGACGCCGAACTCTTCGCCATCGATGTACTCCTGGACGATGACCTCAACCGCACCAAGTGCCTCCAGGTGCCCCACGACGCGCTCCTCCGACCTTAGTATACCGACTCCCGCACCACGCTCACCCTGATCGGGCTTCACGACGATCGGCCAATCGAGTTCGAAGTCCTTCATGAACCCCTCGATGGCCTCGCACTTGTCCTTCAAGGGCATCTCTTTCGGAAGCAACCGGTGCCTCGCAATCGCCGCGCCCGCCCCCTTCAAGCCGTCGAGGATTTGGCTCTTTGATTCATAGATCACGCCCCCTGCCGGCATCGCAGGATTGACCGCGGTAAAGAGGCTGAGGCTCCGGTACCGCAACCCCTTCCACAGGGCCACGAGCACGACGGGAAGATAAACAAGCCAAGGTGGCCAGAACTCCCAACGCACAAAACGCCTCCACCAACCGAGGGTGAGCCGCCGACCTTTCCACGTGGAGACGGCCATGAGAATCTTCACCGTTACGATGACCGACAGCATGACGCCGAAGAGGACGAGAACCGCGTAGTTCTCGAATTTTCGCACCCACACGAGGATCGATTCCCCGAGAAGCATGGATAGTCCCACGAGGACGGGCGTCCATAGCGCGGCCCCGATCACCATCCACCCCATGAACCAGAAGAAGCCGCGCTGGAGCAGTCCGGCCGTCACATAGGCAGGCACCCGCAGTCCCGGAAGCCAGCGGGTCGCGATGATGATGAAGGGGCCATAGCGGTCGAAAAACCGTGCGCTCGTCTTCACCTGGCGGGGCGTAATCAGCCATTTCAGGGGAGGCTTCGCTATTGCCGGGGCACCAAACCATCTTCCGATTAGATAGAGTCCGGCGTCGCCCGCGAGGATTCCAAGAAAACAGCCGGTAAGAGCCGTGCCAAAGGAAAAGAACCCCTGCGCTGCCAACACGCCAGCCATGACGCAGGCAATGTCCTCACTCACGAGCGTCGAAAGGGCGATCAAGATGATGAATACGAGCGTCCACTTGCGCAAATCGTCCCGGTAAAAGTCGAAAGTAAATTCCTCCCTGGCGGATGCGAGGCGGCCAGCATCCGCCAGGGAACGCGTCGTCGCTTCCCCGCGATCCACCTTTCGGATGAAGGCGTCGAGGGATTCGGCGGGACGTCGCGCATCTTCTCGAATCACGTCGTGCCCGCCGTCGAACCATTCCAGATCGGCCTGGGGCAGTATACGCTCATGCTCCCTGGCCACAGTGGCCGGAACGATGAGGTCCTTTTCTCCGTGCAGAATCAGGACGGGCGACTCCACCTTCTCCAGCATGGCACGGTGCTTCCGCTGGTCCCGGTAAAGGGCAGCTTTGCCGTAGGAGAAATTGAGAATCGTCCTGTCAAGGATTCCGAAGTGAGGCGTCAGATTCTGAAGCACCCAAATGGCCGCGAATTGCACGGTATTGACCGCATGATTCAGCGAGTACTCCCCGAGCAACTCCAGCTCCTCCACACCCATCGCGGAAAAGAGGATCAGCGACTCGCACCGTTCCGGCGCCAATTCGAGGAGATCCACCGCCGCGAGCCCCCCGGAAGAGAATCCGGCCACATGGACCTTCTCAACTCCGGATTCGCGCAGGAGGGCCAATCCGACCCGCGCGAAGACACGGCTCGAGGCGCGCGACATCTCCGTCGAGGAGAACCCGAACCCCGGCAGGTCCGGAATCAGGATCCGGCAGCGCTCTCGCAAAGCCGGAGCAAGCGTATCAAAGGAGGCGGGACCCGATACGGAATCATGAAACAAGAGGAGAACCGGAGCGTCCTCGCCAGCGTCATCGAGATCCATGTAGCTGATTTCAACGGACTTTGCGGGACCACCGCTTTCGAGGAGAAACGCTTCATCCACCTCAAACATCAAACGAGTTTCACCCACCAGAGCGCTGCCGCCGATGCCACTGGTGGGCCTGACGGCCTGATAAACGGTCGATGCCGCCAAGAGTAGCAAAAAGACAATCGCTATCCGCCAGCGAGTCATTCCGCACCAATACTCGGAACCTCGGAGTATCGAGGACAATCCTCCGCTCGAACGAGCATGCGTGCCCTAACAAGCAACCGAAGGTGCGCGCGCATTTTGCTCTTCGCGATACCGGAGCGTCGAGGGAGCAACCCCAAAGTCTGCCGGTATTGGAAATCCATTCGCGTGGCAGATGGTGGCGATCAACGCGTAGTGGTGGATGTTGTGGCTGAGAAGAAACTGCAGTTCACGCAAAACCGTCGAACCGCTCCAACAAGTCTCATCCCCGGTGTCACCGGAACCCGTGTCCATTTTCACGGTGAGCGGAATCCCGACCTCCGTGACGTCCTGCAATCGAAGAACAAGCTGCCTCATTTCGTTCGCAGCGATCGACGAACTCGTCTCGATCAACGGGTTACGTTCCCGCGCATCGTAGTCAACAGTACCCGTAGGAATCCCGTCCAGGAGGCTCTGGTAATGCTCGATATTGTGCCGGATGTGACCGCCGATCGCAGAGCTTAGAGCGGACTCGCAAGGTCTCGTGTAAAGTTCGTCGTCCATCTCCGCAAGCAGGGCCGCGCCCTGCTGGAGACACGTGATATTGTCAGAAACTACAAGCGACATCATGGGTAGATCGGTAGGTCGGCCAAGTGAGAGGCACCAGACGGCAGGGGTTATTCCGCCGCTGTTGAAAAATTAGAGACTTCCCACCTGTTCTCTGCAATTCGTCGGGCTTTCCCGCAAAAATGTCAAGATCCGCCGATCTCACTGGAATCAAAAAAGGGCAAATGAATCGAGATCCATTTGCCCTTTCCTAAAAGTTTAAAATCCACGAATCAGGAAGCGCCCCCATCCGGGAAGAGACCATCCACGTTCCCGGAGGAACCACCACTCTGCGGCGAGTGAATGCGGCGACCGGAAGGATCAATAAGGGTCGCTTTCACAAAGACCATGAGATTACGCTTGAACGTGCTCTCCGCGCGGGAGCGGAAAAGGCGTCCAGCAAGAGGGACATCGCCGAGGAATGGCACCTTGTCCTTGGTCATTTGCACGTCTTCACGGATCAAACCACCAATAGCCACGGTCTGACCATCCCAGATGGTGACCGCCGTCGATAGCTTCCGTGTGGAGAAAACCGGCTGCAAAATTTCGTTTTCCGTCAAGACAACGGTGGTCGGGAATCCCAGCGCGTCAGTCGCCCCGGTCTGAATGGGGCTGCCGTAGTTGACGAATCCTTCAAACTCGACCACTTCGGGAGCGATGTTGAGTTCGATCGTGAAGTTGTCGGCATCCACCACTGGGTCCACTTCCATCGTGACACCCACCGGGCGCATCTCAAAAGCGGTGGGGTTCGCCGGCGTGACCGGGAAGGAACTGACGTTCGCAGCGGTGCCGGGGGCGAAGCCTGTCGTGGTGATCGAACCGAATTCCTGCGGAATTTCCGGTGGGTCATACTCGGTCGGGTAGATGAATTCCCGAATGACCTCGATCTTTGCCCGCTGACCGCTCCTCGTCACAATACTCGGAGCCGACATCAAGTCTGTTCCTTTCTTCTGAGCCAGTGCACGGACGACGACTTGGAACTGCGGGTCCGTGAACACACCTGCGATACCAAAAATTCCGGGAGCGAGAGAAGACGTTCCGCCGGTTGTTGCGTTTAACAAGCCGTCAATCGCATCAGACTGAATCGCATTACCCCCGGAACGGTTACCGGACGTGATCGGCTGTTGACCGATAGGGACTGGTGTTCCCCCACTTGCCGTTGGAAGAATGAATGGGAAGTCGGTTGCCACAGTGGCAGTGCCATTCCCGGAGGTACCCCCGGATCCAAAAAGACGTTCATTGCCAATATTGAATCCGCCGAGAAGCCAGTCGAATCCGACCTCGTCCGTGTTCTGCTGGGTGACCTCAACGAACTTCGTCGTGATGAGGATTTGCTTCGGAGCGGAGGTCTGGGAGGCTTCAACGATGGCTTCGATCAGTTCCATCTGCGCCTGAGTGTTGCGAACGATGAGGGTCGAATTGGAGGGATTGTAGAAGGCGCTCGCGCCATCGGCGAAGGTAACCCCGCGGCTCTCAAGAACACCTCGGGCTGTTTGCCGACGAGGGGCACTTGCGGCCGGGGCATCTCCACCACCGCCGAACGGATCGGCGTCGGCAGCGCCACCTCCGTCATCACTACCGGCCTCGTCGAGGAAGGTTGGTGGAACGCGGAATTCACGCATGAAGAGATCGGTGCCGGTATCCCAGCGGGGGACGATGACCACGGCGAAGGGCTCCACCTTGTATTTCATCTCCGAAATCTCGGTGACGTATTTCAAGACTTGGAGGAGCGGCACGTTCTCCAATCGCAAGGTAATCGGATTGGCCCCGGCGACGGCGCCGTCCTGACCAGGAGTATTTTGAATCACGATCCCGACTCCCTTGCCGGGCTCGATCGGGTCCTCTTCAGAGCTTTTGCGGCGCAGATAGTCAACGGCTTCTTCCAACGTCGCTTCCTCGAAGTCCACGCTGAGGATTGTCTCGTTGAGCTTGCGAATGATAAGTTCACGGCCCTCCTCGGTTCCGCCGCCTCCGGGACCAATGCCACCACTGATGGAGACAGGAGCCGCCTCGGTCTCCCAAAGTTCGTTCACCTGACGAAGCATCGTCGCGCGGGTGCGGTCTCGAGCGGAATCATAGTAACGATCACGGTAATTCTCAATCTCTTCGATTCCCCGCTGGGCTGCGGTGTTGTAGCGATCGATGCGAAGGGCGTTGTCATACTCGGCCTCAGCTTCATCAAATTTCCCCAATTGGGTTGCGCCCCATGCCTTTTCCAAGTGCCCTTGAACGGAGTCGACATTGGAAATGTGATCCTCTGTCATCGCCGGGTTGTACCACTCGGCGTCATCGAGACGGCGAAGAACCTTCTGGGCCCCGCGGCAATTCGGATCGATGTCGTCGGCGAGAATCTCGTTGAGGAGCGACTCGGCTCCGTCAAAGTTTCCGCGGCGGGCACGGCTGTCGGCAAGCTTTGTTCCCGCACGGCAGAAAAGATAAACGGCGTCGTCGCGAATCGGCTTGGAAACCGGCGCTTCCGGGGACGTCTTCTGGATGGCCTGGCGATATTCAGCGACCGCCCCTTCAAGGTCCCCTTCCGCCTCGAGCCCACGACCGGTTGCGAGGTGTTCCTGCGCCTCGATCATCAACTGATTCTTTCGGGCGATTTGCCTCTCAATGAGGCTGCCGGAAGAGCCGCCCATGGGTCCTGCCCATGTGGCCAACGGTAGGGTGAAAACAAGTGCAGAGAGGAGGATTCGAGTCCGCATGGGTCGGTCGGTCATTTTGGGTTGATTGGGGGAAAGGTAGGTTGGGTGAACCTTAGTTTTATCCGCTGGAGCGCGGAGTGAAAAGAGGAAATTTGGGGCAATGATCAGTTTTCGGGGATCCGAACGGTTTTCGGATTCTGTTCCCCCTTGGGTGTGAAGGAGATACGGATGAAATTCTGCTCATTTACCTCGACGATTTTGTATTCAATGTCGTCGTTGGGAAGGTCGATGATTTGGCCCTCCCGAATTTCCGTAAACGTTTTTTCGCTACCGGGGAAGGTATACTCAAGGGTCGTGAGCTTGTAGGGAAGATTCAGGGTGTCCCCTTCGACCACCTGATAGGTTTGCGGGGCGCCCTCGTTCAGGGAATCGACGAGAGTGATCTCTTTCGCGGCCTCATCCCAGCCTGTAATGGTGAAGCGGGCTTCATCGCTCTCTTCCCGGGTATCAAACTTCTTCGCCGGGCGGAAAGGCTCGTCGGGGTCGGCGTAGATGGTTTTATCCCGCCATCCTTCCCTCACACGACGCAGCACGTAGGTCGCCCCGTCCTTTTCGCGAAACTCGAGGGTGTAGGGAGAAAACCGGACGGAAACGAGTTCCAGCTTCCGCCAATACGGCGGGAAATCCTTCGCGTCCGTGGGATCGGTCTGCCCCCATTGAAACTCTTCCGCATTGGTGAAGCCGTCACCATCGGGATCGAGGTCCGCGACATCGCTGCGCTCGAATTCCAGATTGTATTGCCGCAGATACCAGTTCTCGATCGGCGGGCGGAGCTGGCCCTTTGGTTCCGCGTCGAGGTCGATGACCTCGTCGTCTCCAGCCTTTTGCACCAGCGCAACGGAACGCAGCAACCGCAGCGTCTTCCCGGGTTGCCCTCCTTTCGTCGGCGGTGCCCAAGCCTTTTCCTCGCCCAGTCGCGTCACCGCGTCGTCGACCACTTCCTTGTGACCGGCGGGCGGTTCATACTCTCCGGTCCCGGGGGTGTCCGTGAAGTTGTCGGCAAACCCGAAGGATTTGAAGGCGACAAAACCGGAAACGAGGATGGCGATGACGGACGTCGCAATCATCAGGACTCGATCGTAATTCTCTTTCATTTATCTTTCGTCAGTGGGGGATGGAATTGGAGCGGAGGTCAGTTGGCACTGGCGGTCGAGGCATCCCCGGAAGATTCCTCGGATTCCTTGAAGCGGACAATGTCAACGATCGCCAACACCTTGACTTGTTCTGCCCCGAAGAGGATGCGCGCGTCGATCAAGGGACCGGTGAAATCGCTTTCGATCGGATTACCGTTCTCATCGAACTGGACGGTTGCCCCGGGATCGTCGAACAATTCGACATCGCCAGCAAGGGCGTCGCCCTCCTCGGGAAGTTCCTGCGGGACCGGGAAGGGTACGAATTCATCTTCCCGGCTCTTGCCTTCCTTGCTCTGGTTCTCGATCCGCAGAGCCCGCAGCCAGTAGAAGTGCTGCTTGTCCTTGGCCATGTTGTTCAGGAATTCGACCATCGCGTCATGAGTCGCGGTGAACTGGATCCGGAATCGATGGGTATCGAGCACTTCCTCCGGCGCATAGGGAATCCGGCCATCGCGGAATTCGGGCCAGTTTCTTGGGGGGCCGCCGCGCTGGTTTTCCCTTTCTTCAGGGGCGCCCCCCGGGTTTTCCGAGGGCATCTCCTCGCGCTGGATGAACTCGTCGATACCGGCAGCACCGGAGTCGATGAGGACGTCCACGAGGTTGGTCAAGGCAGAGAGTTGCATGCCCAAGTCATCGACGGCGCCTTCCGCGGGAAGGCCATCCTTGTAGCGCTGCATCCCGAAGAAGAATCCTTCCGGAAGAGAGAAACTGGAATCGGCCGCCTTGGCGACCACCTTGTCGTACGCTTCACCCAACAAGACCGGGAAACTGTCGACGGTGATGTCCTCAATTCCCGATTGCCTGGCGAGAAGCTTGGCGCCCAAATCCTTCGACATCGCCGCATACTTCTCAACTCTCTTCTCTTCGAGTTCGAGGTTGGACTCGCTCGGGAAGACATTCTTTGCCGCAAGCGATTGGTTGCGGGAAGAGAGGTCCTGGTACCTTGAATAGGAATCGCTGTAGCTGAGCCACCCGGTGATGAGGAAATAGGCGAGCGCGATCGTTCCCACGAGCGTGAATCCGGCGAAGCCGGCAAGGAATTTGTTGTCTTTGATCCAGTCCATTAACTTGAAAAATTAGTCGAGGTAAATCGGGTCACGCAGAGGGAGGTCAATCGTGAAGAGTTGCGCCCAGACATCCGGGTTTCCGGACTTGATGCCGAGAATCTGGTCCCGCATGTCTGCGGTAATTTCGAAGAACTGGTCGGCATCGACGAGGTTCTGGTAATACTTGAAGACGACTTCCGTCCGCTCGCGATAGAGACCATAGACGCGAACCGCATCGATAACCCGGTCCTGTTCAGCGCCGAGCTGGCTCCTGTTCGAGGAGGTGGAATCCCTCGTTTCCTTTTCGCGGGGGAATTCCCCTTCCGGGCTGCTTTCTGAATAAAGGGCCCGCGTCAGTTCACGCATCGGGCGACCACCTTCGAGAGGTTCCACCTGCACCAGCCAGAGCTTGTCTTCGTCCTGGAAAGCGTCATTGAGATGCTGGAGCACCTCGATCCAAAACGTTCGCCCGCTGACCGCGGTGTAGAGCGGCTTCGCGGCGACCTGCGCATTCCGCAGGGTCTGCGCTTCCTCGGAGATCTCGTCGTCAAAACCGCTGAGCGTGGCGTTGAGGCTCTGTTCACCCGCCAGCTTTTCTTCGGTGAGACTACCCGCCTTGGCAAAATAGGCGGTCCCGGCGCCGAGGGTGGCGAGGAGGGCCAGTCCGGCCGTGACGAGGAAAGGTTGGCGTTTGGCGAGGTCCCGGCGACTCACGACGCGGGTGGGAGGCAGGTCGATCTCCACCGGACACGCGGAGATATCCCGAAGCGCGAGACCGACATTTTCGCCCAGCGTGTGCGCGATGCCGCCGACGTATTCCGAGTCCACCTTGGGACCCACGGTGATGGATCGAAGCGGGTTCATGTACTCGACGGTGACGGCGAGCTTTTCCTCAAAGAACTCGCGGAGGTAAGGAAGCCCTGAACATGCGCCGCAGAGAAAGGCACGCTGTGGAGGATTTCCTCCCTGCTGACGGAAGGCGCTGATCGTCCGCGTAATCTCGGCGTGAAGCCGGGTCATGGTATTGCGAATGACCTTCGACATCGCCGCGATGCCTTCATCCTCGTGATCGGCGTAAGCGCCGCCGAGGGAAACGAAGCCATCCGAGAGTTTACGCGCCTCGGCATCGGCAAAATCCATCCCGAATTCCTTGGCCACCTGCTGCGTGACGGCGGTGCCGCCCACCGGAATACTCCGCACATAGACGCGGTCGCCGTCGGTCAGGACCAGGTTTGTCACCCGGGCGCCGATGTCCATGACGAGAGACGGTTCGGCAACGTCGGAATAATTATAACGGAAAGCGTTATAGATCGCCATCGGGGCCACGTCCGCCTGCACGACGCGCAGACCGGATTCCTCCACGGCCTCGCTGACCTCGTCGAGCGCATCCGTCTTGATCGCAACGAGGACGACTTCGATCTCGCCGTCCTGGTTCTTCACCAACTGGTAGTCCCAGGTGACTTCATCGAGCGGGAAAGGTACCTGTTGCTGCGCCTCGAACTCGACGATTTGCTCCACCTGGTCCTCGTCGAGGGCCGGCGGCTTCATCAGGCGCGTGATGACGGAATGGCCGGAGATGGCGACCCGCACGTCGCCTCCCTTGATGCCGCATTTTGCCGCCAGTTCGCTAACGGCGACCTTCAACTGGGCGATTCTCGTGCCTTCGGCGGCGGGGTCACCAAGCAGTTCGGTGGTTTCAAATTGCTGCAGGGCCAGACCGCTTTTCCCGGCGGCGCCGAAGACAGCCATGGTCACTCGTTGGGAACCGAGATCGAGGGTGATGATGGGTTTTCCTTTAGCCATAAAGTGGGTCGAAGTCTGGAGATACGAAGGCGTCGGTCAAGTGGAACGATTAGCGCTCACGTCTTTCCTGCACGTGGCGGTCATACCAGAGGAGCTGGAAAGGAGTTTCATACTTGGCGAAAATCTCTCCCTCCACGCGTTGGGCCCGACCGTCTCTCCACCAGGCGTCGCTTTTCCCCTCGTTGGCCTCGCCACCGACAGTGGCACCGCGGCTCTTGATCTCGACGGCCACCCAGGCGTCCCGGACATTGATCGATTTTCCCTTGCCGAACGCCTTCTCCATCGTCGCCGGAGCGAGAAAAGCGATCGCATAGGCGGTCTCATCGACCGGAATATTCGTCACATTGATCGACCGCGTGTAAACCTGCGGCTGCGCGGCTTTCTGCCCCTTGAAGAAAACGTAATACTGGAACTCGAGTTCGTCGATGAACTCCGCGTTCCGGTCGGCGGAGAGCGCCTTGAAGGTCACTTCGATCTCCAACCACTCCTTGGCGTCCCACTTCTTTTCCTTGGTCCCGCTGAATTCGATGTCCGGGGATTGCTGGAGCTGAACTTCGAGGTTTTCCACCTCGACTTTGACTTGCTGGGCCTGAGCGGCACTAACAAGAAGCGAAAACGAGGCGCCGATAATGAATGCGGGAAACAGGGCTTTTGGGAATGACATAGTTAGATACGTGTTGATTTAGCAAAACTCGGAAAATCCGAGACTTGCACAGCAGGCAGGCAACGACCAACTAGAAAATAGAGCGATCCGGGGGATTTTGGGGTTCCTTTGGGGGCTCAGGGTGGAAAAGAGCATAGCGAGAAGGTCCCGTAAAATCAAGCCTTCTGGGCTAAAGAATCGTCCCTCGTAGCCTCATATTTCCGCCTTTGTCTTTACAATGACTTCACATCTTGAGATCTCCATGCCTTTGTCGACCGCCTTGCACATGTCGTAAATCGTTAACCCCGCGACACTGACCGCCGTCAACGCCTCCATCTCGACTCCCGTCTGCGCCGTCGTCCGCACCGTGGCTTCAATCGCAATCCCTTCGTCCTCGATCGCAAACTCCACCGAGACGTGACTCAGCGGAATCTGGTGGCAAAGCGGAATAAGCACGGCCGTTTGCTTCGCCGCTTGAATCCCCGCCAACCGCGCCACCCCGAGCACATCTCCCTTGGCAATCTCATCCGCTTGGACCAGCTGCACCGTCTCCGCGGACATGCGCACGAATCCCCTCGCCCGCGCTTCCCTTTTTGAAACCGCCTTTTCCGAAACGTCGACCATCGCCGCGCTCCCATCCGCTCCAATGTGGGTCAACTCGCTCATAAGCCGTTCAACCGCCAATGGCCACCATGCGTCGACCTGGTTCGTAGTTGTCGCGGAAGTCGTGTTCCTTCGGTTTCCGAAGAACGACCGTCCGGATGACATCGGCAATCGCCTCGTCGGAAGCACCGGAACGCAGCACGTCCCGCACATCGAATTCAAGGTGACTCCCGAGGCACGGCCGCAACTTCCCGTCACAGGTCAGGCGCAATTTATTGCAGCGCTCGCAGAAATGGAAGTCGGTCATGGCCCCGATGAATCCGATGACCTGCCCGGTCTCCGGGACTTCGAAATAACGGGATGGGCCATTGGTAATAATGTCAGGACGGAAACGCAACTCGCCGGTTTTCAGCTCGATGATCCGCTTCGCCAGTCCCGCCGTGAAAAAGCGGTCCTCCTTGAGCACCTCCTGGGTTGAGACCGGCATCAACTCAATGAAGCGCAGCTTCACCCCCTTCTCGCGGGCAAAATCGAGCAGTGCGAACAACTCCGCCTCCGTCCGGCCCTTCATGAGAACGCAGTTCAGCTTGACCGACTCAATGCCGGCTCCGATGGCCGCATCGACGCCCGCCAGGGCCTTCCCGAGAAAATCGCGTCCCGTCGTCCGCCGGTATGTTTCAGCATCGAGGGAATCGAGAGAAATGTTCACCGATCGCACCCCGGCCGCCTTCACCCGCTCCGCATGGGTGCCGTTTCCGTCGGGGGCCTTTTGCGCCAGGAGGGTCGCGTTCGTCGAAAGACCGATATCCGTCAGTCCGGCATCCGACAACCGGCCCAACTCCTCCAGAAATCCGAGCACATCCCGTCGCACGAGTGGCTCGCCCCCCGTCACCCGCACCTTGGACACCCCGAGGTTCACCGCCACCCGCACCAGGCGCAGAATCTCCTCATAGGTGAGGATCTCCGCGCGGGGATGCCAGATCTGCTCCTCCTCCGGCATGCAGTAGGTGCAGCGCTCGTTGCACCGGTCCGTCACCGATATCCGGAGGTAGGAAATCAGGTGCCCGTGCAGGTCCTCGAGGGGACGAGTGGCTGGTGACGTTGCATTCATGCGGGAATCCGCTAATAATGACCCGTGGGTGGGAACTGACAACTGATCGATGACATGAATGGCCCCCGAATTCTTCTCTGCCTCGCCGCGAGCCTGACACTCGCCAGTTGCGTCTCCACGCCGCAAACACGTGTGGACAACAATCCCGCCGTTTTCGGCACCCTCTCGCCCGCGCACAAGAATCTTGTCCTCCAGGGGCAGATCAAGGAAGGCATGTCCAAGGAAGCCGTCTTCCTCGCCTGGGGCGCTCCCGACTCGAGGTCATCGGGCGGCCGTTCAGGAAAATCCATCGAGCGCTGGCGCTACCTCGGACATTATCCGGTCTGGACCGATTCCTACCGCTACGGCGGATACAGTTACCACTCCCGGCATCGCTATCGCGGCCACTACAACTACTGTCCACCCACCGTCGAATACGTCACCTACACCCAGGCCGTTGTCGAGTTTTCAAACGGCAAGGTCAGCAGCTGGGAACGTCTGCGCTAAACCTGACAATCCCCCCACCATGAAAACCTTTTGCCTCACCTTCCTCTTCATGACCGGGCTGGTGCTTCCGGTTCTCTCCATCCCGCAGGAGTTCTTCAGCAACGGCGTCTTCACCGGGCCCGTCATTCCTTCACAGCCTTCGTTCGGAGCGGATCTCACCGGCGATTTCCTCTCTGAAGCGAACTGGAGATCCGGCGAGTTTCCCGGCCCGTGGACAGAGTCCCCCGCGCTTGAGGGTGAAACCATCAAGCGCATGACCTCGTCGCCCGTCCTCTTTGGCGCGGTCCCGCTTTCCGTCACCGCCTACTATCGCGAAGAACAACTCCACGAGATCGCCATCAACTACCTGAACGCGGGCGCGTTCTTCGGCTTCAATCCCGGCGGGGAAAGGGAATCCGAGGAAAGGGCCGCCGGGAAACGAAAGCGGTCCGAGTTCGATGACCACTTCGACCAGCTCGAACGAGATTTGCGTGATCGCCTCCGCAAGGGTTGCGGTCGCTCCCGCGACCGGAGCGTCGGTCGAAGCGATCTCCTGCGAACCACCTTCTCGGATTTCAAGTGGGACGACTTCGTCCTCCGGCTTGCCGCGCGCGAAGACCACTCCATTTCCCTGCTCCTCACTCGTTCCGCAGACTTGCCCGAGACGTTTCTCGACGAATCCGCGGAAGCCATGAAACGCCGCGACCGCGAGGATGAGCTCGTCCAGCAACTTCGACACACCGAGCGCGGCGACATCCTTCTCGGCGAACTTCCCACCTATCAACAAGGCAACACCCCCTTCTGCGGCGTGCACACGCTTGGCATGGCCGCCCACTACCTGGGCCTCCGCATGCACACAGAGGGGCTGGAAGCGAGCGCCGACTTCAAGAACACCGGAAGTGCGGCCGGGAGCAAGATGATCGACGTCTATCGCGCCGTCGCGGAAGAACTCCGCATGCGCGTCTCCGTGACTTCAAAATTCGACGCCGACCGCGTGCGCCGTTCCCTTGAAGACGGCATGCCCGTCATTGTCTGGCGACGCGTCACCCGCGAACGCGAAGACGCGCATACGTGGAATGCTTCCATGCTCGCCGCCAACCCGAGCGCCCCTCTTCCCGAAGTCACCGATGAGCTCCGCTCGAGCTGGCCGCGACGCGATTACTCCCATCCTTCCCACGCCTCCGTCATCAATGGCATCAACGCCGATCGTGGTGAAGTCATCTTCACCGAACCCTGGGGTCAATCCGCTCGCGATCGCCGCATGCACAACGAGGAAATGGAAGCCAGTACCTATGCCGTTTTTTACTTCAGCCTTTGATTCGACGCCTCATCTCCTCCGAGGCGGGATCGTTAGCGCGCTTGCATTCATTTTCTCCGCCAGCCTTCACGCCGACGATTGGCCGGAGTTCCAGGGCGAGGGCCGCCGGAACCTCTGGAAGGAATCGGACCCGGTCAAAGCCTTCACCGCAGAATCGCTCCGGCGGGTCTGGACCTCCCCCGTCGGCCACGGGTACGCCGGACCGACGGTGGCCGGAGATAAGGTCTATGTCATTGATCGCCCCGACCGGGACCATGAGCGCGTGCTTTGCTTTGATCGAAAGGTTGGAACACAACTTTGGGAACATCGATACGCGGCTGTCTACAAGGACGTGAGTTACGACCTTGGTCCGCGGGCGAGCGTCACGGTGAAAGACGGACACGCCTTCTCGATGGGCACGATGGGACATCTCCATTGCCTGGATGCGGAGACGGGAAGCGTCGTTTGGTCAAAGAGCCTGGGCGACGCTTACACCATCGATTTTCCTATCTGGGGACTCACCGGTTCCCCGCTCGTGGAGGGCAAGAACGTCATCGTGCAGGCCGGGGCCCGGGAAGACGGGGCCTGTTACATCGCCTTCGACCGAGCCAGCGGCGAGGAAACCTGGCGCGCCTTCGAAGACAAGGCCGGTTACGTCTCACCCATGATGATCGAACAGGCGGGCCAACGCATCCTTCTCGCCTGGACGGGATTCCGCCTTGCCGGCATGGACTCCGCAAACGGAAAAGTGCATTGGGAAATCCCCCTCAAGCCCGCTCGCATGCCCATCAATGTTCCAAACCCCGCGGTGAGTGACGACGGGACGGAGCTCTTCCTCTCCACCTTCTACGACGGCTCAAGACTTGTTCGACTCGACCCCGATGCCTTGAAGGCGGAAATCGCGTGGGCGCGGCAAGGCGTGAGCGAGCGAAAAACCGACGCCCTGCACTGCATGATCAGTCCACCCTTCATCGACGGCGACGAGATCTATGGCGTGGACAGCTATGGACAACTCCGGTGCCTCGACAAGGCGACCGGAGACCGCCTTTGGGAAAATCTCGACGCCACCCCCGAAGGCCGCTGGTCCACCATTTTCATGGTCCGCAACGGCGAGAGGACATGGATGCTCAACGAACTGGGTGAGCTTATCCTCGCCCGCTTGACCCGCGAGGGCTTTGAGGAAATCAGCCGCGCCAAGGTCATCGAACCAACGTCCCCGCTCAAGCAACGGAAGAGCGGCGTCGTGCAATGGTCCCCACCCGCCTTCGCCCATGGACACCTCTTCGTTCGCAACGACCGCGAACTCCTTTGTGTCGATTTGTCAGAGAAGCCGTAGGGTTAGTCAGTGCACTCCAAGTCCAAGATCGCCGTCACCATGGGAGACCCCGCCGGTGTCGGCCCCGAGATCTGTCTCGACCTCCTCGCTGACCGCTCGATCGCGGAAAACGCCACCCCCATCGTTTTCGGGAACCGCAGCGTCCTCGCCCATTGCGCCGAGGTCACGGGGAAAGCAATGAGCGCCCCGACCGTTTCCCGCAAAGACCTCACCAACACCGACGAGCCCGCGATCCTCGACCTCGGAAAAATCGAATCCGACGCCTTTACTCCCGGGACCATCAACGAGGCCACCGGCACGGCGACCTATGCCTACATCGAAGCCGCTATCGACGCGGCCTTGAACGGCGCGGTCGATGCCGTCACGACCGCGCCCGCCAACAAGGAAGCCCTTCACCTCGCCGGCATTACCCAACCTGGTCAAACGGAGATCTTCGCCGAAAGGACGAACTCACCGAGCTTCTGCATGCTCCAGTATTCCGATGCCATCACCTGCAGCTTCGTCACGGTTCATGTGGGCTACGCCGAAGTTCCGGAGCTACTGAGCACCGAGCGCATCTTGGAAGTGATCCATCTCACGCGAGCTGCGCTCCAGGGCATTCACCAACGCGACCCGGAACTGGTCGTCTGCGGCCTCAATCCCCACGCCGGCGAGAACGGGCTCTTCGGAAATCGCGAGGAGGAAACCCTCATTGTCCCCGCCATCGAACAGGCCCGCGCCGACGGCGCGCAAATCACCGGCCCGCTGCCCCCCGACACGGCCTTCCTCGAATCCCGGCGCGCGGAAACGGACGCCTTCATCTGCATGTACCACGACCAAGGCCACATCCCGCTCAAGGCCCTCGCCTTTGACCGCGCCGTCAACTGCACCCTCGGCATCCCCTTCCCTCGCACCTCCGTCGATCATGGCACCGCGCTTGACATCGCGTGGCAGGGAAAAGCCAATCCACGGAGCTTGAAGGAAGCCGTAAGACTGGCCGTCTCCCTAACAGAGTAACTTCGATTCCACAGCATCGGAGAGAAAAAGCGGATTTATGATGGATTTTCCTGCATAGGGCCGAGTAGAGTTTGTTGGCTTTCACTCCGAGCCCTACAAAACCCCGCGAATTCCTGATATGTCTCCCGCCCTTCTTAAAAGTGCCGTCATCGCCGCCCTGAGCGGTTTTCTTTTTGGTTTCGACACCGTCGTCATTTCCGGCGCGGAGAAGGAGATCCAGACCCTCTGGGATCTCAGCAACGCCCAGCACGGGCTCGCCGTTGGCATTGCTCTTTGGGGCATGGTCCTGGGCTCGCTCATCGGGGGATGGCCTTCGAACAAGTTCGGGCGACGGAGCACGCTCCTCGGGGTCGGCATCCTGTATTTCGTTTCCGCGATCTGGTCAGCCCTCGCCAACGATGTGAACTCCTTCATGATTGCCCGCTTCCTCGGCGGACTTGGGGTCGGCATTTCAACGGTCGCGGCACCTCTTTACATTTCGGAGATCGCCCCACCCCATATTCGCGGACGGCTCACCGGAATGTTCCAATTCAACATTGTCTTTGGGATTCTCGTGGCCTTCCTGTCGAACTGGCTTCTCGGAAAGTACATGGACGATGTCGCCTGGCGTTGGATGCTCGGTGTCGAAGCAGCACCCGCGATCATCTACACTCTTTGCTGCTTTACCATTCCAAGGAGTCCGCGTTGGCTGATCGTGCACGAAAACAAGCGCGCTGAAGCACTCCAAGTCCTGAAGAAGGTCAACCCGGCGGCTTCCCACGCCGAGATCGAAGGTCTCGCCGATGATATTGCGAAGTCCGCCAATTCCGGCCAAGCGAAGGAAAGCCTGTGGAACGGACGCTACCGCATTCCCGTCCTTCTCGCCTTCCTCATTGCCTTCTTCAATCAACTCTCCGGCATCAATGTCATCCTCTACTACGCGCCACGAATTTTTGCGCTCACCGGGATGGGATCAGAAACCGCCTTGCAGCAATCCATCGGAATCGGCGTCACGAACCTCCTCTTTACCTTTGTCGGACTCTACCTCATCGACAAACTGGGTCGGCGAACCCTGCTCTACATCGGGTCTTTCGGCTATATCCTCTCTCTCGGCCTCATCGCCTTTATGTTCTTCACCTACTCCGCTCCGTTCAAGGTCGCTTCTTCTGCCATCTCGGCCTCAGACGCGGCCGCCCGCGTGGAGAGCGGTAAAGGAACTGAAAAAGAGAAGGAAAGCCTCAAGGAAGCCTTCGCGGCCGCGCGCGAAACTCTCGTCGAGGCCACGGCTGCGGAATCCTACGAGGGGAAGGCACTTTCCCTCGACGATCTTGCCGACACCTCAAAAGTGACCGCGGCCGCCTCTGCAGCCCTCGAGGAGTCTGGAGAACAATCAGGAAGCGGAGGGACGATCATTCTCCTGTGCATCTTTGCCTTCATCGCCGCTCACGCCATTGGCCAGGGCGCCGTCATCTGGGTCTTCATCTCCGAGATCTTCCCCAACGCTGTCCGCGCCTCCGGCCAGGCCCTCGGCAGTTTCACGCACTGGATATTCGCGGCCCTTCTCGCCACCTTCTTCCCCATCGTAATCGGCATGTTTCCCCCGGGGATCATCTTCGCCTTCTTCGCCTTCATGATGGTGCTCCAGCTTCTCTGGGTGAAAGCGATGGTCCCGGAAACCAAGGGTGTCCCCCTTGAGGAAATGAACGCCAAGCTCGGAATCTCCTGACATGGTAGCGAAATGGAAAAGTTGCAGGAAGCAGGCAGTAGAGGACTCACGAACTGCAAAACGGGAATCCTGAATCATCGGCAGATCCAAGGACTCTTTCCACGGCGCGACGATCGTAACCCTGTGGAAAAATGGAGTTTGTCCCCTGTCCCGTGAGTTAGAAGTCTCTTCCCATGTCTGGAACCAAAATCTCTGCCGAGTCGCTTCTTCCATCCGCATTGTCACAACGGCCATGATGCCCCTCTGGTATTCTCCCATCTACACGGATGGCCTTGACCCGGAAGCACGCTTTCCGCGGCTACGGTATCGGATTGTTCGAGAAGGGCTGGAAGCGGCAAGAGTATCCGGAGCCATCTGCTTCCACGATCCGGACCCCCTCCCGGTTGAAGACCTCCTCCTCGCTCACGATTCCTGCTACGTGGAGGCGTTTCTCTCGGGAAAACTCGATGAGGCAGCGATGCGACGGATCGGCCTGCGCCCCTGGACGGAGAACATCGTGGCGCGCACCCTGAAACTGACCAATGGCACGGTTCTAGCCACGAGACATGTCCTTGAACACGGCGGAGTGAGTGGCAACGTCGGAGGCGGCACCCACCACGCCTATCGGGATTTCGGTTCAGGATACTGTATCTTCAACGATCTGGCGGTGGCGGCCCGGATTGCCCAGCGCGACCACGGTGTGACTCGCGTGCTTGTCCTCGACCTCGACGTCCACCAAGGGGACGGCACTGCCGCAATTTTCGAAAATGACCCGAGCGTTCGCACCGTCTCGTTCCACTGCGGAAAAAACTTTCCGTTTCGGAAAATGAATTCCGATCTCGACGTCCCCTTTCCTCCGGAAACCGGGGACGAACGTTTCCTTGAGACCCTGGAAAGAATTCTCCAAAGCGAGGCCGGCAATCCCCGCCCGGACCTTATTCTTTTCCAGGCCGGGGTGGACGCGCATCAAAACGACTCGCTTGGTTTCCTTAAACTGACGCACGACGGTCTCCGTGCCCGAAACTCCCTCGTTTTCGATTTTGCTTCAGCCTTGGGCGTTCCCGTGGTCGTCACGATGGGAGGCGGATACGGAGAGCCGATCGAGCACTCGACCCGGGCCCATATCGACGTCTTTCATCAAGCCGCTCACCATCTCGACGGAGGAGACGCAACCTCCGGGAAAACCGGGAAGCCGGCGACCGCTTCCGCGGCACCGGCGTAATGGAGAAGATGGCGGCAACGGAAAGAGACACCGAAGAGGGCGAACCAACCGATTCCACGAATCTTGTTCGAGCGGTTTGGGATCGCCTTCATCCCTGGCGGGGACGTCTCCTTCTCTCCCTGGGCCTCCTCATCCTTTCCGTCCCGTTCATCAACTTCCACCCCCTAGTCTGGGGCCTCGTCGCTGATGACCTGGTCAGCGGATCTCTCACCCTGTCGTCGCTCGGGTTCTGGCTTCTTGTCATGCTTGGCACCTACCTCGTCGGCCTCGCCCTGAGCGCGCTGCACAGCTATCTCCTGGAAAAAACCGGTCAGGCCTTTGTGCGCGAGATTCGTTCGGACCTTTTCCGGAAGTTCCAGAGTCAGTCCTTGGGCTATCATCGTGACCGCAGCACGGGCGAACTCGTCACGCGTGTCACCAGCGACGTTGACGCCATGGAGCAAAGCGTTCTCCAGGGCCTCACCTCCCTCATCGAAGAAGTGGTCACTTTTATCGTCGTGGCGGGCATGGTCCTTTGGATAAGCCCTCTTGTCGGTGCACTCTCGATCCTTCCATTGGCCTTCGCTTTCATCTTCATCCGGATCTACAACCGGCGCGTCAAATCCATCTACGATGGTGTGAGAAAGCGGCTCGGCCAAATCGGTTCGTTCGTCCAGGATCGTCTCGCAGGAACCCAGGTCACCCAATCCTTCGGGCGCGGCAACTTCGAACAGGCCGAGTTCGACGAACGCGCCGACGAATTCTATGAGGCGAGCGTACGCGCAAGCCGCCTCCGCAACACCTACTTCCCGGTCGTGTCCGCATTTGGCTTCGTGAACAACCTCGTCATGCTCGGGGTGGGCGCCTACCTTATCATGAGCGGAAGCAGCGCCTTCACCATCGGCGCCCTTCTCGCTTACCGCGGATTCTGGTGGCGCCTGCAGAGCCCCATCCGTACCATCGCACAGACCAGCGACATCCTGCAGCGCGCCCGCGCCGCCGCCGTGCGCGTCTTGGAACTGCTGGATGAACCGATCAGCGTCAAGGATCGCCCCGGGTCCGGGGAGTGGTCTTCCCCTCGTGGCGGAGTGCGGTTTCGCGACGTCGATTTTCACTACACGCCTTCCAAACCCATCCTCCGGAAGATCTCCTTCGACATCGAACCCGGTGAGTTTGTCGCGGTGGCGGGAAGCAGCGGAAGCGGAAAAAGCACCCTCCTCAATCTCATCCCGCGGTTTTACGACGTCACCGGCGGGTCAATCGAAGTCGACGGGATAGACCTTCTTGAGATCCGCCTCGATAGCCTGCGCGCCCCCATCGGCCTTGTCAGCCAGGACAGTTATCTCTTCGATGGCACCGTTCGCGAAAATCTTCGCTACGGGAGCCCTGATGCAACGAACGCAGAAATCGAGATAGCGGCGCGTGCGGCAAACGCGCACGACTTTGTCGTGGGCTTGCCCGAGGGGTACGAGACTCGCGTCGGGCAGAACGGCATCAAGCTCTCCGGCGGACAACGGCAACGGCTCAGCCTTGCCCGCGCCTTCCTCACCAAGCCAAGGCTCCTTCTTCTCGACGAACCCACCGCCTCGGTCGAGCCCGAAAGTGAAGCCCTCATCCACGATTCCATCCTCAAGCGGCGCGAAACAGGAACAGGCACCACCCTTCTCGTCACCCACCGGGTCGAGCTCCTCCGCCAAGCACCCCGGATCCTCTTCATCGACCAAGGAAGGCTCGCCGGCGACGGCCCGCACAACGAATTAATCGTCCTCTGTCAGGAATACGCCGAGGCTTACCACCGTTGGGAAACCGAGACATCCGCCCCGCGAGAAGTCCTCGTCGCCTGAAGCACTATCCAGCCGATCACCAACGGGCAATCCGCTTAACTGCCTGGTTGCCCTCCCGAAAACTGATCCATTTTGAATGAGAGAGATTCGGTCTAGAAATGACCGATGAAATGAAAACGCCACACGAGCGAACAGATCATTCGCATCTTGCGAGAAGCCGATGGAGGGAAGAGCACCGAGGAGATCTGTCGGGAATACAACATCAGCGTGCAGACGTTTTACCGATGGAGGAGCAAGTATGGAG
>JBCDLR010000021.1:0-21179 GCA_038745205.1 Verrucomicrobiota bacterium
CGGCACTCTCGTCACGCCCGCAGCCGCCCAGTCGGAATTGGACGAGAACGGGCAACCCGTGGAGATTGCTTCCAGCATCCAGAATCCGCTTCCGACGTGTCCACTCTGCAAATAGATCCCGCCTCGCCTCTTCACGGGGGCAAGACCAGGGAATGCGCCCACTGCGGCGCGTCCTTTCATCCCCGGGAAGAGGACGACCTGTTTTGCTGCCACGGGTGTCGGCATGTCCACGACGCCATCCAGGATCGCGGCCTCGGGCAGTTCTACGATTTCCGGGAGAAAAACGCGCATCTCCCGCAGAAAGAGAAGCCCTTCCAAACCGGAGACGACACCTGGCTGCAAGACGCGATCGAGGAGGCGGTGGACGCCTCTACAGACCGGGATCGTCCCGTCAAACTCACCTGCTCCATCACCGGGGTCAGCTGCCTCGGTTGCCTGTGGCTCATTGAGTCCCTTTTCATGGAACGGGACGGGGCCCATCGTGTCGAGGTCTCCCAGGACACGGCTTCCGCCACCTTCCAATGGTGGCCGGAGAGACTCGACCTCGCGGAATTCGCCACGGAACTTGCAGGCTTCGGATACCGGCTGGTTCCCCGCGACGAGTCGGGGGAGAAGCCGGAGAGCCGTTCCCTGGCCTTTCGCCTCGGTCTTTGCGGGGCCTTCGCCCTGAACACGATGGCTTTCATTTTGCCGCGATATCTCGGCATGCCCTCGGATTTCGAGTTTGCCGCGCTCATTGAGCTGGTCGCACTCGTCTCCGCAACGCTGTCGGCACTGGTGGGAGGAAGCTACTTCTTTGAACGCGCCTGGAAGTCATGGCAACGAGGGCACCTCCACATGGACACACCGATCAGCCTCGGCATCCTCGCTGCCTATGCGGGTTCGGTTTACGGCTGGGCGACGGACCATGCGAACCTGATGTATTTCGATTTCGTCTCGGTCTTTGTCTTTCTCATGCTCGGGGGCCGATGGGTGCAAACGGTGGCCTTGGAAAAGGCGCGACGGCGCACCAGCCGCGAAGCACCGATCTCGCCAACGATGGAAAAAGCAGATGGCACGAGCGTTCCACTTGATCGCCTGCACCCTGGCGACAAGGTCCTCCTGAAGTCCGGGCAGATTCTTCCCGTTGCGTCCCAGCTTCTCGACACGACGGGACAATTCTCCCTCGCCTGGATATCCGGCGAGGCCAATCCACACACCTTTTCCCAAGGCACCCGCCTTCCATCCGGCGCGGAGAATCTCTCGCGGTCGCCGGTGCGCCTGAGGGTGGCGGAGTCTTGGTCGGGATCGGTCGCAAGGGAACTCATGGCCTCGCCCGAGAGCGTGGACGAATCGGACAAGAGCGGCTGGCGACGCGTCCTGCCCGTGTACCTCGCCGTCGTCATTTGTGTCGCCCTCCTTGGGGCCGCCGCGTGGATGGCCGCCGGTGCGGGAATGGCAAAGGGGCTCCAGGTAATGGTCTCGGTCTTCGTCGTGTCGTGCCCTTGCGCGCTTGGCGTCGCCTTGCCCTTTCTCGACCGACAACTGGGTAATCTTGCACAGGGTCTTGGTGTGTTTGTCAGGCGCCGTCGATTCTGGAGCAGGCTCCGACGGGTCAAGAGACTGATCTTCGACAAGACGGGAACGCTGACCATGGATCACCCCCGCCCGGCGGACCGCTCGGCCCTGGAAAGTCTCTCCGAGGCCGAATGGAGTGCCCTTTACCAACTTACCGCGGGCTCCCTGCACCCGGTTTCGAGGACGCTTTTCGCCGAAACCGTGAAATACTTTTCTGGTCAGGCACCCGAGAACTCCGGGGAAAACGCCGTTGAAGAAGTCGCGGGCAAGGGCAGCCTTTGGACGAGCGGGGAGCACGAATGGTCCCTGGGCAAACCCGGCTGGCGCGCAGAGGAAGGCGACGCCGGGTTCAGTCATCACGCCCTGT
This sequence comes from Verrucomicrobiota bacterium, assembly GCA_038745205.1. Lineage (GTDB taxonomy): Bacteria > Verrucomicrobiota > Verrucomicrobiia > Verrucomicrobiales > DEV007 > JBCCWV01. The sequence goes on from JBCDLR010000021.1 coordinate 1,925, forward strand.
CCTGCGAGTTGCGACGTAATGGCAAACTCGTGCAGCGCTTCGAATTCAAAGAACAAATTAGACCGCAAACGATCGAGGCGCTTGCGCGGTTGCCGAAGCATCTCGCCCCTCCTGTCATTCTCTCCGGTGACGTATCCCGCAAAGTTCATGCCATGGCGGAGCGCCTCGGTTTCCGGACCGACCACGCGATCGGCGATCTGACTCCAGATGAGAAAGCGGCTACCTTGAAAAAGTTCCATGGCGAGACCGCCCTCTTTGTCGGCGACGGAGCCAACGACTCGCTCGCGGGGCAAGCCGCCCTCCTCTGTGGCGCTCCCTTTGCCGACCGGGCGACGCTGGACTCGCGCGCCGACTTTCTCTTCACCTCGGACGGCCTTGGGTTTCTTCCCCGCTTGTTTGAACTCGGAGAAATGCGCACGAACCGGGTGATGCGCATCTTCGCATTTGCCGCCGCCTACAACGTGGCGACGATTGGGGTCTCCCTAGCTGGCTGGATGAACCCGCTCCTTGCGGCCGTACTCATGCCCGTCAGTTCGGTCTTGAGCCTCCTCCTGGCCCGGACGCCTTCCGCACGTGAAGAAGTTTCCGCCACCGCACCGGAAATCAGTTCCGGCCAGTCGTGTTGCGATTGCCAAAAAGAGCCACAGCCGCTATGATCCGCGAAAGGTGTCGGCAGTCACGAAAGAGCAACAATATCACCACCGGCTTCTCAAGACCCTCTGCAACGGGGCCGAATTCATGCGGTTTCAGGAAGCGTTCCGGGCCTCCACCGGTCTCCCGCTCCGCCTCGTCTCTTCGCATTCCGATTTTTGCCTCGATCCCGGCATTGAGAACCAGAATGCCTTCTGCGAGGAGTTGAATAACTGCGCAAAAGCCTGTGAGGCCTGCGTGGAGGTGAATCGGAAACTCATGGAAGAAGCAGAAGCGAAGGGTCCGACCACTTGCCATTGCTTCACCGGCATGTGCGCGACCGCGGTTCCAGTCCGCCTCGGCAAAGCCACGATCGCCTTCCTCAAGACGGGCCAGGTATTCAGTTCCAAGCCGAGCGAGGAAGACTTTGAGAAGACTCTTGCGGGACTGCCGGCCGGCGCTGATTCGAAGGAAGCGATCGAACGTCTGCGGGCCACTTACTTCAAAACAAAGGTTCTCGACCCCGACCGCTATGCGAGCATGATCACCCTGCTGGAGACCATGGCTGACTTGCTTTCCCGGGTCGCTCGTGATCTGTCCATCACGCTTGAAGAGAGCGAGCCCGAGGTCGTCCGAAAAGCGAAACAATGGATCTTCGAGCATCTCGCCGATCCCATTCCCCTCAACAGCGTGGCCAGGGCCGCCGGGGTGAGTTCTTCTCATTTCTCCCGAATCTTCCGCTCCACCACGGGCCAGACCCTCACGGCCTTTGTGGCCGGCGCACGCATTGAGTGGGCCAAGAAGGAGCTCTTGAAGCCCGGCGCCAGAATTTCTGAGATTGCGCTCGACGTAGGGTTCCAATCCCTGTCACAATTCAACCGGAGTTTCGCCAAACATGAAGGTTGCTCGCCTCGGGACTACCGGAAATCCGTGACAATGACGCCAGTCACCACAGCCTCCGCGTGAGCAGATTTCGCTCCTTTGTTGCCCCCAATAGGAGGCGCCCAACGTAGTCACAGAAGAATGAGCAATGCCTTTCCACCCTCGCCTCAGCATGACTGGCTGAAAAAGAACACGGGCGACTGGATCGTGGAATGCGCCTACTTCATGGCCCCGGGCGAGGACCCGATCGAGGTCGAGGGCAAGGAGTTCAACGACATGCTTGGTGAATTCTGGAGCATCGGCAGGTTTGAAGCCGACCTGCTCGGCTCCCCCATGGTCGGACAATCATCGATCGGCTACGACCCGGTAAAGAAGTTGTTCGTCAGCACCTGGAAGGACTCCTCGACCCCTTTTCACTACACTTTTGCAGGATCTCTGGACGAAGAGAAAAATGCGCTTTTCTTCGAGGGTGAAAACTACGACCCGGTGAGGCAGGAGGTGTCCATTTACAGGAGCAAAATTAACTTCCTCTCGGACGAGGAGAGGGTTTTGAGCCTGTCCGTCGAGGCTGGAGGATCAGAGATTCCTATCCTGGAGTATCGCTACAAAAGGGCCTGAATTCAGGATATTGAGGGGCCTTGGTTCGCCTCAGATCCCCTCTACGCCGACGAGATTGTCGCCATTCGTGCAGCTTTGTTGCCCCCAATTCACCAGAAGTGGTTCAAAATTATCCACTTAAGGCTTCACAAATAGGGAATTTTGATTAATTTATAATTTTCCGCAACCCCCTCCTGCTTATGCCTTGGAAAATTAAACGCCGTAGAGATCGTCGGCGAGACCTCATCATGTATGCCCTCGTCACCGCTACCGCCGTGGGCACTCTTCTCGTGGCGAGAGTGCTGATGTAGCTCGACCGTCTATTCGATAACCGCCGCCCAGTCGTTCTCATCAGGAGCCCTGAGCCGGGTGCCAGGGAATTCCTCGGTCTCGCTCCACTCACCCGTTCGAGGGTTGAACCATCGAATGCTGTCCACCTTGTCCTCCGGCAGCGTCGCGAATTCCGCTTCGCCACCCGCCGTCATGAAGACGACGTAAGCCCCCTTTTTGGCGAGGCAGTAGTTGGAATTCTGATTCTTCGGGTTTCCGACGAGTCCATTCCGGTTCTTCATGTTCCAGAATGCCACTCCGGACTCGTCGAAGAACTGGATGGCATACCGGCAGTAATCCCACGAGAGATCCCGGCTCCGCCAGTCTTCGCAAACGAGATCATTCTCAGGAAGCTTGTAACCGAAGTAGTATTCCACTCCGCCTCCACCGGCCATGAGTGTTCCCCAAAGCGTGTATTTCCGCACGTCGTCTACCGTCGGCCCCGAGTAGTCTTCAGGCATACCGGGCCAGTCCGGGTCAGGGGGCATGCCGAGCTGGGCATCGCCAGGTTCGTCGAACGCCACGACCCATGGATGTCCCGCCTTTCGCGAAGCCGCGGTCCACTTCACGACCTGGTGGTGGCAGTCCTTGACGTTGCTGTTTTGCACGGAAAGACCGGTCAGCGCCTTGTTCCCCAGAAGAGCCCCGTAAACCCGGTCATGGTCATTGGGAAAGGTATGGAGGACAACGTGATGGTCATAAGGGTCAATCGCACGGATGAAGTCCATCATGTCGACTTGCTGCTGCGTCGTCTGAGTGTTCTCCTCACCGAGGTTCCAGTTCAACGCCAGCGCGTGGCCAAAACGGGCGAGGATCTCCCGGCAGTAGAGCTTTCGCTCGGGTCCCAGATCACCCCCATCCAAGGCTGCAGGGATAATCACGGCATTCCCACGGTCCTTGTGTCCGCCCCTCCGGTTGTCGTCCATCTCGGTCTCTTGAAGCTTGAAGTGCAGATAGAGACCCTTCGCTGTCGCGTGGTCAAAGACGATCCCCCACTGATCAAGTTTGCTGCAATCGTAGTGGAACTTCTCGCCGTAGTTGGCAAACGGCCAGACATTGTCTCCATCGCCTCCGGCATTGTAGGGGAGGAATGAAAACACGTTCGCGCCCTTCCCCGAAAGGTAGTTCAATGCACCAATCATTCCCTTCCCTTTCCCGTCCTTCCAAGTGGGATCGCCTTCCTTCCAGTCACGCACGTGCGGTTCCCATGTCTTCAGCTTTGACTTCCCGGGCTTGCGGGCCTCCGTGTTGTCGAAATCCGCGTAGGCAAGGAACGTCTCGGGCGCATCGGCTCCCGCTTTGACGAAATACTCTTTCGACCCGGCAAACTGAAGATGACCTTTGCCCACGTAGGTAAGGCGACCGTGCGCCCGGAAGTCACGACCGGTCTTGTCGGAAGCTTCGACTTTGAAATTACCCTCCTGCTCTCCGGTCCCGACCATCTTCGATGCCTCTCCGCCCAGAGCCACATTGGTTCCTCTGCGAAGCTGGGTCTTGTAATTCCATACCCCGGGCTTGTCCGGCGAAAGGTGCGCGCGCCACACGCTTCCGGCCTCGGCTGAAGACTGCGCCGCATTCCCATCCGCCGCGAAATAGCCGGGAACCACGTATGTCGGCGACCCGGACTCGTGCGCGAACGTCACCGTAAACTGATAGTCGGTGAATGGATTCGGATTTCGATCCAGTTCATGCGCAAAGGGCCCGTTCAAGTCCAGGGTGACCTTGTGCCATTGTCTGAGTTCGCCACTGACCGTCACGGATCCATCTCCATCCTCGCTGCGAGGACCGTGCAATGCAGGTTCCCGAGTTCTGGGTTTTGCCGTGGGAGACTTCGTCACCGTGGAGGCAGGGGCGTTCACCGAAAACTTGGCCGTAGCCCTTCTTGTTGCTTCATCCGCGGCGGCGAAGCGCAATCCTGCCCAGCGCGCGCGCGACCATTCGGCGCCATCCTTCGAGGCAACCTCTGCCTTCACCGTGAGCGAATCCCCCTTCGCGATCTCCAGTCCGTTCCACGTTTTTTGGAACTTCGGCCCTTCTTCAAAAGTGTCGTTGGCAAGCGGGCACGTGTGACGGCCGATCTCATTGCCGTTGACCACCACGGTGTAGGTGGAACTTCCGTCATTCTCTCCGACGGAATGCAGGGTCAGGTTGTACTTCCCGGTCGGCAGCGCCAAAGCCATGTTTGCTTCCGCCGCCTGGTGCTGTTCCGGATTGATGGCCAGCCACTTCCCCTTGTCGAGATAGAAGTTCGATCCCGCATAACTGAATCCTGAAGCGGGAAGGTAGAGGGATGCCTGAGACTTTCGCTTCTTCGCATCCTTGGCGAGATTTCCCTGGATCCAATGCTTCAACGTCGAGCTTCCATGACCGTATCCACCAGGCAAGGGCACATAGTCTCGAGTCTGGATGTCCGGCGGACTTCCCCAATGAGCTGGGAATTTCTTCTCTTCACTTCCTTTGGCGACGGGGAACGCCTTCGGCAGCGTTCCAGACTTCACCTTCGGCTTCGGCCCCAAACCTTCAGGCCGCGACGCGGGAGGCGCCGTTTTCGTGAGAAGAAACTTGTCGAACTCGAAACCATCTTCCCGCATCGAAAACTGGATGACGTGTTCTCCCACTTTCTCGATATCCAGCCAGATTTGTCCAAGTACCCCTCCATGTTGCGCGTTGGTCCGCTGCTTCGAATCCCAGAACCACTGACGCTTCGCCGTCCACTGCATGCGCGCTCCACTCTCGGGCCAAGTCCCATTGAGCCCCACATGAATCCCGTTATCCTCTGTCCCCGTCGAATGGGTTCGCACCCAAACGTAGTAGCGGCCCGGATCGTTGATGAACACCTTGTAGGAAAGAATGGCCATCTTTCCCGGGTCGGGCTGAAAGTTCTCCCCGCGGATCAGCGTTTCCCCGTGATTCTTCCGGGTGTCCGGCAGGATCTCGAGATAGGCCCCGCCGCTCGCACCAGCGGCATGATTCGGGTCCGCGTCGGGCTTCGGCCCGGGGGCGCTCGTCGAAGTCGTCAAATACCAGGCACGGACCGCGTCTTCCTCCTGCTTGAAAAAGTGCTCCGCCTCAACGGCGACAACACCGTCAACCTCTTCAAAAACCAGATTTTCATCAACGAGCGGCCCGGTCTCAGCCAAGCCGCAAACTCTTGAAAGCGAACAAAAAACCAGAAAAAGCAACAGGTATCGGGGATTCTTGGAATACATCATCGGAAGATTCATAGCTTCCACGACATTTTCCGTCGATCTTTTTAAAGCTTTGCTCCATAAAATCTCTACGCCATGAAAAACACCCCGCCTTTATCCACCAGCCGTCGCAAATTCCTTCGCAGCACCTCCGCCGTCGGAGCAGGACTCACCATCCTACCCAGCGGCATCTACGGCGCCGGAAAGTCTCCCAACAGCAAGCTCAACATCGCCCTCATCGGCGCCTACGGACGTGGTCAGCGCCATTGGAAGAGCCTCGAGCAGGAGAACGTGGTCGCCCTTTGTGACGTCGATTCCGAATTCCTCGGCTTCGCAAAGGAAAAGTTCCCCAAGGCGGAAACCTATGAGGACTGGCGGAAATGCATCGACCAGAAGAATCTCGACGCGGTTGTCTGCTGCACTCCGGACCACACCCACGCCTTCATTCTGAACTGGGCGCTGAATCGCGACCTCCATTGCTACATGGAAAAGCCGATCGCCATCACGGTGAACGAGGCGCGCACCCTGAAGAAAACCTACCAGCCAAAACGCGACAAACTCGCCATTCAGGTCGGCATGCAGCGCCACGCCGATCCAAACTTCAACCGCCTTCGCGAACTTGTTCTCGACGGTGCGATCGGCGAAATCAACGACGTCTTCGTCTGGGGCAATCGTCAGATTCCCCGTGCGGGATACCTCGCCGGCAAGGGTTCGCCCCCGGCGAAACTGAACTATGACCTCTGGCTCGGGCCCTCACCCTATCACCCCTACAATCCCGGTTACTTCGACTACGAAGCCGCTGGTGCAAACTGCCTCAACTGGAACATGTTCTGGGACTTCGGCATCGGGCAAATGGGTGACATGGGAAGCCACACGATGGATCTCGCTTGGAACTGCCTCGACGCGGAATTGCCAACCACCATCCAGGCCGCAGGCGAAGAGTTCAATCCCGACGTCACACCCGTTCGCCTCACTTCTTCCTTCCAGTTCCCCGCCAATGACTGGCGAGGCCCCATCCGTGTCACCTGGTTCCAGGGCGGCGACATGCCCCGCAACCCTCAACCATTCATTGATCTGAACCAGATTGGCCACGGCGCCATGTTCAAGGGCACCCAGGGCATCATCATCGCCGACTTCACGCGCCGCCTCGTCATGCCCTATGGCAAGGAAGCGAACATGACCTACTACAAGCCACGCACGGAGAAGACGGTCACGCCTGACCTCGGTGACTTCTACGAGAACTGGACAAAAGCCTGCAAGGGCGACAATCCGGCAGAAACAGCCTGCAATCTCGAATACAGTGCCAACATGATCGAGACCATGTGCCTCGGCCTTGTTGCCTACCGCGCGGGCGGCAAAATCAACTATGACCCGGTCAACGGACGAGTCACCAACAACGAAGCCGCCAACCAGTACCTGACCAAGCCCTACCGGGACGGCTGGACGATGGACGGCTGAGCCCGACCTCCCACAAACTTCCAACAAAAAGGAGCGCCCGAATCAACAGGCGCTCCTTTTCTTTTATCAAACCGAGCCAGGTGAAAATTCTTCTTCTACCCCCCTGCTTCGGATTCAATGCTGCGGAAAGACACGAGATCGAGTCCCGGTCGCTTCAGCTTCAGGGGGAAGAGCCCCGCTGATTTCTGGGTTTCCGGCGGTGTGGCAGCCGGTTCGGAAACAGGTTTTACTTCCTTGGCCACGGGAGGTGACGCTCCAAGAACTGCCTGAATCTGCGTCAGGCGCTTCTCCGCGCGCTCCTTCTGCTCTTTCATCGCCTTGGCTTCCGCCAATTGCGCTGCCTCTTTACGATCGAGTATTTCACCGCGCTGGGCGATCGCCGCGGCCGACTGGGCGGCAGCAGCAACTTCCCGGCCAAGAATCTCGATTTTCTGGAAGGCACGGTCGAGATCCTCACGGAGTCCCGAAGCACTCTCACGGAGATTCTCGTTCAGTTTCGACTCCTGGACGATGCGGTCGCGCAGGTCGCTGATGGTGCCATCCCTCGACGCGACGGCAGCATTACGTTCGGCAATGACCCCGGACTGGACGGCAATTTCCGCGTCACGCGCGTCGATTCCCGATTCCAGTTCACCGATGAGCTGATCGCGAACAGCGATGGTTGCCTTTTGACTCTCGATGACACCCTCAAGGCCACGAATACGCGCTTCAAATCGCGTGGTCGTGGTGAGAAGGGTTGCTTTCGTTTGCGAAAGCTCTCCGTTCAGACGGGACACGGTCCCCCGCTCGTCGGCGAGGTCAGTCTCAAGCCCGGCAACCGCGGCAAGCAATTGGCTTTTCTCCTCGAGCAAGCCGGCTTTCTCCGCCTGGAGAATGCCATTTTCCTCGGTGAGTGTGGCAATGTCTTTCCGGGCAGAAGAAAGATTCTCCTGCAGGCCCGCGACGGCCACATTCAGATTGTTCACTTGCTCGGCAAGTTGAAAGTAAGCGATGAAGGCTAGCAAAAGCACAAGCGGAACCGCCACCCAGCGCACCATGGCGCCCACGACGGTTGGCTCTTCTTCGTTTCGGACCGCTGGTGCGCGTCCGCTTTCAACATTTTCCTGCATGATTTGGTGAACAGTCGGCGAACCGTTTGTCGTGGCCTGCTGGACTTTTTTCGTGTCTACCGTGGAAAGCCTGGAGGCGAGCTCCTTCGCTGAAGAGCAGGCATTGTGTGCGATTTGACGGGCACTGCCGGCCAAATCCCGGGGTGATGGAAATTTCTTGTTCGACTCACCTTTGTCGAATGGTCTTGTCCAGACCGTGAATGATCGCGATTGGGAAATTGCGTACATGATTGAAAATTGGTTTCGGTATTTTTGATGGATCCATTTAGTGTGTTTGTTAGCCTGTGACATGCTGCCCGAAATCGAAGGAGCCGGCGCTCCGGGCGAAAACAATCGACCCGCCTCACCAACTTCCCTCGCCCTCAGACGCGGCAGCGTTGCGACGAGAGAGCTTTCATCGGCGGCGGGGTTCAACCCCCGCCGCTGAAGGCAATACTTCACCCTAATTAACAATCAGGACTTGGCGAGTATCAATTGTAACTTATTATTTATAAATCTTTGATATTTGGCGCATTCCATTGGTATTCACGGATTTCCCGTAACCAACAAGTCCTCCCTTTTTTCTCAGGCTAACTTTCATGGCCTGCTCTGCCGCACGAGGAAGTGGTCAACGACTCCCGAATTGCTTTCGGTAGCGCAGTGGCGTGAAACCCATGCACTGGCGAAACTGGGCCGTGAACGCGCTCTGGTCGCAATAGCCCAACTCAAGAGCAATCTCCGCGATCGGTTTGCCTGTTTTTCGCAACATGCGGCATGCCGCCTGCACCCTGCTTCGTCCGAGGTAGTACTTCGGCGTCAGTCCGGTGACTTCCTTGAAGCGCCGGTCGAAATGCCGATGGGAGATGCCGAGTTCTGCAGCCACATCGGCGAGTGATTCGATGTCCCCCGGTCGTTCAAGCATCCATTTGACGGCCTCGGCGATGGCCGGATCAGAAGCAAGGGCTTGATTGCGTTCGTAGCGTTCGACCGTGCCCATGATCCCGATCACGTCGCCTGACTTCGACCTTACAGGAAGCTTGTTGGTGATAAACCAATCGGGTAGCCCTTGCCGGCTGAGGAACAGTTCAATCATGCGCGGCATCTCTTCTCCTGTCCGCAAGACGCGCTCATCGTCCCGGCGAAATTTCTGCGCCAGCGGCTTGGGGAACAATTCGAAATCCTCCTTACCCACGATGTCGTCCCCGTGACGAAACCCGAGACGCTCGAAGAAGTGCCGATTCGCGTGAACGATCTGAAAGCGGGTGTTCTTCAGAAAAAAGGAAACGCGTTCCAAGTGCTCGAAGAGTCCGGGAAAGCCCGCGTCATGACCCACGGCATCCCGAAAGGAATCCCGAATCTCCGTGGCGTTCGTGGACAAAGACATGCTGGCGAATTTTCAATACTTACGAACTGATTACTGCACAAGAAGGGACAATTCCCACGTCTCATCTGGAGAAGTTTCAATATTTCCCTGATTTCGGCGGAAACACGATCATCGACGCGCAATTCCAGCCTTCAACAGAATCCGGTTTACTTGGATGCAACCCGTCCGAGTCGACGTCACGCGAGCAGTTGCACTCCCGAGATGCGCTCGATCACGCCAATCACCGCGGAGTTGTCCAACTCCCCCTCACCGGCTTTCACTTGGTCGCCAAAAAGTTTGGTCGTCACTTCCGTCATGGGCATCGCTGATCCGATTTCCCTCGCCGTGGCCAGAACGATTTCCAGGTCCTTGAGTTGCATGTGGGCCTTGAAGCCCGGGTCGCGGTTCCCTTGAAACAGACGTGGTGGTTTCTGGTCGAGGGTCCAGCACTGCGCGGCGCCGCCCTTGATCGCGTCGACGACCTTGACGGGATCGGCCCCGGCCTTTTTTGCGAGAATGAGCAATTCCGCCTCCGCGACCATTTGTGCGGCGACCATGATCTGGTTACAGGCCTTGGCAATCTGTCCTGCCCCCGGGCCTCCGACATGCGTGATTGTATTTCCCATTGCCTCGAGGGCGGGTCGAACCTTTTCCAGGCCTTTCTCTTCGCCGCCCACCATGATGGTAAGCGTCCCGTCGCGCGCGCCCACATCGCCCCCGGAAACCGGCGCATCCAGCGAGATGACGTTTGCGGCGGCAAAAGCCTCCGCGATCTTCCGCGATGACGCGGGCTTGATCGTGCTGTGATCGACAAAGACCATCCCTTCCCGGGCGCCTTCCATCACGCCATCCTTTCCGAGTGCCACCCGCTCCACGTCCGGTGAGTCGGGCAGGTTGGTGAAGACGATATCGGATCTCTCCGCTACCTCCCGCGGAGAAGTTGCCGCAGTTGCACCTTCCGCGACAAGTGCCTCCATTTTCGCAGGACTTCGATTATGGACCGTGACTTCAAATCCCGCCTTGAGAAGATTCCGGGCCATGGCGCCGCCCATGATGCCAAGGCCGATATAGCCGAGTCTTGCTTTCATCTTTCTCCTTGGAACCGTCTCTTCCCGCGCGCAACCGACCTTTTCTTTCCTTGATTTCACGGCCATTTCCGTGCCTTGATCTCCCCTCTCCATGCTCGCCCTCGTCGATTTCCTGCAGACCAGCGGATTCCAGCAAACCGTGGTCTTCATCGTCCTCGTCCTCGCCGCAACGGCATTTTTCAGGGAATGGGTGAGCGCGGACATGGTGGCCATGTTCTCGCTCGCCGCCGTGCTCATTCTCGGAGTCCTCGGACTCGACGATTTTCTTTCCATCTTTTCCAACCCGGCACCAATCACCATTGCGAGCATGTTTGTCCTCAGCGCGGGACTCGAGAAAAGCGGATGCATTGAAGTCATGGGCCGCTGGTTCCGGAAGATGGCGGGGACAACGGAAACCCGCGTGCTCCTGGTGCTCATGGGCATGGGCGCCGTCCTCAGTGCCTTCGTCAACAACACGCCGGTGGTCGTCGTCTTCCTGCCTATCGTGCTGTCACTGGCCAAGAACAGCGACTTGAAAGCCTCGAGGCTTTTGATCCCCCTTTCCTTCGCCTGCATCCTTGGTGGAACCTGCACCTTGACCGGCACCTCGACCAACCTCCTCGTCGACGGCGTCGCGAGGGACAACGGGCTTGAGCCGTTCACTATGTTTGAGCTCACCAAACTCGGCATCATCTACGGCGCGATCGGCGGCGTCTACATGATGTTCGTCGGCCGACGCCTGCTGCCTGAACGGGAATCCGTGGCGACCGACTTTCGCGAGTTGCAGGAACGGGAATTCCTCACCCAGGTCATCGTCGCGGCCGACTCTCCGATGATTGGGAAGCCGCTGACGGAGACCCTCCTGAAGGAGATTCCCGAAGCCCAGCTTGTCGAAGTCCGCCGGCGTGGGGCCGTTCTTCTCGCCCCCATCGATCAATTGGAGATCGCCGAGCGCGACCGCATTCTCATCTCCGTCCACGGTGAAAACTTCCAGGACCTGAAGGAAACGGAAGGCCTCCGCCTCGCCGCCTACAAGAATCTCAAACTGGAAACACTGGAAAAGCGGCCGGTGGTCCTGATGGAGGGGGTCCTCGGACCGGGATCCCGCATGATCGGGAAAACGCTGAAGGACCTCGCCTTTCGGCAACGGTTCGGCGTTCTCATCGTGGGCGTCCACCGTCACGACGGCCAATATCGGAGGAACTTCGAGGACGTACGTCTCCAGCCCGGCGACACCCTCCTTCTCGAAGGCCCGAAACAGGCGATTGAACGCGTGCAGGAGGAACGCGACTTCGTCATCCTCACCCTGACTCCCGAAAAGAAAATCCGGCCCGAAAAGGCAGGAATCGCCGCCGCCATCACGGTGGGCTTTGTCGCCGCCGCCTCCAGCGGACAAGTCCCGATTGTCGTGGCCGCCCTCGTCGCCGCCCTCGCCATGATCGCCACAAACTGCCTCGCCTCAAGGGACGCCTACGACGCGGTGCAGTGGAACATCATCTTCCTGATTATTGGAATGTTAGGACTCGGCAAAGCCCTGGAGGTCAGCGGGGGCGCTCAAACCATCGCCGACCTCGTTTTCCAGCTTGTCGGAGGATTCCCGCCCTGGGTCGTTCTTGGCGCCGTTTACCTGCTGGCGAGCATCCTCACCGAACTCATCAGCAACAATGCCGTCGCGGTTCTCCTTACCCCCATTGTGGTTGGCATCGCCGACCAGCTCGGCGTCGATGCCCGACCCTTCGTCGTCGCCCTCATGTTTGGCTGCAGCGCGAGCTTTGCGACCCCGATCGGCTACCAGACCAATACCTACGTCTACGGGGCGGGAGGCTACCGTTTCAGCGACTTTCCCAAAGTCGGAGTCCCGCTGAACCTGCTCCTGTGGATCGTGGCGATGATCCTTATCCCAGTTTTTTGGAAGTTTTAGGACAAAGTTCGCGTATAGAGACCATTCTCAACTCTGCTCCTCACTCTCATGGCCCTCGAAAAACTTCTCGTCCGTGACAATGGCCCGCTCAGTGGGTCTGTTAGTGTCAGCGGCTCCAAGAACGCCTCGCTACCCATTCTCGCCGCGACCCTTCTCACCGATGGCGAGTGCATCATCAATCGCGTCCCGGACCTCAGCGACACCAACTACATGTTTCAGATCCTTGGCATGCTCGGCGCCGATGTCGAGCGGTCGAGCGGCCGGATGGTCATTGAAGCCAGGACTCTCACGCCCACCGCTCCCTACGAACTGGTCCGCAAGATGCGGGCCTCGGTTTGCGTGCTGGGGCCGTTGCTGGGGCGCCTTCATGAAGCGAAGGTCGCCATCCCCGGCGGATGTGTCATCGGCGACCGGCCCATCGATCTCCACCTGCGCGGATTCGAGGCTCTCGGCGCGCAAGTCGAGGTCGAAGGCGGGAACATCAACCTTTCCGCCCCGCAGGGCCTCACGGGCACCACGGTCAATCTCTCGGGCAAATACGGCTCCACCGTCCTTGGAACCGACAACGTGATGATGGCGGCAACGCTGGCCGAAGGCACGACGATCATCGAAGGCGCGGCCGTCGAGCCCGAGGTCATCGACCTCGCCGACTTTCTCAATGGCATGGGAGCGAGAATCTCCGGTGCGGGGACACCCACGATCACCATCGAGGGTGTGGAGGGACTCGTTGGACGGGAACACACGGTGATTCCCGATCGCATCGAGGCGGGCACCTTTCTCGTTGCGGGCGCCATCACCGGTGGAAACATCACCATCAAGAACGTCGACGCTGGCCACCAGACCGCCCTGCTCGAAACACTGCGCAAGTGCGGATTCAAAATCGAGACCGACGGGAAGAACATCTCGCTGTGTCCCAACGGCGGCGCCAGCAGCTGCGACATCACGACCCTGCCCTATCCGGGGTTCGCGACCGACATGCAGGCGCAAATGTGCGCCCTCTTTGCGACCACGCCGGGGAAGAGTGTCGTCGTCGAAAACATCTTCCCGCAGCGTTTCATGCACATCGCCGAGCTCACGCGAATGGGGGCCAATATTTCCCTTGAGGGAGCAACCGCAACGATTCAGGGGGTCGAAGGGCTCAGCGGGGCACCCGTCATGGCGAGCGATCTCCGGGCCTCCGCCGCGCTTGTTCTTGCCGGTCTCAAGGCGAGCGGTGAAACCGAAGTGAGCCGCCTCTACCACATCGACCGTGGCTACGAGCACATCGACCGAAAGCTTCGAAAACTCGGTGCCGACGTCGAGCGGGTGCCGATGTGACCGGCGTTGGCTAACATTTTTCCCAAAGCTCGATCCATCGATCGAGGTGGCTTTCCCACGTCAACGGAAGCATTTGCTCCCGCGCTTTCGCTCCCATCGAGGCCCGTTGCTCGGGTGAAACCTCGTAGGCTCTTCTGAGTGATTCGGCCACGGCCGTCGGGGATTCCGGGTCGGCGAGGAGCAAGCCGTTCTCGCCGTCGACCACGAACTGGGTGGCACCGTCCGACTCCGAGATGATTCCGGGAAGTCCGGAAGCCATCGACTGCAGGACGGTGTTTGCGCACGCATCATAGGGGGTGGGGTGCACGAACCAGTCCGCCGACTGGTAGAACGGAACGACGTCTTCCACATTCGGAAATACCTCGACACTATGGCTCCGAAAAAACGCCTCCCACCGGGGATTCAGCGAGGGGCCGACGATCCAGAGTTCCGGCCGCCTCCCCAGTTCTTTCTCGCCGCGATAGAAGTCCTTCCACGCCTTCAGCAGGGTCGGCAACCCCTTGCGCTTGTGCTCACGGGAAACGAAGAGGAAAACCTGTTCGGAAGGTCTCCGCATGTAGGCCTTGCGCACGTCCTCCCGCTCGGTGGAAGTGGAGACAGGCGCGAATTTCTCGGAATCCACGGCCGTGGGAATCATCGTGATCCTTCCAGGATCAACCCCGTAGGATGTCTGCAACTGGCTCCCGACGAGATGGGAATTGACGACAAAATGCCTCGTCCCTCGACCGCGGAAAATTTTTCGCTCCAAGGACAACTCGACCTGGTTCTTGATGCGAAGCCGCTTCAAGAGGGAGAGATGACGCGCGGAAAAGACACGATGACAACCCGCGCCGGCCCGATGAAAGTCCTGTCCGGTCGTGCGTCCAAAACCAATCGAGATGTCCGGATTCAACTCGGCGAGTTTCGCCTTCGCCCGACGGTCAAAATGGAGGAGGCGAAGCCCGAAGGGCAACATCGGGCGCGCCAACTTGTGAACCTTCACCGGCAAATCCTCGGTGACTGCATCGGTCAGCGACGTGACAACATGAATTTCGCCAGGATTTCGCTTAATGAGGGTGCGCGTGAAACCCAGAAGGTATTTTTCCAGTCCCCCTTCTGAAACGAACTTCTCGTAAACGAGCGCAATCCTCACTTTTCGCTCCCCCGATCATCGCTGTTCTCATGCTCGTAGAGCCGACTGTGCCGAACGAAGGAAGAAAAAGCCGTCGCTTTTGCGATCCAATAACCGGGAAATCCATCGAGGAATCCTAGCCGCAGGACATATCCCCGAAAGAATCGCCACCAGGGCCGGAGAACATTTCCAAAAAGGCTCCATTTCTTCCCTTTGGATAGTGCCTGATCAAGATGAGCCTCCGAGAAGGAGTTCAACTTCTCGAGAAAGCTGCTGACCGTGGGATAGGAGTAATGAAGCAAATCACTCTTCATCTCGTGCACGGACAAGCCCTTTCTCAATTCCACATGATCGTGCCCCGTGTCCCCACCGAACTTTGCAGCCTCGCGTCTGAACAGCCGAAGCTTCCGATCCGGATACCAGTCGCCGTGGGTGATCCATCTCCCGAGAAATCGGGACTTCCGCGGGAAAGAAGCTCCGCCTGTTGAATCGACAGGTCCGCCGGAGAGAAAGGCGGTGATCTCGTCCCGGAGCTCAGGAGCAAGCTCCTCGTCTGCGTCGAGATTCAGCACCCATTCTTCCTCACAACGGTCGAGCGCGGCATTTTTCTGATCTCGCATGCCCCGCCAATCCTCTTCGTACCAGTCCGCGTTAAACCTCTTAGCGACAGCCTTCGTGCGATCTGTTGAGCCGGAATCAACGACCACGATCTGCGACGCCATCCCCTCGATGCTTTTCAAGCAACGCGCCAGAGGCGACTCCTCGTTGAGCGTGATGATGCAAACGGACATAGGCAACTTCATGCGGCGATAGATTCGAGTCTAGCTCCCCGTATGAAATGCGCATGAGTGAAGTTTTCCGGTACAGGCGCAATTCCCGTGAAAAATGGGGTCTTCAAAAGCATTTTCGCAATATTTAAGAGTTTGGAACCAATTTCTAGTTTTTCCTAAAAATTCCAGCACCTTTAGCGTCCATCTCGGTGAGAAGGACCAGAAATCCGGAATATCCATGTAACGACCCGCCTCTCTTGATTCCCTGATGCCGTTTCAAAATAAGATTCGTTCGATGCTGTCCGGGCGGACCGTTGGATTCAAAGCACAACTGGTTGCGGTGGCGATCGGGGGAACCCTGATCCTCGCCCTTTTTTCGTGGCTCGATTTCGAGACGCCTGCCGAGACGGTCGGGAATCCAAAGCCCTACGAGCGAATGACCGCCCTGAATTCGCCGGCCCCCGCACCCGCGCCGTCCACGGATTACTCGGATGACTTCGCGGACTTGCCTGGTCTCGATGCAGAAGAAGGGGTGGAAGAGGACTTTGAAGGGATTGTTTCCTCCAAAGAGAAAAAGAGCCTCAAGCAGGATGATGATATTGATGACGCGGACGCCTTGGAATCCATCGTCGCTAGGACGAAAAAGGTGAAGGCGCCTGCGCCGAAGTCTCTCTTGCAGCAGCTTCTGGCTGACGCCGCTCAATACGCGCAACTCACGGACGCCCCGATCGACTACTTGATTCGCATCGCCGCGCTTCAGGATCGCGCCCGGGACCGAAGCGGTGCTCGCGCCAGCCTGGACTGGGCGGCGGAGAACGCCTTTGAAATCGCCGAAGTGACGGAGCTTTCGGAAAGTCTTTCCCGGGTTACCGCGGCGCAGGCGCGTTATGGAAGCCTCACGCGCGCCGAAGCCTTGAGCGAGTTTATCCCGTTCGCCGAGGACAAGTGGAAGGCCCTTTCAGAACTGAGCAAGAACCAGGCGCGCCGGAGGGCCATCGAATCCGCGAAGGCGACAGCCCTCGAAATTTCCGACGAAAAGCGCCGGTCCGAAACGCTCATCTGGGTGGCCATGCAGCAAGCCGTTTTGAAGGATTTTGAAGGGGCAATGACGACCGCGCGGGCCATCACCGGCCCCCTTTCCAGTGAGGCTCTCGAACGGGTCGCCATCGGCATGGCAAGGGCCCAGGAGACGACAGAAGCGCGGAGGGCGGTTCAGCTGATTCCGCGGCCTGACGAAAAAGCGGAAGCCCTCGCGGAGGTCGCCGGCATGAGTGCACGGGTGGGTAACGTCTCTGACGCAAGCCAACTGGGATGGATGATTCCCAGTTCCTACACCACGGAGAAGTCCCGCGCGTGGTCGAGGATCTCTGACGCGCACGTCCGCAACCGGAATTACAGCGAGGCGGTTGTCGCCGCCAGTCTCATCGACCTCCCGATGGTCCGCGAAGCGACCCTTCAAAACATTGCCGTCGAGAGGTCCCGCGCGGGTGACTTTGCCGGCGCCCAGTCAACCATCGACCACATTCTTGACGAGCGGTCGCGGAACCAGTCCCTCAAGCGACTGGCCCAGGCACAGGCCGTCTTCCTCGACGGCTACGGTGCCCGGAAAACCATCGGCCAGATTCGCGATCCTTTGGAAAAGGAACTCGCGCTGGGAACGGTCGCAAAGACACAGGTTCGCGTTGGCGATTTCGCCGGAGCCGAGCGCACTGCGGAATTGATTATCCTCGCGGATCAGCGCTCGAGCGCCCTCGCAGACATCGCGCGGTACCAGGCCCGGTCAGGGGAGCTTAACGGTGCGAACACCAATCTGATCGAGGCTTATGCGCTGAGTTTCACGATTCCACCATCAAGGCGTCGTTCTGAGATCCTCGTGGAAATTGCGAGCGCTCAAGCCGAAGCCCGGCAGGTCGACCACGCCTTTGAAATTGCCCGCACCATCGAAGATCCCCGGATGCAGGTTCGCGCCATCGACGCCGTGGCCAAGAGCCAGGCCATTTCCGGGGATGTCGCGGGGGCGGTCATTACGGCCATGAACATCGAGAGCCCCTCGAGCCGTGAGTCCACCCTCCTTGGCATCGCTTCCTACGCCGGATCGGAAATCGACGTTTCTCATGCACAGTCCATCATGGACCAATTCGACTATCCCGAGCAGAAGGTGCGATTCATCCTGACCCTTGCCCAGCGCCTTCTCCCCAAGAAGTCCCTCAGCCCCGTCGGGTTTGCGCCGGACAACTCCAAGGAATTCTGGCGGAAGCTGATCACGCAAACGGGATAAAAAAGAACCCCGCGATTGCTGGCGAGGTTCCGAAGAATGCGAGTTTCCTGCGTCCGTTCGACTGGTTTCGATCTCGCTTGCTGACCGGTGGCGAGGGTCAGCTTGAGTCCGCAAAAAAAGAACGGGCGCGCCCTCATCACAGGAAACTCCTGCTGGCCGCGAGGTGGTACGTCCTCTGCTTTCGAAAACCCTGTACAACCACCGCGCTGTCCGGATAGATTTCCGCCACGGCGTAGCCGCTGTTCCTCGCGCCGCCACCTTTCACCATCGCACGCATCGTCGCGTAGTTCACCCCGTTGATCCTGCGGCAGGAATTCAAGTGACTGTGCCCCTGGAAAACGCTGATCACCTTGCCGGAACGTTCAAGAACACGCCGTATCTCCGCGGCATTGCGCACGCCAAACGGGTTGATCTTCGTCACATCGAGGCGCTGGTGAACAAAAACAAAGCTGGGTAGATTCGTACGGGCAAGATCCACCTCGAGCCAGGACGTCTGCGAAGGGGGAATTGCCGAGTCAAAGAAACGGAAGTTTCCTTCCGCGTAGGACTCCCCTTCCTTGTCGAAGTTTCCGTCGAGAACAATGAAGTGGAACCCCGCGCGATCAAAAGAATACGGCGGCTGAATTCCACTTGTCTCATCAAGAAATTCTTCCTTGGTCAGGCTCTCAAGGCAATGGTTTCCCAGCACGTGCACGGTGTCGCATTGAGCCTTTTGAAATTCGCCATTGATCGTGCGCAGGTGTTCCACTTCTCTATCCTTCCCTCCTTTGCCGTCGATGAAGTCTCCTAACTCAACCACCAAATCCGTCTTCTGACGGTTAAAGAAATCAATCGCTTCCCGGAACTTGCCACGGCTCTCCCGGTAGAAATTCAGGCCGTTCGGAGCCTTGTCCGCAAAATGGACATCAGTGATCAAGCCGACGCGAAGCGACGGCTTGAACCTGGAAGGGGCACGCACCCCTCCAGTTAAAGCGGGGGTATGACGCCCGCGCAAGAGGGAATGATTGGTCTGGGGGCTCAGGAAGCGGCGCAGCGGCCAGGCTTCCACGTTCCGTCGAAGAGCAGTTGGGTATTTCATATCGCTTGATGATTAAGCAATCTTAAGCGCCTCAAAATGTCCCCGGTTTCCCTTGCAGTGATAGCTCATTTTCCTGACAATTTCGTCGCTTGCAGTCAATTTAAGCAACCCTTATTTTTTAGGTTCCGGGTAGGGTGGATTTGTCGTTCAGAGGGTCTCGTGTTTGGGCGATGCCCC
>JBCDLR010000022.1:0-21095 GCA_038745205.1 Verrucomicrobiota bacterium
CATTGCAGATTTTCAGACGGTCGCCCAAACGTTCACTGTCGGCCTTGGTGGTCTTCTTTCTTCGGTAGAGGTCCAAGTCCAGCAGGGTGACATCCCGGATGTTCCAACCGGCGATTTGGTGATGTCCATTCTCCCGACGACTAATGGCGCTCCTGACTTCGGTCAGAGCCTCGGGAGCGTGAGTTTACCGGCAACGACCATCCCGCCTTTTGACGATTTCGCGAGCGGTCCCTTTGTTTCGTTTGATGTAAGCGGGCTAAACATCATGGTATCTCCGGGGCAAGTTCTTGCCATTGAATTAAGTTATCCGACGGGAACCGGTTCCTACTTTATCTATGATGCTGAGGTTCCCATATACGCGGGCGGTTCCGCATGGATCTCCAACCCTTTCGATGGATTCATATTTGATTCCGGGCGTGATGCCGGATTTCGCACGACGGTCTTGATTCCTGAACCATCGTCGCTGGTCTTGCTCGGGGTTGGCACCTTGGCGCTGTCACGTCGAAGGCGCCTTGCCTAGCTCTACTGCTTCGGTGAAGTTTCCGAATCGATCTGAAAGCGGGGTAATTCTAATCCGCCGATAGATCCGGTCGGTTTTCCTTCGTCCGCTCTGCGGCTGTTTTGCGCTTCCATGCCTCGATCTTCTCGTGGTGCCCGGACAGGAGCACTTTGGGCACGCCTTGGCCGCGGAACTCCGGCGGACGTGTGTAGCATGGTGCCTCCAGCTGGTTTTTCCCGCCGGAGAAGGATTCCTCCTCTGCGCTCCGTTCGTCGCCGAGGACTCCCGGGAGAAGCCGTGCGACGGCATCGATGACGACGACGGCCGCGATGGCGCCGTTGGTCAGGACGTAGTCGCCGATGGAGATTTCGTCATCGACGAGACCTTCGACGACCCGGTGATCAACGCCTTCGTAGTGGCCGCAGAGAATGATAAGATGCTGTTTCGTTGGCCCCTCGGCCGCGGCGTAGGTTTCCGCGATGCCTTGTTCAAAGCGCCGGCCCTGTGGCGTCATGAGAATCACCTTGGCATTCTCGGTCCGTAATTCCTCGACGGCCGCAAAGAAGGGCTCGGGCTTCATGACCATCCCCTGTCCGCCTCCGTAGGGGATGTCGTCGACCTTGCGGTGCTTGTCGGTGGCCCAGTCCCGGAGGTCGTGGACGTTGATCTCGATCAGTCCCTTTTCCTGTGCCTTCCCGATGATGCTTTCGGCGAGCGGTGCCGAGCACATCTTCGGGAAGATGGTGAGGATGTCGATCTTCATGGAAGGGAACCGTCGTTACAGCGAGACGCCGAAACTATGTCCGCAATTTCGCCTCGATAAACCCGTCGATATCTCCATCCATCACGCCCTGGACATTCGATGTCTCATGGTTGGTGCGGTGGTCCTTCACCATTTGGTAAGGTTGGAAGACGTAGCTGCGGATCTGGCTGCCCCAGGCGATTTCGCCTTTTTCGCCGTAGAGCCGCTCCATCTCGGATTTCTTCTTGTCCTCCTCGATCTGGGCGATCTTGGCCTTGAGGATCTTCAGGGCGAGGTCGCGGTTCTTGTGCTGGCTGCGTTCGACGCTGCATCGGACGATGATGCCGGTCGGGATGTGCTTCATGTGCACGGCGGTCTCAACCTTGTTCACGTTTTGGCCGCCCTTGCCGCCGCTGCGGGCGGTATGCGTCTCGATGTCTTTTTCGTCGATTTCGACTCCGGAGTCTTCGGTCACTTCCGGGGTGACATCAACGCTTGCAAACGACGTGTGGCGCCTTGACTGCGAGTCAAAGGGTGAAATCCGCACCAGTCGATGCACACCGCGCTCGGTGCGGAGATAACCGGCTGCGTTCTCGCCACTCACGCGCAAGGTCGCGCCGCGAATGCCCGCTTCTTCCCCGTCCTGCCAGTCGATGATCTCGGCCTTGAACCCCGATTGCTCCGCCCAGCGCTGGTACATGCGGAAGAGCATCTCGGCCCAGTCGCAGGACTCGGTGCCTCCCGCGCCGGAATGGACCGTGAGGAAGGCGTTGGCCCCGTCATTGGCACCCGACATGAATTGGCGCAATTCGAATGAACCGAGTTCCTTCTCAAGCGCATCGAACTCTTCCTTCACCTCGAGGGCGGCCTTCTGCTTGTCGTCTTCTTCGTGTGCGAGTTCGACGAGGACTTCAAGATCGTCCGTCCGCGATTCGAGTTCCTTCAGCGGATTGAGCTTCCCCTTGATCCGTGAGACCTCGCCGACGGTTTTTTGCGCGGATTCCTGGTCGTCCCAGAAGCCGGGCGCGGTCATCGATTCCTCGAGATCCGCGAGCTGTTTCTCGAGTCCCGGGACGTCAAAGATACCTCCGGAGTTCCCCGAGGCGGCCCTTGAGGTCGTCGGTCTTGAAGGCGTTGAGATCGATGGGCTCGTTCTTGGGTTCTTCGGCCATTGAAGGATTCTAGATTTAAGATTTTAGATTTCCAGATTTCTGTGAGGGTGGAGTCTGCTCTTGTTCATGGATGACGTCAAAGACCGCGCGATCCTTCTGCGCAAGACCCGCTACTCGGACACGAGCCTGATCGTGGCCTGGTTCACGCGCGAGCACGGGCTGGTGAAGACGATGGCGAAGGGCGCACTCCGGCCCAAAAGCCCCTTCAAGGGTACCCTCGATCTCTTCTTCGGCGCCGAAATCGTCTATGCCCATTCCCGGAAGAGCGAACTGCATCACCTGAAGGAAGTGCACGTGAACAATCCGCGGCTCGATCTGCGGAAGTCCTACGAAGCGACATTGGTCGCTGCCTACTTTGTGAAGTTGGTCGATTCGGCCGTCGAAGCGGAGGCGCCGGTGGAAGGTGTCTTCGATTTGTTGGGCCGTGCCTTGGATCACTTGGCGGACACGCCTCCCGCGAAGTCCACGATCCTGCACTTCGAAAAAAGGCTCGCTGGTGAACTTGGTATCCTCTCCCCGGATCGTTCCGCGTTGCAGGCTCTGGAGGACCAAGGGCACCGTCTGCCGCCGGAACGGGGCAAACTCCTCACACGCTTCGGAGACTAGGTGACTGGAACTTTCAGGCGGTCTTACGACGCCGGTGACCGAAAATGCCGACGGCGAGGATCCCGAGAAGCGGAACGAAGGTGGACACTTCCGGGGCGACCGAGACGTTGAGATTATCGACCGCAAACTGGTCGCGGGAACCGCTGCCGCCGATGTCGTCGCCGGAAAACTGAACATAGAAGAAACTCCCAGCGAGGAGATTCAGGCCGGTGATGGTTGTTCCAATCCCGGTGCTCACCCACTGGGGCGAACCGCTCGCTCCCGCGGCCGACGTAAACGCTCCGGCCGGAACGGACGTGTAGTTGGAATCGTCTGTCGAGTAGGAAAGGTCAAAGCTGTTGGCGCGATCCGCATCGTTGTAGACGTAGAGGTCGTAGTTGATGCCGATCTCGGAGACGGTAGTACCCGTGCTGTTCTGAATGCGAAGCGTGAAGTCGCCAGGAGTGAAGTCACTGCCGGCGGGTTGGACACCAAGTCCGAAATCGCCAGAACCCGCGCCACCGACTTCGAAGGCATAGATGCCGCCGGTGGAAACGCCGTCGGCATCGGTGCCTCGGGCGAAATCACCGCTCACGAAATCACCGCCGAAGGATCCGTCGCTGGAAAATCCCGTCGCGCGCCACGTGTCGCTGTCGAGCTGCCCTGCCGCCGGGTCCGAGGCGAATCCGGAGCCATCGAAGTCATTGAAGTCGATCGTCTGCGTGCTGTTGATCACGGTGAAGACGAGCGAGGCCTGCGCGGAAGACAGAGCAAACACAAGTCCGGTCGCTATGACCGCTGACAAATTCGTTTTCATGTATTGAGGAGGCTGCTAAAGAGCCGTGAAAAGGGTGTCTGAAAAGGTGGAGCAGTTTCTGGACCACGCCACAACACTGCCTTTCCTTATACAGGATAGAGGATGAATGAACAGCGCCTTGTTATAAAAAATTCAGATGTGACGATTCTGCCAAATCGTGAATAACTTCACTCCTGGGCCTTCGCTTCCTCGATAAGGGCTTGGAAAACCTTGGATTCGGGCTCCGAGAGCTGCTCCCAGTCGATGGATTTCTCAAGATCCGCTGCCCGCTCGGAGGCGCCGATGGCATGGAGAGCGACGGAAAAAACCGCTTTTTCCGCGGCCGGCCAGACTTGGGGATCCGCGCTTAACGCCTCAAACACGGCGATCGCCTCCATATGTTTTTCGTTGCGCACGAGGGCGAGTGCGAGGGTACCGGCGTACTGGGGCTCGTTGGGAAACTTCTTCACCAGGTGCTGCAAGACAGTTTCCGCCCGTTCGCCAGGATAGCCGCGAAGGGCGAGGAGGTAGAAGTAGTTGTTGATGAGAACCGGGTTTTGCGGAAGTCGGTCTAACAGAACCGCACTGACCTTGAGCAGGCTGTCGGTCTCGCCTTTCTGGTAGAGCCAATCAAAGACGTCCTTCAACTCGGCGGTGGCGGGTGGTATGCCGACCGGATGCTCGAGGGCCGTCGCGAGCGCCCGAAAGCGGTTGTCGCTGCTGCCGGAGGATTTCGCGATCTCAGCGAGATCGTAAAAATTGTTCCGGTTCAATTCCCGTCCAGCGGTATCGTGGGCGCTTAGCCAGAGGCTGACCGCTTCCGCTTTGCGCCCGGTTTTTTCCGCGGCAACGGCCCGACGGGCTGCGATGCGTGAGGCGGGAATGGCCGCCGGAGCTTCGGCCAATTCCCCGTAGAGCGTCTCAAAGTCGCCGGTGGCCTCAAGTGCTTGCATGCGGAGTTCGAAAAGTCCGGCGGGCAAGGGCGGAGACTCCTCGCCATCCAGCGCATCCGGGTTGGTCAAGGCAATGAGTTTTTCCGCCTCGCCAACACGCAGGAGCCACGCCGCGACGAGTTCCTTGTTCGAATCCCAGTCGGCGACCGCTCCTTGCAATATACTCTCCCTCCGATCGGGGTGCAGACCGATTTCCAGGGCGCGGACGGCTAACATGATGTCAGCGGGAATTTCCTCCCTTGCCCCAAATTTCTCAAGGACGAGGCTTGCCACGCTCCCGGCAATCCAATCGTCCGGCAGGCTGGCGAGGAGCCTCACCGCAGAGAACGCATCCTCTTCCTGCGCGCCGGAAATGACCCGTCGGAGGCGGCTGGCGACGGCGTTCCTGTATTCCGTGCGTCGCGACCTCACGAGTTCTTCGGCGATGATGAGATCGGCGGTATTCTGCTGATCCCCCGGGGTGGCCTTGTCCATTTCCAGGGCCTCGCCAAAGCGGCCCGTGCGCATGAGAAAGCGCATGACCTCGGCGCGCACGCCGGGATGGGCGAGGTCCTCTTCGGTCAATTCCGCGACCAGTCGCTCCGTCGCGAGAAGGTCGTTCGCGGCGATGAAATGCCCGAGGACTTCCGCGCGGTCTGCAGAAGTCGCTCCGTCCTGCAGGAAGAGCATGCCCCCGATGCGGAGAGCCTGCGGGTTCTGCAACTTCCGCGCCGATTGGTAGAAGGTGCGGAATGCGTCGGTGGACAGGTCGAGTTGAAGTGAGGCCAGCGCGGCGCCGCTCGCCTGCGCCCACTCGCCGCGCTCGGCAAAAGTCGCCGCTTCCTCCGCCAACTGCCCGGCACGCCAGCCGTTCGTGGCCTTGCTCAACGGTGCCCGGAAGAAGAAGGCAATTATTCCCAACAGAACGATAACAGCGAGGGCGATTCCCATGGGGCCCTTGAAAAAATCCCGGAGCGAAACCGCAAAGGGCCGAGGATAGCGAACGTCATGGTAGCTTCGCCTCATCGTCCGGGTTCGGGAAGGTCGGCTCCGCACTTCCAACAGGAGTCATACCCTTCGGGCACTTCCTCGCCGCACTCGCAGTTCCAGGAGGGAATCCTCACCTCCTCCTCGGAGGGAAATTCGTGGGAGGAAAGGATCTGCCGGGCGATCCGATACTGATCGGGGTCCATCACGCAGAGGGCCGGGATGGTGTCCGTCAATGCCCCGCCCATGATGCCCATGTCGGCATTTTGGTTCCTGACAAAACACTGAATACCCGCCTCCTCGAGAATGGATTTGTAGTAACCCACCCGCGCGAAGTCGTAATGGCTGTAGACTTCTTTCATTCTTGCCAGAATACGGCATTAGTTAATGCAGATGGCCAGCCAATTCGGACATACCTTCCGCATTTCCACTTTTGGGGAATCCCACGGGGGCGGCGTCGGCGTCGTCGTCGATGGCTGTCCGCCGCGTCTTCCGCTCGTGGAAGCCGACATTCAGGCCGATCTCGACCGGCGTCGTCCCGGGCAGAGCGAGATCGTGACCCCGCGGGACGAAGCCGACCAGTGCGAGATTCTCTCCGGCACTTTCGAGGGGCAAACGCTGGGGTCTCCCATCTCCGTCCTCGTCCGCAACAAGGATGCGCGGCCACAGGCCTATGCGGAAATGGCGAAAAAATACCGGCCCTCCCACGCCGATTATACCTACGACGCCAAGTATGGTATCCGGAATTGGCAGGGCGGCGGGCGTGCCTCAGCCCGCGAGACGATCGGGCGGGTTGCAGCCGCGTCCATTGCCAAGAAGGTCCTCCTCGGGCAATTCGCCCCTGACCTCGAGATCGTCGCCTACGTGAAATCGATCCAGGACATCGAGACCAGCGTCGATCCGCAGACGGTGACTTTTGAGCAGGTGGAAGCCAACATCGTGCGCACGGGGGACGCGGCCGCGGTGGAGACCATGATTGACCGCATCAAGGAAGCGCGGTCAGATGGGAATTCGCTGGGAGGCGTCGTCGAGTGTGTCGTGCGTGGCGTGCCCGCGGGGTGGGGAGAGCCGGTCTTCGACAAGCTCGACGCCGATCTCGCGAAGGCCATGCTCAGCCTGCCGGCGACCAAGGGCTTCGAAGTTGGTTCCGGCTTCGCCGGTACGCTCTTGAGCGGCCGCGAGCACAACGACGAGTTCTACATGGAAGGCGAAAAGGTCCGCACGAAGACGAACCGATCCGGTGGCGTGCAGGGCGGGATCAGCAACGGTGAACCGCTCGTCTTCCGCACCGCCTTCAAACCGACGGCAACAATCATGTCGAGCCAGGGAACGGTTTCGAACGAAGGCGAGGATACGGAACTCAAGGGCCGCGGTCGCCACGACCCCTGCGTCCTTCCCCGCGCGGTGCCGATGGTCGAAGCGATGACGGCGCTCGTCCTCGTTGATCATGCCTTGCGCCAGCGAGCGCAAATGGGGTAAGTCTTTCATGGAAAACGAATTCCCCATCCCCGTCAACTTCACGACCATCGCCCTCGGCATCCTCGCCGTGACGATGATCATCGGGGCCATTCGCGGGATCGTGCGTATGTTTTTCGGACTGGCCGCGCTCGCCGTCGCGGTGGTCGGGGCATGGTTCTGGTACCAGAGGCTTCCCGAGGTTTCGGCAGGCATGGAAGAACCACTGGGTCCGCGGGTGGTTGCGTATTCCACGCTCATCGTGGGCGTGCTCGCCTTCATCGTGGCCCGCTGGTTCTTCGGTCTCATCGCAAAACCCTTCACGTTTCGTGAAGATGGAAAGCCCCGGGGAGGCGGATTGTTTGGAGCGTTGTTAGGATTGATTCCGGCGGCGGGAACGGTGTTCGCGATCAGCATGATCCTGCGCCTCGTCGGAACTTCGGAGTCGATGGCCTTCGTCGGTGACGCCGTGGAAACCGAGGAGGGCGCCCCCAAGCCGCAGCCTGCCTGGATGGAAAGGGTGCAGTCGATCATCGAGTCCGACCCCCTGGCCAACCTCCTGGAGAAAATTGATCCGTTCATTGACCGGGGACGGGCCGCGATCTCGGAGTTACTTGTGTCGACCAAGGACGAAACGGCCGAGGTGGAACTGCAGGCGGATCCGCGGACGAACACGTTGCTGAATCACCCGAAGGTCCGTGAGTTGCTGGACGACCCCGAGATCCGCGAGATTTTGGCTCGTGGCGATTACACCCAGCTGTTTCAGAATCAAAAAGTTGCTGAGGCCGCGCGCGCTCCGGAATTGCAGTCAAAGCTCGATGACGATCCGATTGGCGAGGTGGTGGACAAGTCGCTCTTTGACGAGAGTGGCCGCCGTAAAAAGCCGCGTTGGAAGATCTTCGGCGGCGAGTAGTCGAATGCTTCAGTCAGCGCCTGGAAGGCCGGTCACTTGAAACAAGTGGCCATACCTTTTGCGGTGGTGCTCCTCGTCCCATGACGCAAAGACGGCGCCTTCCGTGCCATGGATCGTCACCTCACTGGTAGCAGGATCGATAATCACATCCTCACGCGAAGCGCCCCTGGAGATGGTCAGGGATTCCTTTTGCTCTTCGCCCCAGGCACTGATGACACTCATCACGTGGGTCTTCTCATCGACCGGAAGGAGTTTGCGCAGCAGCCTCTCGTGTTGTTCGAAAGCCTGTTTCCACTCGCTGTTTTTCATCGCGCCTGACTCCTGCTCCACCTCTTCCAGGTAATCCTCGACAAAGATCTCCCATTCCACGGAATCTGCTCCGGGTATGACCCTGATCAGCGAGCTTGCGTTCTTGCTCGTCGCCTTCGTGGCTGCCCAAAGAATCTCGGAAGCTTTGGATTCCCACGCGTAAAACATTTTGCGAGCCCGTGCCGGCGGAAGCAGGAGCTGATTCCCGATTTCCTCCTCGGTGATTTCCTCCGTTTCGTTCTCGGTTTCGGGAACCTTTCCGGTAATTCTCGCGGGAACGATCGCCTCACTAATGGGCGTGCTGAAAAAGGATTCATTGTCGACCGGACCGATCCTCTTCGCCTCGACATGAAGATTGGACAGCATGATTGCCGAAATCAGCAACACCGGAGCAATCCCGAGTATGGTCAGCTTCGATTTCATTCACCCGTGCGCTGGTGCCCCCCTCAAGGCAATCGATGTTCAGGGTTTCGTCAACTCACCTACCTCAACATCGCGAGGGTTTCCTCCTCTTCTTCACGGAACGCCCGGCGACTTAGGTGAGCATACTCGCCATCGAGGAGGATGAGCGATTCGTGCGTGCCCTCTTCGATGACCTCGCCGGCGCGGAGGACGTAGATTTTTTCGGCGTTCCGCACGGTCGAGAGGCGGTGAGCGATGACGACGCAGGTGCGGTCGGACATGAGCCGCTCGAGCGCTTCCTGGATGAGCTTTTCGGTTTCGTTGTCAACGCTTGCCGTGGCTTCGTCGAGGAGAAGGATCGGCGGGTTCTTGAGGATGGCGCGGGCGATGGAGATACGTTGCTTCTCGCCGACGCTGAGTTTCACGCCGCGTTCACCGACGTTTGTCTCAAGTTTCTCGGGCAGATCACGGACAAACCGGGCGGCATTGGCGGCTTCCAGCGCGGCCCACATCTCGTCGTCGCTGGCGTCGGCACGGGCCAGTTCGAGGTTCTGGCGCACGGTGCCATTGAAGAGAAAACTCTCCTGCGTGACGTAGCCGATCGCGTTGCGGAGACTCCGCTTGGAGAGTTCGTGGATGGGCTGGCCGTCGATGCGCACCTCGCCGCCATCGTACTCGTAGAAGCGGGTGAGAAGGTTGATGATCGTCGATTTGCCGGCGCCGGTGTGACCGACGAGGGCAATGGTTTCGCCGGGTTGCGCCTCGAGACAGATGCCTTTCAGCGTCGCAGCTTTCTCGTTGTAGGCGAACTTCACGTTGTCGAACTCAATGAATCCCCGCACGGGCGCCGACAACACCCTGCCCTCGCCCGCGTTCAATTCGGAGTCCTCGTCGAGAATCTCGAAGACGCGCTCCGCTGCCGCCCTGCCCTGCTGGATGATCTGATTCAGCTGGTGGAGGCGCGAAACCGGTTCGTAAAAAAGATTCAGGGCGAAGAGGAAGGCGAAGAGGACTTCCGGCGGAAGCGTCCCCTCCATGGCCCACCATCCGCCGAACCCCAGCACCAGCACATACCCAAGATTCCGGAAAAACTCCATGCCGGGATTGTAGATGGCCCAGATGCGCATGACGCGGAGCGTCGCCTGGCGCACGGCCTCGCTTGCCTTGTTGAAGCGTCCGTGCTCGGTGGTCTCGCGCGTGAAGCTCTTGATCTGCTGCACGCCGTCGATGTTGTCGTGGAGCAACGAATTCATTGCGCTCGTGGCCTTGCGTGTTTGCCGGTAGCGGTCGGGCGCCGTGTAGGTGTAGGCAGCGGCGCCCGCGATGAGCAAGGGCATGGGAATCAACGCGACGCCGGCAAGCTCCGGGCTTTGCCAGAACATGTAGGCGCCGACAACGAGAATCTGCAGGGCGGCGACGACGCCTTGCTCGATGCCATCGATGAGGACACGCTCCATGGCTGTGACGTCTTCGGTCACGCGGGTCATGACATCGCCCGTGCGTTTATTGTCGAACCATGTCATCGGCAGGCGCTGGATCTTTTCATACAGATCGCTCCGAAGGTCGTAAATGACGCGCTGCTCGAAGGTGTTGTTGAGGATGATGCGGAGCGCGTTGAAGAGATTGGTCAGGAGGAAAGCCCCGCAGGCGAGGGCGATGAGCGGGATCAGCCGGTCGAAGGCCTTTTCCGGAATCACTTCACCCGTCACAATCTTGATGACCTGCGGGTAGACGATGACGAGCAGCGTCATTAGGACCGCACAGGACAACTGCGCCAGCCCCAACAACGGGTATCGCTGGAGATAGGCAAAAACGCGGAAGATGGTTTTCATGCAGGAATAGGACGACGCCGGGCTCCGGTCATTCGAGCCGCAACGTAGCGAACGTAACGGCGCAGGCCAGTTCGTGGTGCCTCAATTCCGGATAAAACGGTAAACTTCCGCGGCTTTTTTGGGAGTGATCAAGGTGATCCCGGTTTCAAAATCATCGGCCGGAGACGCATTTGGCGGTTGGGACGTCTGCGCGTTGCTGAAATCCGGTCGATCACTTTGTTGCAGGGAATAACTGATGCCGGGATGGGTGGTCCACTTCATCGGGACGACGAGAGCAGTGGTTCCCAGTTTCGCCGTGGGGCCAAAGGAGGTGATCTTCAATTTCGAATTTCCATCCCGCGGATTGGTTCGGTTCCGCAACTCGTCCTTGTTGCGTGACCCGTCCTTGTCGAGGTCTTCATCCCCGTCGTCGTCGCCGACGATGAATCCCCAGATCGCTTCGAAGTCGTCGTGCATGTCGTCGCCGTCAGTGTCGGTCCCGACGAGGGTTTGTCCGATCGGGAAATACTCGGTCGAGCCCACTTCGTCGCCGGAGCCGAAGCGCCCCAAGCCGCGCTGGTCGTTGGATCCGTCGGAGGGTGCACGGTCGACGGCGATGGAATCGTAGAGTGGCGGCATCGTTTCGGTGGGGCCCCCCCAGTCGCCGAGAGGGGCGAGTCGCATGTTGGAAACGTTCGTCGAATCATCCGGATTGCTCGCACCACCGAAGACGGGAGTGCCGCTGAAATCCGCTTCAAAGGCGGACGTGTTTCCGTCACCGATGAGGTTGTGGTCGGAGGAGGCAACCCCGCCGCGTGATCCCGCGTGAAGGTCTTCGCCGTTGTTGTCGGCAATGAGGGAAGTCTGCAAGGTGAGGCGGGCGTTTCCCCCGAAGGCGTTGTTGACATAGACGCCGGCCCCGTCGAGTGAGCTGTCAGTCGCGGTATTGCCGGTGATGGTGCAGCGTTTCAAGGTGCCGAGACCGCTGTTTTGGAAGAGTCCGCCGCCCTCGCGGGCTGAGTTCTGTGCAAAAGTGCAGCGTTCGTGGAACATGACAACACCAGAGGAGCTGAAGTCATGGTAGGCACCACCCCCGTTTCCATTCGCCGTGTTTCGTGAAAGCGTTGTATCGGTGAGGAAGAATTGACTCTGCGTGAGTATGCCGCCTCCGTTATTGGTGGCGGAGTTGTTATCGACAGTGCACCGCACCAAAGTGAGCGGTTGAAAGCTGAAAATCCCGCCGCCGCTGCGAGTGGAAACGCTGTCGCGAATCTCGCAGTCTTCGAGGCGTAGATTCTCGAAATTGATGAGGCATCCCCCTTCGGCATTGGAGGGATTGCGGCCGTTGATCATCTTGAGGCCCTTCAGGGTGACGTTTGTGCTGCCTGACCCATTGGTGAAAATCTCGAAACAACGGCTGTTGCCCAGTGCATCGAGGACGGGTTTTTACGGCAGGGCCGTGGCGTCAATCGTGAGTGCCTTGTTGACCCGCAGCTCGGTGGACAAGCCAATGGTTTTCCCTTGCAGCCCCCCCGCGAAAAAGACGCTTCCTCCCGAACTCGTATCGGCAATGGCCTGACGGAGGGATCCCGCGCCGCTGTTGTTGGTGTTCGTGACAAAGCCAGTGGGCAATGGTCCTGAAAAATCGATCAGGCGGCAGACTCCGAGCAGAGTGCTGAAGGCGGTATCCGTGGTCGAACCCCCCAGGATAAAGGTGATTGTGTCGCCGGTCGTGGTGTTGAAACAGACGTCGCCGCTCATGGCGAAAAACCCGGAGGGGAGGTCCGGAAGTGGAAGGTTCACGGATTGAAAATGGACCTGCGTGGTGTCATTAAATACCTGCAGAAATGCCTCTCCGGTGCTGCCGCCGATGAGCCCATGAAATCCGGAGAATTCGTACGCAAAAGAAACCTGACCAGAGACGGTTGAATTCACTTCATAGACTGCGCCGCGCTGGCTGACGCCGGTCGGGCTTGCCCCTTCGGAGATAAAATACTCGAGGTTGAACTCCGTGGCAGAACGGGGATTGAGTTCCACGGTGGCGGCTTCCAGGGAGGATGGGAAGGCGAAACTCGTCGTCCAATTCGCCGGCGCCCAAGGGCCGACCGGGCCGGAGACGAAAGCGGGTGGGGTACCGCTGAAAGCGTTGATCGTTGCGAAGCAGAAGAAAAGCAACGCCGCGAGGGAAGCGGGAATGGACATGGCGTCGAAAGGGGAAGCGTGGTTTTCGGAGTGTCGGAGTTCCTGCTCGCCCGGCAAGGAAAACCCTCGCTTTGGCTGAGTTCGTTCCTCTTGAAGGCTCGCGATACGAATTCGTGGTCATGGGCGGGACTTCGGTGTTCATTCGAAACGATCATGAATGAATCCCTCTCCCCACCCGCGCGATATCTTCCGGTGTTGGGAGGACGGCTGGTTTCCGTGCTGGTGGCGGTGGGCTGTCTTTGGCTCGTTCTTGAGCAAAATGGTGGAAGGGAGGAAGCCTGGGACAGAATCGTTGCGGCGGAGGAGGCCAACGAGAAAGTCGACCTTCGAGATGATATCCAAATTGGACTTTGGCTTGCCGGGGGCATTGGGTTCTTCGTTGCGGTCGTCCTGTTGGGAACGGCGCCATGGTGGGCGAGATCGCATGGAAAAACTCTCCGTGTGGAGAAGAAGCGGCCGCCCGTTTGGTTTTGGCCCGGGATCCTCGTTGCGGTCGTGTTGAGTCTCTGGCTGCGGGCACCGCTCGCGGCGGGGAGCCTTTGGTGGGATGAGCTTTGGAACATCAAGCACACCACCGTCGGATACTTCAAGCCGGATGACTCGCGGGAAGAGGGCTATCGGTTTCTGCAACGGGGTTGGGATCGCGCGTTTTGGTACTATGGGAAGCCGACGAATCATCCACCCTATTCCGTCTTGTCGAAGCTGACCCTGGAGGGCTGGCGGGATGGCGCGAAGGAGGAAGATGGGGCGTTCAATGAAGTGGCCGCTCGACTGCCGGCGATTGCTGCGGGAGTGTTGTCGATTCTATTCTCAGCGTTGTTGCTTCGCGCGGCGGGAATGCCCTTGGCCGGAGTGCTTGGTGCCTTCTTCCTGGCGCTGCATCCATGGTTCATTCGCTACGGTATCGATGCCCGCGCCTATAGCCTGAACATGATGTTGATTCCGGCGGGCGTCGGCTCGCTCTGGATGGCGTTGCGGACGATGCGCTGGCGTTGGTGGATCGCGTTTGGCGTCGTGCAGTGGTGGATCGTCTGGGCGCTGCCGGTGGGTGTGTTCTATGCGGCGGGATTGGCGGGTGCGGCGATGGTGAAGGGAGCGACGGGAACTCACGCGGTGACGCAGAGAGGCGGAGAGACTATTTGGAGGGTATTGGCAGTGAACGGGTTTGCGGCGATCGCGTTCCTCGTGTGTTTCGCGCCGAACCTGCTACAGATGAGGAGGTGGGGAGAGATCAACGACCATCAGTTCCTGGGATGGCCGCTGCTTGCGGAGACGGTTTCACTGCTTTTCGCGGGTAATCCGATTCCCGCGCCGGGCTGGATTATGGTTTTGTTAGGATTGGGCGTGGTGGGAATTGGATGGATGGCGCTGGCGAAGAGAGATGGGTATTTCGTTGTTGTTTTTCTCGCCTTGTTCTTGAGCGCCGTTGCATCGCTCATATTTCATTGGGCGAAGCCTCTGCACTTTTATCCTCGATACTTGATCTACTTGCTTCCTCCGGCGGTAATGTTGGCCGCCGCGGGAGTGGAAAGGTTAGTCTCGCGATCTCGGGCTTGGCGTCAATGGACCGGAGCAGGGTCGGCAGCCATTCTGGTAGTCGGATGGTTCATGGTCAGCATGCCTTCGCGTGAGACCCTGAGGGACCACAGCTACACCGCATTCCGCGAAGTCGTCACCTGGCGAAGCGAAAACTGGCCCGGGGCAATGTTGGTTTGTTATGGTCTGGGCGGCAGGGTCTTGCCGCTTTATGCGAGGGAGGCGCTGCACGCGGACAGTGCGGCAGAGTTGGAGGCCTTCGTCAATTCGGCAGACGCTGAAGGAAAGGATCTCGTGCTGGTCTACGCCTACCGTGATTTCAACGAGAACCATCCGGAACTGGGCTCGGGATTCGAGTTGATTGACGACCCTGACCAGTTTCAAGAGGCTGCCCGGTTTCCCGGAATCGAGCCGTTGTTTGAATTCCGCGTCCTTTCGCGCAGGGCGCGTTGACCGCCTCGGATGGCCGGATTCCAGGAAACGGTGCCGGAAATTTCAGGCAAATCGCGTTTTTGAATCTTGACTGGTCAATTCGTTTACGTTATCAGCCAATCTAAATATTTAAAGATCCCAAATAATATGAAAAAACTAGGTTTTTGTGTTCTCGCGCTGGCAATGTGGACGGGGCCAAGTGTCAAAGGGGCCGTGGTTCTTCTCGATTTCGAAGCAGCGACGAGTGTCGAGGTGCTTCCATTCGTTGAAGATGGATTTGAGCTGAGTGTTGACACTTTTGCGGCGGTTTTTGCGACCGGTTTCGGGTTTCCCATGACAGGGAACCCTACTGACTACGTTGCCTTTGAAGAGACGGCGACGATCACGTTGGCCCTCGAAGCAGGAGGGGCATTCGATCTCAATCAAGTGACGATAGGCCCCAACGATTTTGCGGCAGCGGCCACGATTGAAATCATCATGACCGGGAATCTTGAAGGCGGAGGAACGGTCATGCAGACTTTCTCTGGATTGACGACGGCGACCGTGGTGAATCCGGTTGGATTTAACGATGTGACGAGGGTCACCTTCACTACTTCCGACGACGCGGGCCTCGACAACTTTAGTCTTGAGGTGATTCCCGAGCCTTCGTTTTCGGCACTTCTCCTGGCGTCGCTGTCTTTCTGTCTTCGACGCCGACGCTAACCGCGGGGATTCACCCGCCCCGTCGGCTGACGGTCCGGAACCCGATGTAAATTTGGCGCTCGCTGGGATCGAAGAGGCGATCTCGATTGGTCAGGGAGAAGTTCCCGGGTTCTTCAGCGTTTGTTGCGAAAGAGGCCCCGCGGGCCATGGGGACCTTCTTGTCGGGGATTTCCGGATGGTCCATCCAGGTGTGGACCCACTCGCTGACATTTCCGGCCATGCCGACCACTCCTTCCGGGCTGGCGTCCTCGTTAAACGCATCGACGGGTGACCAGTAGCTGTATTTGTCTTCCGTCCGTGCAGTGTTGAGTTTCGTGAAGTCGAACTCGTCCCCCCAGGGATAGAGGTTGCCCTGGTCGCCGCGTGCGGCCCGTTCCCATTCCGTTTCCGTCGGGAGTCGACGATCCTTCCACGTTGCGTAGGCCCAGGCGTCCCACCAGTCGACGAGCATGATCGGGCACCGCAGATCAATGGGCTGGCCAAGATAGGTGCCGCTGGACTTTGCCGCCGGGTAGAATTCGTCCCATGACTCCGGAACGTGGTCGGCTTTTTCCGGGGCGACGGTTTTCTGGAGGAAATGGTCGAAGCGCCGCGGGTTCTTCTCGGTTTCCATCGCCTCAAGGAACTCCGCATACTGCCCGATGGTAACTTCGTAGCGATCGATTTCGAACGTTCGCAGGTTGCGCGTGCCCTTGTCCTGAAAGATGAAGTCGCCGCCGCGAATGGAGGTTGTCGTGCCCACTTCCGGAGCGGGGGGTGCCGTGTCGCGCGGCCAGGCGAGGAAGGTGATCAACCCGAGAGCAACGAGGGTGCCCACGGCCGCAGCCCCGATCTTTTTCTTGCTGCGACGTCTCCACGCGCGCTGAGCCCGGTGGGGTTGCGCCCGGTCGCTCTCGGCAATGCGGTCGTCAATGCCCTCCATCAACTCGAGCAATTCGTCCCAACTCTCGATCGAGTATTCCTCGCTGGCCATGATGTCCAGAAGTTTGGGCATCAAGTCCGGTTTTCCTCCCTTCGCTCCGAGGAGCGGCTGCAGCGCCTCGCCCAGGGCCCGAATGTGATCCGGTGTATCCAGCTCGTTGATCGGCTCGAGGGTGGCAATGTTGGAGAGTCTTGTCTTCCCGTCCCGTCCGACGTAGACATGACCACCGGTCAGGTCCACGTGAGGGAACCCCTGGGCCTGGAAATACTTCATGCATTCCGCCACGACCGTGATGACGCCGTAAATTGCGCGGGGTGACAGCTTCTCTCCGCCCGCGGCCAGTTCCGTCAAATTATAGCCGTCGATCAATTCGCGCGTGTAGAAGAGCACGCCGAGATCCTCGAAGCCTTCATAAACTGGTGTAATGTTAGGGTGAATGATGGCTGCCTTGGCGCGGACGCGACCGCGAAACTCCCTTACCCATTCTTCGCTGGCACAGTATTCGGGCTTGAGGAGGACGAGGGCGACCCGCCGGTCGACGCTTTGCTGGACGGCTTCGTGGGTTTCCGTCTCCTGTTCGGTGTGAAGCAGCCTTACGAGACGGTAGTCGGCGAGTTCGCGGGCGGGAGCGGCGACCGTCTGTGCCGTCGGGAGGTCCTCGACCTCTTCGTCCCCGCCGGCTTTTTCGGCATCGCTGGCCGGAATGGCGGTCATCCGGCGTCGCCCGAGCCCCGCTTCCGCCGCCCATTCAAGCAGCGTCGACTCTTCCCCGGGCAACCGGACGATGGGATCCTTCACCGTCGCTTCCCCTTCGCGCATGAAGCTCTCGCGCCGACCGATGAAGATCGTTTTCAGACCTGGAAAGCGTTCCCGCAGTTTTTCCCGCAGATCGAACCCGGAAGCCTCGTCCCCGCGCAGGGCTCCCGTGAAGAGGACATCGAGATTCCGGAGTTCCTCTCCGGCTTCGACGCCGGCACGGAAGCTCGTGGCGGTGAGTATCTCCTTGGCCCGCGTGGCCTTCAGCGTATCGACGGCGAGGTCAACGGTCTCGGGAGAGCTGTGGACGACAAGGACGATCATTCGGGAAAAAGGGTGGCTTCCGCCTCACGGCGTTTTGCCGCGGTTTGGTCGAGGATGTCTTCGTGAAGCGTCCTCGGATGCATATATACGTCCTGCAGCTGATCCTTGTAGAAGAGCTTTGCGACGAATCCGTAGTATTGCCGACGCTCTCCCGGTGTGCGTTTGGCCAGTGCTTCAGGGAGGACGTAGGTGATGTCGAGCAGTTCCTCGTTCTCGTTCCAGTTGACCGGTTGTGTGGACCACTGGAAGCGGACATTCTGCTTCGAGCGGTTCACGTCCACCTCGCGGCCGTTGATGAGGTCGTAGAACTGGATGTCGATGTAAACCTTCGGCACTTCGAGCGGCCCGCTTGCCCGGCTCAGCAGGGAAAGGCGGACGACGATGTTCTCGCCGTCCGTGAAATCCTCGTCCCGTTGGATCGCCGCACTGCCGATGTGGAGCGCTGTGTCAGGCCGCGCGGGCGTGAAGGACGGATCGGTGTAGCCGAGCCGAAGCACCGCCATTTCATAGTAATCGCCGGCGGCGGGACCGATGTCGCGAATCAGCTCCCACTCCTGGTTCGCTTTGGCGTTGAGTCCCATCGCCTGGTGCGCGTCGGCCATCGCGTAGAGAATGAGGGGATGGTTCCCGACCGCAGCTTGGGCGTTCCGCAATTGCTCAAGGGCGCCCTTCATGTCGCCTTCGCGGCGCAGGGCGAGGGCGACCTCCACCGCTTCGGCCGCTTCCGGATCCTTGATGGTCGGCGCAACGGAGATATCGCTTTCCGTGGGGACTTCATCGGCCTCAATGCGTTTCCCCCCTTCGCGCAAGAGCGAGTTCTCCAGGCGCAGCGCTTCCGCTTCCATCTCCAGCTCGGTCTTTCCCTCGCCTTCCGCATTCGGGCGGAGAACCGGTGGCTCCGGCGGGATCGCCGAGTCCGCCGCCGGGCGCCCCATCAAGGCATTGGCGATCACGGCCGCCGAGACGAGTAGCACCGATCCAATCACGCTCATCGCGATGACAAAAGGTCGGCTGGCCGCGCGATCGCGCGTGAAGACGGTGGACGTAGCAGACATCAGGGAGTTCTCAGGGCCGTCTACCTTCCGCAAAATCGGCCCCGGGGGCAAATCTCTCTTCGTCATTACCATTGACGTCCATGGCGGGGCATTGAAGTTGTTAAGTGATCTTAAATAAATGGATAGCGTTGGTCGCCACCGTCTCCGGCTTCGCGGATGGGGCGTTGGCAGCGGAGTATGTGCCGGTGCGGGATTCCCCGCCCGCG
This sequence comes from Verrucomicrobiota bacterium, assembly GCA_038745205.1. Lineage (GTDB taxonomy): Bacteria > Verrucomicrobiota > Verrucomicrobiia > Verrucomicrobiales > DEV007 > JBCCWV01. Next base: position 18,739 of record JBCDLR010000022.1, read on the forward strand.
GTGGCGAGGGAGTTCCGAGGCGCGTGGGTGGCCTCAGTCTACAACATTGACTGGCCCTCGAAGCCTGGTCTCCCGGTCTCCCGGCAGAAGTCCGAACTCATCGCCATTTTTGACAAGGCAGTCGCGCTCAAGATGAACGCGATCATCCTGCAGGTCCGGCCTGGTTGCGACGCCCTGTATTCGTCGAAACTCGAGCCGTGGTCCCGCTGGCTCACCGGAACCCAAGGGAAGTCGCCGGGCTATGATCCGCTCTCGTTTGCCGTCGCCGAGGCTCATGCCCGCGGACTCGAACTTCACGCGTGGTGCAACCCGTTCCGCGCCCTCGGTGCGGCCACGACAAAGGCCAGTTCCACCCACGTCACGCGCCGTCATCCGGAGTGGGTCCGGAAATACGAGGGGAAAGTCTGGCTCGACCCGGGTCTCGCCGCCGTCCGCGATTACTCGACGAAAGTCCTCATGGATATCGTGCGCCGGTACGACATCGACGGGCTGCACATCGACGACTATTTCTATCCCTACCCGAAGAATCCGGCGGCGGGCTACAATCAGTTCCCCGATCTTACAGCCTTCAAGGCGAGCGGCGCCCGCGACCGGAACGCGTGGCGGAGGGCGAACATCGATGCCTTCATCTCCAACCTGAACCGCGAGATCAAGGCAGAGAAGCCCTGGGTGAAATTCGGTATCAGCCCGTTCGGTATCTGGAAGCCGGGGGTCCCGCGGGGCATCAAGGCTGATCTCGACAACTACAGCATGATCTTCGGTGATTCGAAAAAGTGGCTCAACAACGGGTGGTGCGATTACATGAGCCCCCAGCTCTACTGGCCGATCGGCGGGGACCAGGATTTCGCGAAGTTGCTCCCCTGGTGGGACAGCGAAAACAAGTCGGGGCGGCATGTGTGGCCGGGACTGGCGGTGGATCGAATCGGCCGTGACCGCAATGCTTCGGAAATCGGCAAGCAGATCGGACTTTCTCGCGGCAGCCGTCGGCGCAGTCACGGGCATTGCCTCTGGAGCATGAAACAGGTGATGACCAACAACGGAGGTATCGCCTCGACGCTCGACAAGAGCTATTACACAACCAAGGCGCTTGTCCCGGCGATGCGGCACCTCTCTGCGTACACACCGCCGCCGCCCTCGGTGCGAGCGACCCTGTCGGCGGACGGATTGACCATCGATTGGGCGGTCCCTCGCGGCGTGCCCGTCCGCGCCTTTACCTTGCAGGCAAAAAAAGCCGGAACGTGGAGCACAGTCGCTGTTTCGTCCGCGTCGAAGCGCGGTTTCAAACTCTCCTCCCGCTGGGGCACTTACGATGCGGTCGCGGTAAAACTCGTTGATCGTTACGGAAATATCAGCGCTCCTGTCGTGCTGGGACGACGCTGATCGGGTTCATAATGTGGCGAAAGAGATAACTCTTAGGCTTCGCAGCGCTTCGCGGATGATGTAAACTTTGCCCACCATGAAAAAACTCCCATTTGCTATCTGTCTTGTCATGCTCGCGGCCCTGTTCGCGGCTCCTGTTTATGCTGAACCCTCCAAGAAAGCCGAAGCCAAGAAGCCGGCGGCCGTGGAGAAAAAGGAATCGAAATGCTGTGGCACGGACGGGTCGTGTTGCAAAAAACCGGAGGCCAAGTCCGAATGTACGGACTGCAAAAAGAGCGACGCAAAAGCCGAGACCTGCGCGGACTGCGACAAGTCGAAATGTGAAAATTCCAAGTGCGGCAAGGAAGGCGAGTGCTGCGGTGAAGATGGGAAGTGCTGCAAGAAGCCTGAGGCCCCCAAGAAGAAAGAGAAAGCCGGAGGGCACGATCATCACGGCCATGATCATGGAAAGCCGCATGACCACGGGAAGAAAGAGGTCAAGTCCGAACCAAGTTCCGCCGAACTCTTCGCCATGGAAATCGGTCGTCTCCACCACCTTCAGTCCGCCGCCCACCACCTCAATGCCGCTGGCAAGAAGGACATGGCCAAGGCCCTCCAGCGCGAGGTCACCGAAGCGGGTCAGCACATGAAGAAGAAAATAGAAGAACAGCACCGCAAAATGGCCCAGGAACACCACCGGCGCGTGGAGGAAGCCCAGAAAGCGCATCAGATGAAGGTGCGCGAGGCCCAGACGGCCCAAGACAACCTTCGCAAGGCCTTGCACGACATCCGAAGCGACCTTGAGGCGATCAAGAAACGACTGAACGCCGCGCCGTCAGCCCCTCGTCGACCCGCGGCTTCCCGGCCCGGAGGTGAAGCACGGCCCGCGCCACAGCGCGGAAACCGTCCGGAAGGAAAGCGTCCTGCGGCCAAGCCAGCCGAGGAAAAGAAGGCCGCTCCCGCCAAAAAGCCTGCCGCTCCCAAGGCGCCCGCCGAAG